>NZ_CBFHLV010000004.1:0-93672 GCF_965656765.1 Marivita sp. | reverse complement strand
AGAATTTAGAAAGGTTTTTGTAGTCAGTAGTGCAGACGCTCGTCTGTGGATTATTGATTTGTACATAATTTATCCACCTATGTATGTATGGATGGATAGTGTGGGTATAAGTTATTGGTAACGCGCATATCTTAACTAAGTATCTGAATAATAATTATAAAAATTCTCTTGATCAGTGGATAAATTTGGGAAAACTCTAACATAGAGGCCCATTATTGAGGGCCTAACGCATACCATTTTATCCTTTCCACAGCTCTAACAACCGGATGTGAACCAAAGAACAACTTGGTGAGATTTGTATCGGCTTGCTCAGAGAGAACGATTTCCCCAAAACACTCCGGTAAACAAACGTAACTTGCCCCAAGAGTTGTCCACATGAATATTGATCTTGTTCTGGCGTCAGGGTCGCAGATCCGCGCTGACCTGCTGCGTAACTCAGGACTTCGGTTCGATGTGCAAGTGGCGCGAATCGATGAAGAGGCGATCCGTCAGGCGCTTGAAGCGGAAGAAGCTTCGCCCCGAGATATTGCTGATACGCTAGCGGAAATGAAAGCACGCAAAGTTTCGGACAAGTTACCCGGTGCGTTGGTCTTGGGGTGCGATCAGGTACTTTCGGTCGATAAGTCTGTTTTTGGAAAACCAACAAGCCCAGAGGAGGCGTGTGAGCAGCTTCGTGTCTTGCGAAACCGTTCGCACAGTTTGCTGTCTGCCGCTGTACTATATGAAGATGGTGAACCTAAGTGGCGGCATGTGGGTGTTGTGCGTTTACGCATGCGTGACTTTTCAGATGCGTATCTAGAAGGTTACGTTCATCGCAACTGGGACAGCATTCGGCATTCTGTCGGTGCCTATAAACTTGAAGAAGAAGGTGCGCGGTTGTTCACGCAGGTTCAAGGTGACTATTTCACGGTTCTTGGACTTCCGTTACTGGAGCTTCTGAACCACCTTACTTTGACCGGACGGATCGACCGATGAGTGACAGTAAAATTCCATTGGCCGCTGTTATTGGCCACCCCGTAGCACACTCCAAAAGCCCTAACGTACATGGGTACTGGCTCAGAAAATATGGCCTTAAGGGTCACTACATTCCGATGGATATTGCTCCGGAAAAGTTGGCTGACTTGCTGCCGCGACTGGCAGACCTTGGGTTTGTGGGTGCGAATGTCACGATACCGCACAAAGAAAAAGTGATGGAAATCGCGGATCTTATTACGGATCGCGCAACGTTGATCGGTGCTGCGAACACTCTGATTTTCCGCAAAGATGGACGGATTCATGCCGATAATACAGATGGTTATGGGTTTATTGAAAATATTCGTCAGGCTATTCCCAATTGGAACCCAAAATCTGGGCCGGCTGTCGTGTTTGGCGCGGGTGGTGCTGCAAGGGCGGTGCTGGCGTCATTGCTGGACGTAGGTGTGCCTAAAATCATGTTAACCAACCGCACCCGGATCCGCGCGGAAAAGCTGCGCGAGGATTTTGGTCACCGAGTGCAGGTTGTTGAATGGGTGCAGGCAGGCAATGTGCTGGAAGAGGCCGATTTGGTTGTAAACACCACATCGTTGGGAATGACGGGAAAACCCGAGATGCGCGTCCCGCTGGATGGGTTAAGACCCGGGGCAATAGTGAATGACCTTGTTTATGCGCCATTGCGAACCCGACTTCTGACAACTGCCGAAGAACGGGGGTGCCACGCGGTCGATGGTCTGGGCATGCTGTTGCATCAGGCTGTTCCGGGATTTGAACGTTGGTTTGGAAAACGCCCCTCAGTCGATGACAATGTTCGAGCTGCGGTGTTGAGGTGAGTTTCAAGCTGGGTCTGACCGGGTCAATCGGTATGGGAAAATCCACGACGGCTAAGATTTTTGCCGATGCGGGCTGTGCTGTTTGGGATGCGGATGCCGCAGTTCATCGGTTGTACGATGTCGGTGGTGCTGCGGTATTGCCGGTTGAGGCCATGTTCCCGGATGCGATTTCAGGAGGTGCCGTTGATCGAGGCACTTTACGTGGGATAATTGGAAGAAATCCAGATGCGCTTGGTCAGGTAGAGGGTATCGTACATCCGCTTGTCCGCGATGACCGTGAACAATTCGCGAAATCGACGCGTTCCGAGATTGTAGTCTTCGATATCCCGCTGCTATTCGAAACAGGTGCGGAAGCTGAGATGGATGCGGTTGTATGTGTCGCTGTTTCACCTCAACTGCAAGAAAAGCGCGTTCTTGAGCGGGGGACAATGACGCGTGAGCAGTTTCTTGCAATTCTAGAAAAGCAAATGCCCAATGACGAGAAATGTAAGCGTTCGGATTTCGTGATCGAAACTGATACGCTTGAACATGCGAAGCAGCAGGTTCACGATGTTCTTGAGCAAATCAGGAAACAGATGATCAATGCGTGAGATTGTTCTCGATACGGAAACAACGGGGTTTGAGCCGGATCAGGGCGACCGTATCGTTGAGATTGGTGCGGTTGAGTTATTCAACCATGTGCCGACCGGCAAGACCTACCATCAATACATCAACCCGGAACGCGGGATGCCGCAAGAGGCGTTTGAGGTGCATGGGCTGGGCGACGATTTTCTGCGTGACAAGCCGGTATTTGCCAATGTTGCGCAAGCGTTTGTTGATTTCATCGGTGACGCCAAGCTGGTGATCCACAATGCTGCGTTCGACATGAAATTCCTGAACGCAGAGCTTTCATGGGTGAAACGTGCGCCGATTCCATTTGACCGCGCTGTTGATACTTTGGCAATCGCGCGGCGAAAGTTTCCAGGATCGCCGGCATCCCTTGATGCGCTATGCCGGCGGTTCGGGATCGACAATTCGTCCCGAACGCTGCACGGCGCGCTTTTGGACTCTGAAATTCTGGCTGAAGTGTATCTTGAGCTGATCGGCGGAAAGCAGCCCGATTTTGGCCTGAGTGTATCGGAGGATACGTCAGAAGCTGGGCGCGCGGCAACGGAATGGCGCCCGCACCCTCGCCCGGCCCCATTGCCACCGCGGATATCGGAAAATGAAAAGGCGGCTCACGCCGCCTTTGTCGAAAACCTTGGGGATGCCGCAATATGGAAGCGGCTGTAACGCTCATGCGTTGGCAGTTTCTTCCTGCTGCGCGCTGGCGCGACGGGCCAGTTCAGTGCGGTAAAGCTGAAGGAAATCAATAGTTTCCAGGTTCAGTGGTGGGAAGCCACCGTCGCGTGTTACATCGCTTACGATGCGGCGGACAAACGGGAACAACATGCGCGGGCATTCGATCAAAAGGAATGGATGCAGCTGATCGTCCGGCACGTTTTCCACGAGGAAGACGCCTGCATACTCCAGTTCCAAAACAAACAGCGTGTCGCCGCTTTCCTTGGATTTTGAGGTGACCTGAAGCTTGAGGATCACTTCGTACTGGTTGTCGGCTGTACGTTTCTTGGCATCCAAATTGACCTGAAGTTGAACGTCAGGCTGAACGTCGCCTTGAACGCCTTTTTGGGCCAGAATGTTTTCGAACGACATGTCGCGCACGAATTGCGCAAGGACGTTCATTTTCACGGGCGCAGCTTGCGGTGCGGCACCGTTGGCAGTGGTTTCCGGCGTATCAGCCATGGGTCTCTCCCTCGGATCGAGCGGTTACAAAAGTTGGACGTTGCTTAGCAGCCGTTCTTGAAAGCCTCAATGCTTCGTCCAACCGGAACCTTCATGCGTGGGTTTTTTTGGGTTGGACACCTCTTGGTAGTCTCCATCGATGACTGTGTCGCGTGGACGATGAGGTTGATTGTCGCCAAACGGATCAGGTTGGGGGCCCATTTCAAAACGCTGAACATTTATGTGTTTGCGCATATAGCTGATCAAAGCAGACCGAACCGGGGGCGCGAGCAGTAAAAACCCGACAGCATCGGTGAAAAACCCCGGAGTCAAAAGCAAAGCACCGGAGAACAGGATCATTGCCCCGTGAGCCAAATGTTCAGACGGATCCTCTAATCGGGAAAACGAATTGCGCAGGTTGTTGATCGCCATAATGCCCTGCGACCTAACCAAATAGGTTCCCAGGATTGCAGTCAAAATCACGATTCCAAGTGTCGGCCATAGGCCAATCAGGCCGCGGATTTGAATAAACAAACCGATCTCGATCAAGGGAACGAGCAGAAAAGCCACAAATAGCCACATAACGTGGGACTCCTTTCACCGGGCGTACGGTGGACTATGCAACGCCCAACACCTACATAAGGATGCAACAACGACGTTTCCACTTTGGTCTGGGCGAGGTCCTGATGAATTCTCCGCTGATACAGCTTTTGGTGCTTGCTGGCATCGCCGTGTTTTTGATCCTGCGCTTGAAGAGCGTTTTGGGCACACGGGAAGGTTTCGAAAAACCGCCTGTCGCACGGCAGGACGAACCCACGTCATCACGACGTGAGTTTGAAGTTATTGAAGGCGGCCCTGATCATGACATCGTAGATCATGTCGATGCAGACAGTGATGCTGCCGATGCTCTGGCCCGGATGAAACGCGCAGAACCGTCATTTGGTGTTGGCGACTTTCTGGGCGGCGCGCGTGGTGCTTATGAAATGATCCTCATGGGCTTTGAGCGTGGTGAACTGGCAGAGATTAAGCCGTTCCTTGCCGATGATGTTTACGAAACCTTCGCCGAGGTCGTTGAAGCGCGCGAAGAGCAGGGCCTTACAATCGAAGCCGAGTTTGTTGGGGTTCGCGAGTTGAATTTGGTGGATGCCACGTTCCACGATGAAACGGGCACCGCTGAGATTTCGGTAAAGTATATCGGTGAGCTGACATCTGTTGTGCGCGACAGTTCAGGTGAAGTTATCGAAGGGTCGCCAACCCAAGTTAAGCGGCAGAAAGATGTCTGGACCTATGCCCGTCGTATGGGTGTGGATGATCCGAACTGGCAGCTTGTCGCAACGGGCGAATGATCCGAAGGCTGGGTGCGGCCATATCTCTTGGTGTTCTGATGGCAGGACCAGCTGTGCCCAACGAGCCTGAAACACAATACGCAATCCTTGATTTCGAGGATCTGGACGGTTGGGCCGAGGATGATCATTCGTCGGCTCTGACTGTTTTCAAGAACACATGCGCTGACCTGGATGAACCGGATTGGTCATCGCTCTGTGCCTTGGCGTTCGACGCCACCGATGCGCGGCAGTTTTTCGAACTGTTCTTTCGTCCAATGTTGATCACTGACGGGAAAGACCCGCTGTTCACGGGATACTTTGAGCCTGAACTGTCAGGTTCCCCGGTTCGGACAGATCGATACCGTCATCCGATTTACAAAATGCCACCTGAAGCAAACGATCGTCGACCTTGGTTGACGCGCCGGGATATTTTGACCACCGGCGTTATGCAAGGACGTGGGCTAGAAATTGCGTGGGTCGATGACCCTGTCGAATTGTTTTTTCTTCAGGTTCAGGGTTCGGGGCGGGTGCGCTATCCTGATGGCCGAATGATCCGCGTTGGGTATGGCGGTGCTAACGGACACACCTATCGGTCTATTGGTCAAGAGCTTGTGAGGCGTGGTGTTTACCAGCCACATCAGGTGTCAGCTGATGTGATCAAAAACTGGGTTCGGCGGAATCCGTTGGATGGTCAGGATCTGTTGTTCCACAACGACTCATACGTCTTTTTCCGCGAAGTTAGCCAGGTTCCTGCAGACAGAGGCCCGCTTGGCGCGATGAACCGGTCTATCACGCCAATGCGGTCAATTGCAGTAGATCCGGCATTTATCCCCTTGGGTGCACCAGTTTGGATCGAAAAAGATGGTCAAACCCCGCTGCGCCGCCTGATGGTTGCTCAGGACACAGGTTCAGCGATCAAAGGTGCGCAACGCGCTGATGTCTTTTATGGCACAGGTGATGATGCTGGCCGCGCCGCTGGTCGAATTAAAGACCCGGGGCGGATGGTGGTCTTGATGCCGATTCAGAGAGCCTATGCCTTCCTGCCTGAGGCGTTGCAATGAGTCGACGCAAGCTTCGACCAGACGAACAAGAGCTTTGGCAGAAAGTCACGCATTCAACGACCCCGCTGCCCCAAGCTTTGCGCCGCGCTGCTGAAACCCCGAAACCTGTCGTTCGTCGCAAATCTGAACCTGAGAAAATGGATTTGCCAACCGCGTTTGGGATTGGCAGCAGAGCCAGCAAAACACCACATGGACAGATCACCACTCCGCAACCGACGCCCAAAGCAAAGCCTGCGATGGACACAAAAACCTACGGAAAAATGCGCCGTGGGAAGTTGGTGCCAGAAGCGCGGATCGATCTTCATGGCATGACATTGGATCAGGCGCACCCTGCCCTCACACGATTTATTCTGACGTCCTATTCACGAGGATTTCGGCTTGTTCTCGTGATCACAGGCAAAGGAGAACGTGACGATCCACATGATCCAATGCCCCGCCAGCGGGGCATCTTAAAACGGCAGGTTCCAATGTGGTTGCGCATGGCGCCGCTGAACACGGCTGTTTTGGACGTATCCGAAGCGCATATCCGTCATGGCGGTGGTGGCGCGTATTACGTTTACTTGCGCAGAACAGCGCGCAGTTGATCGGCGACCAGTTTGGGGTCTTCTTCGTGCATCAGATGGCCATAGCCTGAGAACACCTCGACCGTCGCGTTCGGCATCTTCCTGGCGCTGTCCCGAACCGATGATGGCGGTACGGCCTTGTCGTTTTCACCAACCAAGAACGTACATGGCACATTGATTTTGGCCAAATCTGAGACCAGCCCATCCAGCTTCCACTGCGCCATCATCAGCAACGTTCCGTCCAGATGCGCATCGCTGCGGAACAGCTTGGCATAGAGGTTCAGTCCCTCGGGCGAGATCTTGGAGCCGGTTGTTTCCATCATCGACACAACTTGCCCCGGCCCGGCCATACGCCGTTTTATCATCTTTGCCATAACTGGGCTCAGCGCGACAACCCGGGCGGCGATGGGAAACAAAACTCCGGCAAGGCCCTTGAATGGCGAGAGTGCCGGATTGACTGCAATTAATGGGGTATTCCGTTTGGCGGCCTGAAGGATGCGCAGACCCAACGCTGCCCCAGCTGAATGTGCAAGGATCGCCTTGATGTTCCAGCCTTCGTGGTCAATCAGCGACTGAACATCCTGTGCCATCAAAGGCAGTGACGACCTTTGCCGAGAGCCTAGCTTGGTTTGACCATGCCCTGGAAGATCTATGGCGATGACATGAAAATCCTTAGAAAGATCGGTCATCACATCGCGCCACGAATGGGTTGAACCACTTGCCCCATGCAAAAGAAGAATCGTATCGCCCTTTCCCATTTCCTGCACATGCCAGCGATGCGGACGGACATCGACAAAGCGTGAATGGTCGGCATGGGGCCAAGCCGTCAGGGTTTCTGCGACACCCATGATATCACTCGCCAAGCGCCGTTTCGATGGCGCGGCTTAGGCCTTTGGCATCGGCGCGGGGCAGCGGGATATATTTGGCATCCATTTCACCACATAATGTTCGAAGGTCCCGGTGCGGCCTAACGGATGTGTCGATCATCGCGCTTGGGATGTTGAGTGACCGGACATGGCGCGCCATCGCCTGCGCATCTTCGTTTGCGGCGGCGCGACCGGTTTTACCGGGAAGCGGAACATTGGCCCGACCATCGGTTAAAACGGCAATAGATGGTGAAAGTCCTTGTGCACGTACGCGCTGGGCAAGTTCGGCTGCTGCCTTGAGACCAGAGGCAAGCGGTGTGCCGCCGCCGCCCGGCAAACCGGCCAAACGTCGTTTTGTTTGAACAAGAGACCGCGTGGGCGGTAGGATCAATTCGGCGCCCTCACCTCTAAAGGCGATCAGAGCAACGTGGTCCCGGCGGGCATAGGCATCGGCCAGCATCAACTCAACCGCGCCTTTCGCTTCGGATAGGCGCGCCACGGCAGAAGAACCCGATGCATCGACTGCAAAGATCACCAGTCGGTCAGAGACTTCTTGAAAAACCTTCACATGAATGTCGGAGGGACGGATCAGAACGCCGGTGCGTTCCGGGTTCTGCTTGCGCCGAATGGTTTGCCACGGCACGGCGGCCCGCAAAGTGGCGACCAAATCAATCCGGTTGCCGCCGTCAAGCCGCCCTGCCCTTGAAGGTAAGGGCCGCCCGCGTCGGTTGCCGCGTTTCTTTTGGCCCGCGCCACCGCTACCAGTTGCCGTTTTGACGCGACCAGCGCCTTCAAGCATAGCAAGTACATCGAATGGTAGAACGGCTTTGACGGCTTCGATCAAAAGCTCATCTGGAAGGTTCAACTCCGACTCGTCCTGATCTGGGCTTTGCGTGTCGGGTGTGTCGTCAGGTTGAGTGTCTTCCTCGGGTTCTTCTGCCTCGTCCTCGACCGGCATTTGTGTGGCGCGGTGTGCATAGACCAATTGCACGGCGATCTGAAGATCGTCTTCATTGACTGTTTTGCGATTATTAAGAGCAGCATTTGCCCGCGCTGCTGCCAAGGCAATCAAGGGCGCGCGGAGGGAATCGATACCAAAACGAACGGCAGTGACGGCCAAGGCGACCGGGACATCTTTGGGGATTTCTATTGATGACAGCCGGTTCTGTGCAGCGGCTATGTCGGCTTCTTCCATCACCATCTGTGCGAGTTCGACATGGCGAAGACCTTCGAGATCGACAAAAAAGGCGAGACGTTCGGTTAAAGTCTTTGGCGCGATTTCATCATCTTCCGACCCTTCGTCTAACAGGATCAGCGCGTGACCAGTGCTTGTGTCAAGGCTTTGCGCCAGACGCGCAGCAAGACCCGGTTCGCAGCGTTCCGCCATGGTAAAGACCAGTGGAGCTGGCGTTTCCAGAATGCCCTTGGCACGGATGATTTCGCCGCGTGTCAGAGTTTCGCCGACATCAACACCACCAAACAATTGTAGATCAGAGATTGATGGCGAAATGCGGCGCGCATTGGGGAACAACGCTTTCAGAGGGGCGCAGAACATGTCTCGTACTGGTCCGGCACGGGCACGCAGATGAAGACCCCCCAACCCAGCCGGGTCGACCGCCAAAAGCGTCAGCGCCAACTGGCCCTGAACATTCACGGCAGTTGGGTCTTCAATCATGCAAAAACTTCCTCGACCGTGCGATCAACCCGGGTCGACGAACCAGCATCATCCAGCGGATCACGACGCAAGCGATGGCTTAACGCCATCGATGCCACGGCGCGCAGGTGATCGCGGGTGACAACCGGACTGCCCTGGTAGGCGGCAAGTGCAAGTGCTGCGCGCAAAAGGGTCAGTTCCCCGCGGAGACCGTCTGATCCGATGGCAACGCAAAGACCGGCGCAATCCCGTAATGTGTCGTCAGGCGCATCAATCATTTTCAAGGCATCCCGTGCAGCAAGGATCGCATCGCGGATCTTGGTATCTTCGACCGACCACTTTTCGACAAAGGCATCCGGGTTTGTATCAAAGGCTGCGCGACGGCGGATCACCTCGACCCGTTCTTCGATATCGTTGGGTGAACGGACCTCCACGGAAAGCCCGAACCGATCCAAAAGCTGTGGTCGCAGTTCGCCTTCTTCGGGGTTTCCGGATCCCACAAGCACAAAGCGAGCGTCGTGGCGGATCGATAGGCCCTCGCGTTCAATGACGTTTTCACCGGATTGCGCCACATCCAGCAGAAGATCGACCAGATGATCCTCAAGTAGGTTTACTTCGTCAATATACAGATAACCACGGTTCGCTTTGGCAAGCAGGCCGGGTTCAAACGCCTTTTCCCCACGGCTGAGCGCACGTTCAATATCAAGCGCACCAACAAGACGGTCCTCGGTGGTGCCAAGGGGAAGGTCTATCACCGGTGTTGGCGCAGCAATGGTATTGCCGGAAACAGGGTCTGCCCAATCCGGCATCTCATTAATTGTTTCGGCGTTGGTCGGGCTGCCCTCAAGCTTGGAAATCTGGGGGAGCAGAGCCGCCAGCGCGCGCACTGCTGTAGATTTGCCAGTGCCGCGATCCCCGAACACAAGCACGCCACCGATGCCGGGGTCGATTGCAGTGAGGATCATGGCCAGTTTCATTTGGTCCTGACCAACGATGGCGGAAAAAGGGAACGGATGTCTCATGCTGCGATATCCTTGAGAATACGAGGGGATTGGCCTTCCCAGCTGCCGATCTCGTCGGCAACCCGAAAGCGGGCATACAGTTCTTCGCGGAACCATTTGCCGTCGCGCACGGCGCGGATGGCCTGTGAGTGGGGGCCGTTGTTCCGGGCGAATTCTGCCATGGAACCGGAATCAGGCCAGATGGAAAACGTGATCTGTTGCAGCAACGGAACTTCACCGATGCCAATCTTGAAGAGGACGTTTGGGTCTTGACCGATCACACCACTAATGTCCGGCACACGTTTCCAGAACTGTGCTGCAACAGCAGGGCGCACTGTGGCACGGGTGAGGGCGGCGATTGGGCCCGATTGGGCGGGCGATTCTTCAGCGAACGGCGATGCCCCGGACCATGCTCCGCGCGCAGAGTAAGGGGTTAGAAACAACGTCCAATGTTCGGATGCTTTTGCGCGGTATCTTTCAAAGATCGATTCCGATGAAATTGCTGCGCGGGCGCGGTCCAGATCGGGCCACACCGTTAGGATCGCATAGACGGATGTGTTCGGAATTGGGGTAAAGCCCTCGCCCGTCCCCGATCCGCACAATTTCCAAAACTGGATGCCATCGATTCGCGGAAGGGAAAGCCGGGCCGCACCCATCATTGTCAGCGCCCACAGCCGCGATAGCGGTGTGGCAAAGCGATAAAAGCTCAGGCTCACGGTCTGCATTTTGGTTCCCATAGTGTCAACTAAGTCTGACACATAATCACCAAACTGGAAAGATACTAAATAATTTGACGCACCCCGGCGGCAAAATATTGTAAAGTAAAGTTGACAGTATATCATGGACCAATGATGACAAAACTTGATACGGCCCTTGCGGCCCATTCCGACAAGCTGACTTCGGCACATGCCGTGGTGATCGGTGCCGGGCTAGGTGGGCTGGCTTCGGCCATGCGATTGGGTGCGCTGGGCTACCGCGTCACCGTGATTGATAAGCTTGATGTCCCAGGTGGACGCGGGTCGTGCATTTGGAAAGATGGGCACCGGTTTGATTTGGGGCCGACTATCGTCACTGTGCCGCAAGTTTTCAAAGAGTTATGGGCGGCTTGCGGCAAGGACTTTCACGAAGAAGTCGACCTAAGGCCGCTTGATCCGTTCTATGAAATCCGCTGGCCGGATGGATCGAAATTCACAGCACGCCAAGATACTGACGCCATGCGCGAAGAAGTGCGGCGTTTATCGCCTGGTGATGTTGTCGGCTACGACAAGTTTCTGCGCGACAGTGAGGAACGTTATTGGTTCGGGTTCGAGGATTTAGGTCGTCGATCCATGCATAAATTGATGGACCTGATTCGGGTCTTGCCACGCTTTGCGATGCTTCGCGCTGACCGGTCCGTCTATGCACATGCCTCTAAACGCGTAAAAGATGAGCGGTTGCGCATGGCGCTTTCGTTTCATCCACTGTTCATCGGCGGTGATCCGTTCAACGTCACATCAATGTATATCCTCGTCTCACATCTCGAAAAAGAATTCGGGGTGCATTATGCGATGGGGGGTGTTGCCGCGATTGCTGAAAACATGGCGAAGATCATTGCTGAGCAAGGCGGCAACCTGCGGATGGAGACCGAAGTTGACGAAATCCTCGTCAAGAATGGCCAGGCCCGTGGTGTCAAGCTGGCGTCTGGTGATGTTCTGACGGCTGACATCGTAGTGTCCAACGCCGATGCCGGGTTCACTTATGATCATCTTCTACGAAATCAGCCGCGCAAGCGATGGACGCCGAAAAAGCTGAAATCGCGGCGTTGGTCGATGGGGCTGTACGTCTGGTACTTCGGCACCAAAGGCACTCGCGATATGTGGAAAGATGTGGGTCACCACACGATTCTCAATGGCCCACGCTACAAGGGTCTTGTTCGCGATATCTTTATGAAGGGCAAAGTGTCCGACGACTTTTCGCTCTATGTGCATCGCCCGACTGTGACCGACCCAAGCGCAGCGCCTGAAGGCGACGATACTTTTTATGTACTGAGCCCTGTTCCCCATCTGGGGCACGAGGATTCTGCCAACTGGGACGAAATCGAACGCGAATACCGTGTGCGATTGACCAAAGCGTTGGAAGAACAACTGCTCCCCGGGTTTTCCAGCCGAGTGACCACCAGCGAGGTCTTTACACCTGACACGTTCAAGAGCCGGTATCTGTCACCGCATGGATCAGGTTTCTCAATCGAACCGCGCATTTTGCAAAGCGCGTGGTTCCGTCCGCACAACGTGAGCGAAGAACTCAAAGGCCTTTTTCTGACTGGCGCTGGCACACATCCAGGTGCGGGGTTGCCAGGCGTAATTTCATCGGCTGAGGTGTTGGAGCAATTGGTGCCCGATCCTGCATTGGTGCGCGGATGACCTGCCGCGAGAGCGATATGGAGGCCTGCCGAGAAGCCATTCGGCATGGGTCACTATCCTTTCACATGGCGTCACGTGTTTTGCCTGCGGCCGTGCGTGATCCGTCGCTTGCCTTATATGCCTTCTGCCGATTGGCGGACGATGCCGTCGATCTGCAGCAGGAAAAGGCCGCAGCGGTTTTGCGGCTTCAGGATCGACTGGAGCGTATCTACGACGGACGGCCGGACAATGCGGCACCAGATCGGGCCTTTGCGCGTGTCGTTGAGGAATTCGATATGCCGCGTGCCTTGCCGGATGCGTTGTTGGAGGGTTTGGCATGGGATGCGATGGGGCGGAAATACGAAACCCTGTCTGGGCTTTTTGACTATTCCGCGCGTGTGGCGTCTGCAGTTGGCGTCATGATGTGCGTTCTGATGCGCGTTCGTGATCCTAATGCCTTGGCGCGGGCGTGTGATCTTGGAGTTGCGATGCAACTTACCAACATCGCGCGCGATATCGGTGAGGACGCGCTGGAAGGTCGTATCTATCTGCCGCTGGAGTGGCTGGACGAAGCAGGCCTGAGTGCGGATCGCTTCCTTGCGGACCCGAAGCCGACAAAAGCCATTCGGCAAATGACGCGCCGTTTGGTGATGCAAGCGAATCGTCTGTACATGCGATCCGAAGCGGGCGTTGCAGCACTACCAGTGTCATCACGGCCGGGCATTTACGCAGCGCGGTTTATCTACGCCGGGATCGGCGGTCAGGTGCAGCGTGGCGGGTACGATTCTATTTCGTCGCGTGCTCATACATCTAAACCACAGAAAATCGGCTGGTTGGCGATATCAGCGGCGCGTGCTGCGATGACAACTGTTATGCCAAAATCCGCTGTGCTTTATGCCAAAAGCTTGCCGGAAACTGAATTCCTGGTTCAGGCCGCAGGGCGTCAAAATGAGCGTAGATCGCGGTCGGATGCGATATTCGAAGCGTTGTCACAAGTGGCGCAGTGCGAGAGAGAACAGCGTGACGCCTTGAATGGAGCAGAAGGTCGGCTTACTTGATTTAAATGTTCTGGCTTTTGTTCACGATCTTTCTGGCTGCATGTATCGCAGCAGGGTCAACTGGTGGTTTGTTCTCACCAGGGCCTTGGTATCGTAATCTGAACAAGCCATCCTGGACACCGCCTGATTGGCTGTTTCCGGTTGTCTGGACGAGCCTCTATATCTGTATGGCTACGGCAGGGGCACGAGTTGCTTTGTTGCCCGATAACGGCATCGCCATGGCGTTCTGGTCTTTGCAGGTTGCGTTGAACGGCCTGTGGACCCCGGTCTTTTTCGGATTGAAGCGGATCAAGCTAGGCATGGTTGTATTGTCGGCGCTTTGGCTATCAGTGGCGGCAACGATGTGGGCGCTTTGGCAAGTCGACACGATTGCAGGATTGCTTTTCGTTCCTTACCTGGTTTGGGTGTCCATCGCCGGTGCGCTGAATGCAAGTGTCTGGCGTTTGAACCCTGATGAAGCAAAGCAAGCAGGCGCGCCGGTTTCTTAATCGAAGGTCCAGTTTTTGCGGCGTGGCACACGTACGGCCAGCATCGGTTTGAGCAATGGTGATCTGAACCGCGTCAGATCAAGCGCCTCGTGAACGCCGACCGTCTTTTCGCCGTTTAACCGGGTTTCCACCATCGACCGAGAATAGAATGGGGCATCCAGCATGTTCATTACTTGTTTTGGCCGAAACCCGTAGTCGCCCCGGGTTTCGCGGCGCACGGCCCAAAGCGACCGCTTGAATTCAAGTTGTGGTGGAAGATCAATCTCCGACGCCGTGCCATCGGGCTCAAAGTGAAACCCTGAACCAAGCTCAGACCCATCAAGGCGCGTCGCGTCATAGAAACAGGTGCTTCCGCCCGCTGCGGGGTAACGGCCCCAAGTCCAGTATGAGAAGTCTTCTTCCAATGCGCGCGTGCCAAAATTGGCATCGAAATAACCATGTCCGTCCCACTGCCACCCAGGCGCATCAAGGTCGACTTTGATATCCGACACGGGCCCGAAGGGCCGCCAGATATGTGCGCCATCTTCGGTCAGGGGGAGTTCGACATTTGTGATCGCGCTGGGCGTGACAGTAATTGTGCCCCTTACGCGGCTGATCAGTGGTGGGCCAGATATTTCATTCACGTCTATTACCAGCTGCCCGTTTTCCCATCGCATCGACGACGGACCAACAGTGAACGTATCGGCGGTTTGGCGCAGGGCAGAGGTTCCGCGATCAGTCATGGTGAATCGGCCACCGGGGCCATAGGTCGCGACGTTGATGCAGACATGGTTTTCGGGATTCTTGCGGCCAGACCATCGATACCATGGGGAAAAGACCGATCCTATGAACCCGATGACCGAGACAGCGCGCTTGCCGTCGCTGCTGATCCCGTCAACGTACCACCACGCGTAACCGTTTTCCGGGACTTTGAGGTTGAAGTTTGGTCCTTCACAATCGCCTCGGCCGCGTGCCGGCCGGAGAGCGCCGCCATTGGGACGCCCGCTCCCGGATGCGTTCCTCCGCCCGCCAGATATAGTCCCTTGATCTTGGTTCGCGCTGTCGGCCGTTCCAAGGCGGCTGTCATCCCGTGCGGGGTCTGCCCGTACAGCGAACCGGCGCTTCCGGGAAAGAGAGCGTCGAAGCCCTTCGCCGTCGTCAGACTGTCCGGCCCCGGTTCCGGTGAGAAGCTCAGACCAAAGTGGCGAAGAGGGGGAAAGGTCCGTGTGTGACATAATTCGTAGTCCTCGGGCTGTGCCGCGCGCTGGGTCAGGGGCGGAGTATTCATGATGATTTCAAAGCGCTCAGTTTTTGGCTGTGGCATGTCTTGCCCACGATCTTCGGCGCAGACGTAAAGTGTTGGGTCGGACGGGATGTAGCCGCGTTCGATCTCTGCGAATTCGTTCTTAGACGGGTCACAAAAGAAGACATTGTGATGGACAAGCGGTATGTTCGAAGGTGTCGCCTGAAAGCTCCAGACATTGGCTGAGTGACTGCGCGCGCGCTTTTTGGTGATTGTTGCGGTCTTTGATGGGGCCTCGCCCAAAAGGCCTAGGGCAAGGGCACGTGGATCTCCGTTGAAGACGATGTGGTCGGCATAAAGTGTTTCGCCTGATGCCAGCGTTACGCCGGACACGCCGCCAAAGGCCGTGTTGATCTTTTTGACGGTAGCATGGGTTTTCACCTTGCCGCCTTTGGCCTCAAAGAGTTTGGCGATCGCTTTGGCCAGATTGCTCATTCCGCCTTTGACACACCAGACACCGCGCGCTTCGGCGTCCCAGATCAAGGATAAAAGGGCAGGGGACCGATCAGGAGACCCGCCGACATAAGTGGCATAACGTCCAAATAACTGGCGCAAACGTGGGTCGGTAAAGCTGTTTGAAAGCAGGCGTTTTAAGGTCTGACCAACCCCCATGTCGCGGATCAGAGATGGGTTTTTCATCACATGCGTGGTCAATGTCCCTAACGATGGTTCAGCCTGAAGCATCATCGGATCGTGGAATCCGTCAAACAAACGGGCAGCCCGATCTGCAAAGCGAAGAAATTCTGTTTTTGATGTGGACCCGGCAAAGGCACCGATAGCGTCAGCACTGCGGTCCCGATCTGGAAACAGATCAAGTGGACCACTGTCTGGCCACCAGTGACGGGCAAGGATATCTTGTGGGATGAGCGTCACATGATCCGAAAGCACTTCGCCCACGTCGGCGAATAACGACTCAAACACACCAAGCATCGTCAGGACGGTTGGTCCGGCATCTACGCCGTTTACCTGACGCATCTTGCCGCCGGGCACGGCGTGCCGTTCGAGAACGGTCACATCGAACCCGCGATGGACCAGGGGCAGCGCTGTTGCCAATCCACCGATCCCCGCACCAATAACAATGACGCGTCCTGCGTTGTGCCGCGGCTTTTTCATCATCGAATTGTTGACTCGCTTTCACCAAGTGTCCAGTATGGTTTACACTAGTGTGTCAGTTCAAGATGACAACACAATGTTTTTAGGAGCGTTCGATGGGACTTCAGACCCGAATTAATTCTGCTGTTGAGGCGGCAATTCGCATCGGACAGGGCGGGACACCGCCTGCCAAGCTCAAGGACGCTTTGCATTACGCCTGTACGCCGGGTGGCGCGCGAATCCGTCCGACGATTCTGATGTCGGTGGCAATGGCCTGTAGTGATGATTCGCCCAAGATGGCTGATGCCGCTGCTGCTGCGCTTGAGTTGATACATTGCGCGAGCCTCGTGCATGACGATCTGCCTTGTTTCGACGACGCCGATATTCGCCGTGGCAAGCCGTCCGTGCATCGTGCCTATTCCGAACCCCTTGCGGTGCTTACAGGCGATTCCCTTATCATTCTCGCTTTTGAAGTGCTTGCCATGGCGGCAGAGCATTCACCGGACCGGGCTGTTCGATTGATCCGAACGCTGACGCGCCAATCGGGAATGCCGCATGGCATCTGCGCGGGGCAGGGATGGGAGAGTGAGGCAAAGATTGATCTGTCTGCCTATCACAAGTCCAAAACGGGCGCATTGTTCATTGCTGCCACCCAAATGGGTGCGATTGCAGCAGGACAGGACGAAGAGCCGTGGTTTGAACTGGGCGCCCGCATAGGAGAGGCATTTCAAGTTGCCGACGATTTGCGGGACGCGTTGTACGATGCTGAGACATTGGGCAAGCCTGCTGGTCAGGACGAAGTTCATGGCCGGCCAAACGCCGTTCTCGCCCTTGGTATTGATGGTGCAACTAAGCGATTGAAGGACATTTTGGGTGGCGCAATTGCATCGATCCCGTCTTGCCCGGGTGAGGCTAAGCTTGCCGAAATGGTGCGGCTTCAATCCGAAGCGATCATGCCTGTTGTTAAGGCTAGATCGACCAAAGTCATCTGATGGTACTGGCAACTGATATCCCGCCAGCTGGCTATCAACCAAAGCTTGGCCTTCGGACACGCCTGATGCGTTTGGTAGCAAAGCCGGGATTTCAGCGCTGGGCATCGGCCTTTCCGCTCACCCGCAATACCGCAGCCAAAGACGGAGCAGAGCTTTTTGACATCGTTCAGGGCTTTGTGAAATCCCAAGTTCTTTTTGCACTGGTCGAGTTGCGCATTCTGCACCGTCTTATGGAAGGTGGCCTAACCGCAGACGATCTGGCGCGCGTTTCTATGATGACAACGGATCGGATGGAGCGGTTGTTGATGGCAGCCACTGCGATGAAGCTAATCAAGCGTGATCGCAAAGGCCGGTTCAGCCTCGCTCGCAAAGGTGCTGCGATGGTTGGCGTTCCTGGGCTTGAAGACATGATCCGCCACCACGCCGCGTTTTATCGGGATTTGAACGACCCTGTCGCATTGCTACGCGGAGAGGTGGATACCGAATTGGCTGCGTTTTGGCCCTATGTGTTCGGGGCTGACAACGCGACCGATACGGAAACATCGAACCGGTACTCAGATCTGATGGCGCGGTCGCAAGAGATTGTTGCGGCGGATACGCTAGCCACAGTCAATCTCAACCAGACCAAACACCTCTTGGATGTGGGTGGTGGCTATGGTGTTTTTGCTGAATCCGCAGCGTTGAAACACCCCAATCTGAACGCAACAGTGTTCGATCTTCCGGCTGTGGAGGTGAACGCACAACAGCGCATTGCGGCATCGCAGGCCAAAGATCGGCTAACCTTTGTCCCGGGTTCATTCCGAGACGATGCACTGCCCTCAGGCGCCGACACAATTTCGCTGATCCGCGTTCTCTATGATCACGAAGATCAGACCGTATCTGCCCTACTGTCTAAAGTTTTTGACACCTTGCCTGAAGGTGGGCGGTTGCTCGTTTCAGAGCCGATGTCTGGCGGGGCTACTCCAGAAATCGCAGGGGACGTCTATTTCAGCTTTTACTGTCTCGCGATGCAAACCGGTACTGTGCGCAGCGCCAAAAGAATCGCGAACTTGTGCAAAGACGTTGGTTTCACTGGAATTCAGACTTTCCGGTCTCGTCGCCCGTTTGTGACAACTGTTTTGATGGCGTCGAAATCTGCGAACTAGACAGTCTTGAAGAGTTTACAAGTCAAAGTGTCTATTATAGTTGACAGATTAGTGTGTAAGAATAAACTGACACTAAGGATTACCCACGGTGACACATTGGATTCGATTCTTTGAATTCATGTTGCCGAACCGCAGGAGGTTGGGATGCAAACAAACGCCGTAGTGCTGAATGCGCCGAAGACTCTTGCGATTGAGACTGTGCATCTCAACGATCCAGGTCCCGATGATCTCGTGGTCGATATCTCGCACTCGGGGATTTCTACCGGAACAGAAAAGCTTTTCTGGACAGGCGACATGCCCCCGTTCCCCGGTATGGGCTACCCTCTCATCCCCGGATACGAAGCATCCGGCGACGTTGTCGAGGCTGGGTCGAACACTGGTTACAAGCCGGGCGATCATGTCTTTGTACCCGGTGCCAATTGCTATGACGGTGTGTTTGGTCTGTTCGGCGGCGCAACCCGCCGCTTGGTTACAGCGCAAGATCGCGTGACGCGGATTGATCGTAGCTTGGGTGCACAAGGGTCATTGCTGGCTTTGGCCGCAACTGCACGTCATGCGATGGCTGGTTTGGATAAAGCGGTTCCCGACCTGATCGTCGGACACGGTGTTCTGGGCCGTTTGTTGGCCCGGTTAACAATTGCCGCAGGTGCCCCTGCGCCCACAGTCTGGGAAATCGATGCAACCCGCGCAACCGGTGCTGATGGATACGAAGTGATCCATCCTGACGCCGACGAATGTCGTGACTACCGTTCGATTTATGATGCCAGCGGCAATGGTGGCTTGCTCAATGATCTCGTTGGCCGCATCGCAAAGGGTGGCGAGATTGTTCTTGCAGGTTTCTATACCGCGCCGCTTCAATTCGCATTCCCGCCCGCCTTCATGAAAGAAGCACGGTTTCGGGTAGCCGCAGAATGGGCGCGCGATGACCTCGATGCGACACGTACATTGGTCGAAAACGGTGCGCTTAGCCTTGACGGCCTCATCACACACCAAGTGGCAGCAGCTGATGCTCCGGACGCGTATCGTATCGCGTTTGAAGATCCGTCCTGCCTGAAAATGATCCTCAACTGGGAGACGCCTTCGTGAAAGACGACGTTCCAAATCTTAAAGACTTCGACCAGCGTTTGCGTGACGAGGCCAATGAAGACTTGGCCGACATCATCCCGGCTGAGGCGACAAAGAAAACTCAGATCATCGCGATCTACGGCAAGGGCGGCATAGGTAAATCGTTCACGCTCGCCAATCTCAGCCACATGATGGCCGAGCAAGGCAAGCGCGTTTTGCTGATCGGCTGTGATCCTAAATCCGACACGACGAGCCTGCTGTTTGGCGGCAAGGCTTGCCCGACGATCATCGAAACCTCGACCAAAAAGAAATTGGCCGGGGAAGAAGTGAAGATCGGCGACGTTTGCTTCAAGCGCGGTGGTGTCTTCGCGATGGAGCTTGGTGGACCGGAAGTGGGTCGCGGTTGTGGTGGTCGCGGGATCATCCACGGGTTTGAACTGCTCGAAAAGCTTGGCTTCCACGATTGGGATTTTGACTACGTCTTGCTCGACTTCCTGGGTGATGTTGTCTGTGGCGGCTTTGGCCTGCCGATTGCGCGCGATATGGCGCAAAAGGTGATCCTTGTTGCGTCGAATGATCTTCAATCACTGTATGTGGCGAACAACGTATGCTCGGCGGTTGAGTATTTCCGTAAGCTGGGTGGCAATGTTGGCGTTGCAGGTCTGGTCATCAACAAAGATGACGGATCGGGCGAGGCGCAAGCTTTTGCCGAAGCGGTCAAGATCCCGGTTCTGGCGTCGATCCCACAGGACGATGACCTGCGCAAAAAGTCCGCAAACTATCAGATTGTCGGCACAGACCAGTCCCAATGGGGCGCATTGTTTGCCGAACTTGGTCTGAACGTTGGTGAAGCCCCGCCTGTCCGCCCAGCACCACTAAGCCAGGATGGTTTGCTTGAACTGTTTGATGGGTCCGAGACCGGTGCCGGATACACGCTTGTTCCGGCAACAGACATCGACATGCGTGGCAAGAACGCTGCGCCGCAAGAGTCTTTGGAAGTGATTTACGACGAAGCGTAACGGTTAGCCCCCGAAGCGCCCTTGGGAACGAAAGAAGAAGAACACGTGACGAACGAAGCAACATACGACGAGACGGCAGAGGTAGAGGTCATCCGTGGGGAACCACGGGTCGACGCCCCCGATGCGCCAGTGCTGGCGGATGGGCTTGGGTGTCACTCCGGCTCTGAAATGGAAAAGGCAGCGCGTCTGGCTGGCAATTCCGAAATGCTTGATCAATTCGCCAAAGATTATCCGAAGGGTCCGCACGATCAGCCACAAAGCATGTGCCCCGCCTTTGGATCACTGCGTGTTGGACTGCGGATGAAGCGGGTTGCGACTGTTTTGTCCGGGTCAGCCTGCTGTGTCTATGGCCTGACATTCGTGTCGCATTTTTATGGTGCGCGCCGATCGGTCGGCTATGTGCCGTTCAATTCAGAAACGCTCGTCACGGGTAAGCTTTACGAAGACATCCGCGAAAGTGTGCATGAAATGGCGGATCCCGATCGCTTTGATGCAATTGTGGTGACGAACCTTTGTGTGCCGACCGCCTCTGGCGTGCCACTCCGGTTGCTTCCGAAAGAGATCAACGGAGTTCGGATCGTCGGTATCGACGTTCCGGGGTTCGGTATTCCAACCCACGCCGAGGCCAAGGACGTTCTGGCCGGAGCGATGCTCAATTATGCTCGCGAAGAGATCAAAGCAGGCCCGGTACAAGCGCCCGAAGGCGGCAAGTCTGACCGTCCGACCGTTGCGCTCTTGGGTGAAATGTTCCCGGCTGATCCCATGATGATTGGCGCGATGCTGGCCCCAATGGGTTTGGCAGCTGGCCCTGTTGTCCCATGCCGCGAATGGCGTGAGCTTTACGCCGCTCTGGATTGTGGCGTCGTTGCAGCCATCCATCCGTTCTACACGGCGGCTATTCGCGAATTCGAAGCGGCTGGCCGTAAGATCGTTGGTTCTGCTCCGGTTGGTCACGACGGTACGGCTGCTTGGTTGGCTGGCATCGGTGACGCCTACAACATTCCCGCTGATCAGATCGCAGCAGCGCAGAATGCGTTCCTCCCGGCGATCAAAGGCGCGCTTGCCGCGACACCGATCAAAGGTACGATTACCCTATCGGGCTATGAAGGCTCCGAGCTGCTTGTCGCGCGCCTGCTTGTCGAGAGCGGTGCTGACCTGCGTTATGTTGGAACGGCTTGTCCGCGCACGAAATGGTCGGAACCTGATCGTAAATGGCTGGAAAACAAGGGCATCAAGGTCACCTATCGCGCTTCGCTCGAAGATGACTGTGCTGCGATGGAAGCGGTAAAGCCTGACCTCGCGATCGGCACGACCCCGGTTGTGCAAAAAGCCAAAGAGATGGGCATTCCGGGTCTCTATTACACCAATCTGATTTCCGCCCGTCCGTTGATGGGCCCGGCGGGTGCTGGATCGCTCGCCGAAGTGATCAATGCCGCCATCGCGGGCAAGTCGCGGATGGATGACATGAAAGCGTTCTTTGAAGGCGTTGGAACCGGCGACACCGCCGGTGTGTGGGAAGGGTCGCCAAATCTCCGCCCTGATTTCCGCGCCCAGCATCAAAAGAAAATCGACAAATTGGCGCGCGCCGCCAAAGCGCAGGAGATGATCTGATGCTTGTTCAAGATCATGATCGCGCAGGTGGCTATTGGGGTGCTGTGTACGCCTTTACTGCCGTCAAAGGGCTGCAGGTGGTTATCGACGGTCCCGTCGGTTGCGAAAACCTACCTGTAACGTCTGTGCTTCATTATACGGATGCGCTTCCGCCGCATGAACTCCCTATCGTGGTTACTGGCCTCGGTGAGGAGGAGCTGGGTCGAGAGGGGACCGAGGGGGCGATGAAACGCGCCTGGGGTGTGCTTGACCCAGCTCTCCCTGCGGTGGTGGTGACCGGTTCGATTGCCGAGATGATCGGCGGCGGCGTTACTCCCATGGGAACAAACTTGCAGCGGTTCTTGCCGCGCACAATTGATGAAGATCAATGGGAAAGCGCAGATCGCGCGATGACATGGATCTTCACGGAATTCGGCATGACCAAAGGTCGGATGCCTCCTGAAAAGAAGCGCGAAGAAGGCGCAAAGCCCCGGGTTAATATCCTTGGCCCGATGTATGGCACGTTTAACATGCCGTCTGATTTGGCCGAAATTCGGCGTTTGGTCGAAGGTATGGGTGCAGAGGTAAACATGGTGATGCCACTTGGCGCCCATGTGGCCGAGATGCGCAATCTGGTAAATGCGGACGTCAATATTTGCATGTATCGCGAATTCGGCCGTGGGCTGTGTGAAGTGCTGGGCAAACCGTACTTACAAGCGCCGATTGGTATGGATTCGACCACCAAGTTCCTGCGTATGTTGGGCGATATGCTTGGCCTTGATCCCGAGCCTTTCATCGAAAAAGAAAAGCATTCGACGCTCAAACCCGTCTGGGATTTGTGGCGCTCGGTCACACAGGATTTCTTTGCAACAGCCCAGTTCGGCATCGTAGCGAATGAAACCTATGCCCGCGGTATACGCAATTACCTAGAGGGCGATTTGGGTCTGCCATGCGCTTTTGCAGTCGCCCGGGTTGCCGGGGCCAAGACCAACAACGAAGAAGTTCGGTCGATGATCCACACCAAACGTCCATTGGTTGTGATGGGATCAATCAACGAAAAGATGTACCTTGCCGAAATGCAGGCGGGGCATGGCCCGCAGCCGACATTCATCCCGGCCTCGTTCCCGGGTGCGGCTATCCGCCGTCACACCGGAACGCCGATGATGGGCTACGCCGGTTCAACATATCTTCTGCAAGAAGTGTGTAACGGACTGTTCGATGCGCTGTTCCATATCCTGCCGCTTGGCACGGAAATGGACAAAGCGGATTCAACACTAACACCGTTGCGCCGCGATTTCCCATGGGATGCAGACGCCCAGTCCGAACTTGATCGGATCGTGTCGCAGCATCCTGTGCTCACCCGAATCTCTGCTGCCAAAAACCTGCGCGACGCCGCAGAGGCAGCAGCCCTGAAACAAGGCGCTGAACGCGTTGTCTTTGAGACTGTTCAAGCTCTTGCCAATTCCCAAGGAGGACCGACCACATGACGGATTTCACCTCTTCTGACACGCGCACTCACAAGCACGGTCACACAAAACGCGGAACCGAGTTCCTGGTTTATTTCAGCATCATTTTCATCGTCGCGATCCCGTTCGCAACGGTGATCTGGATGCTGGATGTGTTCCAGAAACAAACGCTCAACCTTCGCGGCCCACTGGCGCGCGCTTGGTGTGAAGCGGATCGGATCACGCCTCTCATTTTCTCGGCGTAATTGGTCGAGAATCCAAGACTGGCCACCCGGCGGGGTGGACAGGACCTGATGGGCGCAAGCCCTGATGGACCCGGCCGCAGGGAGTGCGGCGTCAGCATAACATTCCGGAGGAAAGTTCATGGCTGATAATACCGACCTGTCATTCACAGGTCTTACTGACGAGCAGGCCCAGGAGCTGCATTCCGTCTACATGAGCGGCCTTTGGCTGTTCTCGGCGGTTGCAGTGGTTGCACACCTGGCAACCTTCATCTGGCGCCCCTGGTTCTAAGGAAGGATCAATACAATGGCAAAGTTCTACAAGATCTGGCTCATCTTTGATCCCCGTCGCGTGTTTGTCGCGCAGGGTGTCTTCCTCTTCCTGCTGGCTGCAATGATTCACCTGGTGGTGCTGTCCAACGGCATCAACTGGTTCGAAACCGCAGCAGCCGCTGGCATGTAAGCCAGTCAGCTCGGAAGAGCTAACAAAATCGCTGCGGGCGGCAGACCATCGCCCCGCCCGCGGCAAAACCAAACTTAAACATGACGGCTGAGTCTCTTTTGGGGACGCGCCGGCAAACGCGGAGATAAAGAAGATGGCGCTGCTCAGCTTCGAAAAAAAGTACCGCGTCCGCGGAGGGACGCTGATCGGCGGCGATCTGTTCGACTTCTGGGTTGGGCCTTTCTACGTAGGCTTCTTCGGAGTCACGACCGCCTTTTTCGCTCTGCTTGGCACGATCCTCATTTTGTGGGGAGCGGCTGATCAAGGCACATTCAATCCATGGCTCATCAACATTGCGCCGCCTGACCTAAGCTATGGTCTGGGCATGGCACCGCTGATGGAAGGTGGCCTCTGGCAGATCATCACGATCTGTGCGGTTGGCGCATTCAGCAGTTGGGCGCTACGCGAAGTTGAAATTTGCCGCAAGCTGGGTATCGGGTACCATGTTCCCTTTGCTTTCAGCGTTGCGATTTTCGCTTATGTGACGCTTGTTGTGTTCCGCCCTCTGTTGATGGGCGCATGGGGCCACGGGTTTCCATACGGGATCTTCAGCCACCTCGACTGGGTTTCGAACACAGGCTACGCCTACCTGCATTTCCACTATAACCCAGCCCACATGCTTGCGGTAACGTTCTTCTTTACCACAACTCTGGCGCTTGCGTTGCATGGCGGTCTGATCCTGTCGGCAGCGAACCCTGAAAAGGGTGAAGAAATGCGAACCCCGGATCATGAAGACACGTTCTTCCGTGATTTCATCGGCTATTCGGTCGGCACTTTGGGTATCCACCGTGTTGGTCTGCTGTTGGCGCTGAACGCCGGGTTCTGGTCCGCTATCTGTATCATCATCTCTGGCCCCGTCTGGACGAAGGGCTGGCCTGAGTGGTGGAACTGGTGGCTCGAACTGCCCATCTGGGGCGCCAATGTGGGGATGTAATCATGGCTGAGTATCAAAACATTTTCACACAAGTCCAAGTTCAGGGGAAACCTGAATGGGGCATGGCAACCGACAACGCGGAATACGAGCGGACGAGCAAAGCTGGTTTCTCGACACTGATTGGTTGGATCGGTAACGCCCAGTTGGGCCCGATCTGGCTGGGTTGGACAGGCATGGTGTCTCTGGCGACAGGTCTCCTTGCGCTGAACATCATCGGTCTGAACATGCTGGCACAAGTTGGCTGGTCGATCCCCGAGTTCATTCGGCAGTTGTTCTGGCTGGCGCTTGAGCCGCCAAGCCCCGAATATGGGCTGCGTATTCCGCCGCTAAACGAAGGCGGTTGGTACATCATCGCAAGCTTCTTCTTGCTGATCTCGGTGATGAGCTGGTGGGCACGAACGTATCTGCTCGCCATGGAACACAAGATGGGCAAACATGTCTTTTGGGCATTCGGTTCTGCGATCTGGTTGTTCCTCGTGCTGGGCCTCTTCCGTCCGATCCTCATGGGGTCGTGGTCAGAGGCAGTGCCTTATGGCATCTTCCCACACCTCGATTGGACCACCGCGTTCTCGATCCGGTACGGAAACCTTTACTATAACCCGTTCCATGCGCTTTCGATCGTGTTCCTCTACGGTTCTGTCCTGCTCTTTGCGATGCACGGCGCCACCATTCTTGCTGTGACCCGTTACGGCGGCGACCGAGAGCTGGAACAGATCGTTGACCGTGGCACAGCCACCGAACGCGCAGCTTTGTTCTGGCGCTGGACCATGGGCTTTAACGCCACGATGGAAGGTATTCACCGCTGGGCCTGGTGGTTTGCGGTTCTGACCCCGATCACCGGTGGTATCGGCATCCTTCTGACAGGCACCGTGGTGGACAACTGGTTCATCTGGGCTCAGGAGCATCACTTCGCTCCGATGTATGACGGTTCTTACGGGTACGAAGCATACGGTTCCTATGAAACCTTTATTGGACAGGAGAACTGATCATGTTTCCCAAATGGTTCGATAAATGGAACAACGAAAACCCGACCAATATCTACGGTCCGGCGATCTTGGTTGGTGCTGCGGGTGTAGCGGTCACAGTTGCCGCGTTCATCGTGGTGGTCGGCCAGCCGTTTAAGACAGAAAGCCTTCAAACTGGCCCACGCGGGACAGGGATGTCACGGCCCGAGTTCGTCTCTGATCTTGCTGCACCGGATCCGACGATCGAAGTCATGTACACCGAAGCGCCATACGTCCCCGAGGGCGGAGAGCCTTTGGCATCCGAGATTTACCAGAACGTTCAAGTTCTGGGTGATCTGACCGAGGACAACTTCAATCGGGTCATGCTTGCCATGACCGATTGGGTCGCTCCCGATCAAGGATGTGCCTACTGTCACGGTGATGTCGATCTGGAAGAGTATGGAAACGACGATCTTTATACCAAGATTGTTGCGCGACGCATGATCCAGATGACGCAAAACATTAACGAGAACTGGGACGGCCACGTAAACGTCAACAAGGAAGTGGGTGTGACCTGTTACACCTGCCACCGTGGACAAAACGTGCCTTCGGACATCTGGTTCAAGATGGGTTCAGTCAACGAAGCAGCCGGCGGTTGGGCGGCGGTTCAGAACAGGGTGACGGTGCAAAGCCAGTACACGTCTCTCCCCTCTGACGCTTTGGAGACGTTCCTTCTGGATTACGGACGCATCGGTGTTCACGATCTAGAGGCCCATGTTGCCGCATATCCGACGGAAGAAGGATATCCGACCTGGCAGGATACGGAACGGACGTTCAGCTTGATGAACTATGTTTCCAACTCCTTGGGTGTGAACTGTGTGTTCTGTCATAACAGCCGCGCGTTTTATGACCCCGAGCAAGTGACCCCGCAATGGGCGACTGAACAGTTGGGCATCGGTATGGTTCAGGAAATGAACAACGATTACCTGGTGCCGCTCGAGAGTGAGTATCCACCGGAACGCCTTGGACCGGTCTTTGCTGACGCGCCCAAAGCCGCCTGCAAGACCTGCCACAAAGGTTACCAGCAACCGCTGCAAGGAACGAATGTCATCGCTGACTGGCCCGAGCTCGCGACAACAGGTGCGCCTGTTTACGAATGATAGGTTAGGGCGGTTTTCGCCCCTACCGTCCGCCAGATCCGGTTTTGACAGGTTCCCAAAACGCAAAACCGGATACGGGGCTCAACACCCCGGTTCCCTTCCTGTTGGCTACAGGAACTGGCGTCACGTTTCTAGGTACCCCTGGCAAACGTGACGCCTTTCTTCCCTCTGTCCCCGAGGAGACTGCCAAATGACACATTCAAATACCCCCACACTCGACCGCGTTGCCGGACCTGCCGATCTGCGCAATATGGATGACGCTACGTTGACCAAGGTCGCAAACGAAGTCCGATCCGAAGTGATATCAGCAGTTTCGCAAACCGGTGGACATCTGGGATCAAGTTTGGGTGTCGTCGAGTTATCAGTGGCAATTCATGCTGTGTTCAACACACCAATGGATAAGCTGATCTGGGACGTTGGACACCAATGCTATCCGCATAAAATTCTGACTGGTCGCCGCGACCGTATGAAGACGCTTCGTCAAAAAGATGGCTTGTCTGGTTTCACCAAACGCAGTGAGTCGGAATACGATCCGTTTGGTGCAGCACATTCCTCTACCTCGATCTCTGCCGCCCTTGGATTCGCTGTCGGGCGTGATATGGGCCGTCCAACAGGTGATGCAATTGCCGTGATTGGTGACGGGTCGATCAGTGCTGGTATGGCCTATGAGGCAATGAACAATGCGGGCCATGAAGGGCGCCGTCTTTTCGTTATTCTGAATGATAACGAAATGAGCATCGCACCACCGGTCGGCGCGATGTCGTCTTACCTAAGTCGCATGTATGCGAACGAGCCTTTGGCAAAGGTGAAGTCGCTCGCCGAAGGGTTCGAATCCGCATTGCCCGCACCGATGCGTGAAAGCGCCAAGCGCGCGCGGCAACTTGTGACCGGGAACCTTCAAGGTTCTGGTACACTTTTCGAAGAGCTGGGTTTTGAATATATCGGTCCGATCAACGGCCACGACATGGATCAGTTGCTTCCCGTGCTACGCGCGGCCCGCGCCCGTGCGACTGGCCCGGTCTTGATCCATTGCTGCACTGTAAAAGGTAAGGGATACGCCCACGCTGAAAACAGCGCTGACAAGTATCATGGTGTGTCCAAGTTTGATGTTGAATCTGGCACTCAGGCGAAATCAAAACCCAATGCACCCAGCTATACCAAGGTTTTTGGCGACGCCCTGACCGAAGAGGCCGCGCGCGATCCGAATATCGTTGGTGTGACCGCTGCAATGCCGGGCGGCACAGGTATCGACATTTTGGCTGACCGATTTCCGTCTCGCGTTTTTGACGTTGGCATAGCCGAACAGCACGCAGTGACCTTTGCAGCGGCGATGGCCGCATCAGGTCTGAAACCGTTCTGTGCAATCTATTCCACATTCCTGCAACGTGGTTACGATCAGGTCGTACATGATGTCGCTTTGCAAAACCTGCCGGTGCGATTTGCGATTGACCGAGCGGGACTTGTTGGTGCCGATGGCGCCACCCATGCTGGTGCTTTTGATGTGGGGTATTTGGCCGCGCTGCCTAATATGACAGTTATGGCCGCCGGTGACGAAGCCGAACTAAAGCACATGGTGGCGACAGCTGTCGCCCATGACAGTGGCCCTATTGCCTTCCGTTACCCGCGTGGGGCTGGAAACGGCATTGAGATGCCAGAGCGCGGTGAAGTCCTCGAAATCGGTAAAGGCCGAGTACTGCAAGAAGGCAGCGATGTCGCCTTCCTTAGCTTTGGAGCACATCTCGCTGAGGTCGAAGCGGCCGCGCGTTTGTTGGAAAAAGACGGCGTCAGCGTCACGATTGCCGACGCCCGCTTTGCCAAGCCTTTGGATATTGAGCTGATCCTGAAACTGGCTAGAACGCACGAGGCTTTGGTCACGGTCGAGCAAGGATCGCGCGGTGGCTTTGGCGCAATGGTCCTGCATGAACTGGCTGATCGTGGTGCATTGGATCGCGGGCTCAAAGTTAGGACGATGACCCTGCCGGATCGTTTCATCGATCAGGCATCGCCGGACGAAATGTATGCCGATGCTGGGATGACTCGCTTTGATCTTTACAAACTGGCAGTCACGCTCACATCAAGTGATGGCAAGGTGGTCCCCCTCACGAAAGGTGCGTGAGGGTTAGATCCAATCCAAAGCGTCGTCGACAAGACCCGTTACGCTGATCGTGAATTCCGATCCTTGATCGGTATCTACCAATGAGGCGTGATCGTCGATCAGGTCTTTGGCCTCGACGACAGATGCGATGGTTCCGTCAAAGGCCTGCATTGACGTATTGGCAACTTGGACATTGTTCAACCCATTAACGACCGCGTAGTACGCGCCGATCTCAGCCTTGGTTTCGAGATACTGCGCGTCGGCTGCGCTTCCTGTTGCCGCTTTGGCACCGTCAATCATTGCAAGGATAAATTCGGCACGATCCACGGCACCGTTGTCCAGAACGCGGGTCCAATAGTCAAAGCCGTCCGTATCGGGGTTTCGGCCAAGGATGTTTGAATAGACGGCAGTAACGAAGTCGCCTGTGCTGCTTGACCCACCATAAAGCGCTTGGGTTTCCGGCTGGTCAAAGAATTGGCGGGCAATCTCATTCATCGACATGCCATCGGCCAAGGCTGAGCCCCAGAACAAAAGACCTGTGGCGTCAGGTGCTCGGTTAAAGTACGCGACATAAAGCTCGCTGAAGGCCAGCATATCGGCCTCGGTCAGAGTGCTGACATTGGTGAACCGGCTGAGTTCAAAAACAGTGCCATTGAATTCAAGGTTCTCGATGCTGTTGAGCGTATCCGTTCCGTCACCGCCGCTACGGTCTTCGATGACTATCGACCCATCACTGATCGTAAGACCATAGTTTGATATATCGTTCATATAGACGGCGGTGTCGATGCCATCGCCACCTGACAGAATATCATTTCCGCCTGACCCTTTGATCCGGTCGTTCTGATCTGTGCCAACGAGGTTTTCTGCAGTCGCGGTTCCAACCAAAACACCTGTCGAATCTGGTTCGTTCACTGACGTGTCGGGGGCCCGGCTTTGTTGGCCGACCACATCGGGCGTGGTTTCCCCGCCAGTCATCGCAAAGTTCTGGGTGACCATAACAGAGTAATAGGTTCCGGTATCGTAGCTATAGCTTCCGGTTTGGATGCCTATGCCGACCACTTCGAGTTCGGGCATAAGAATGTTCTCGCGGTGGCCCGGGCTGTTCATCAACGCGATGTGCAGGTCATACACATCGTCAAACAGACCTTCATCACCTCGCTCGCTCTGAGCGGCGATGTTCTCGGCGGTACGCCAAGACCCTGAAAAATCAAACCCTTCGGCGGTCATGCGTTCGGTCGGCGTTGACCCATCGATCCCGGTATGGCTGAAGACATTATTGTCCAGCATCCATTCGGAATGCGCATCGGCAGACGCGTTCAATACCTTATCGAGCACGAGTTCACTCAAGCCACGGCTTGTGCGCTCCTCGTTCACGAGATCTAACATGTACCGTTCCAGATCACTGGCGGTGGCAGCAGACATCTCAAACTCCCCAGTTCGAGCCCCAAATGAATGTCTAAGGACAGACTAGGGCAAGAAACAGGAGCGAATGTGTTTAAAATTGGCTATTTTAAGCTGGGTTTACGCAGGAAACTGCCAGTTCTCCGAAGATCTGTGGCGCGTATGTGTCAAGGTAAATGCGCAACCAGGGGGTAAAGCGGCTTGGTTCGTTAACCACTTCCTGCATTAAATCGCCATACCGCACCCATCGAGTCGCCATGACTTCGTCGGGATTCAAATCCAACTTTGGGGCTCTGTCGACTTCGGCAACAAAGATATCGACCACTTCGTGCTCGATGAGTCCGCCGCCAACATCGGCCCGGTATTCAACGCGATCCCGATAATCGAGTGTCAGGCCACTAATCCCGAGCTCTTCTTTCAAACGCCGATTTGCGCAATCCAGACTGCTTTCTTCCCAGTTTGGATGAGTACAGCACGTGTTCGCCCAAAGACCGGGGGTATGGTATTTGCCCATAGCACGACGTTGGATCAGAATCTCATCCCCGCGCAATACGAAAACCGAAATTGCCTTGTGCTTGAGGCCACGGATATGTGCATCAAGCTTTTCAACGGGTTCAAGCGTTTCACCACGCCAAGCAGGGATGAGCGTCTGGGTCATACATGTGTCTCCCGCACAAGACCCAACAAATGACGTGCGTTTTTGAAACCGATCTTCAGGTGCGCCATGGGCCGTGCTTTGACGAGCTTTTTGTTCATATACGCTTCAAAGGTCAGCTTTTGAACATCCACATCATGACATAGGGAAACGAACCGTTCGCGGCGCGCATCACTTTTATAATAGGCGTCCTGCATCTGGCCCAGCACGCGGAAGACGGTCTTGTGTTCCTTCATGAACAGTTTGCGCGCCAGCGCGAGGTCTGTAATGCGTCCAGACTTGAGCGTTGCGGCGCATGCCGTTGCAGCATGCCGCCCGCAAATCATCGCGTAGTAGATGCCTTCGCCGCTGGATGGCGCAACAACACCAGCCGCATCACCGGCCAACACAACATCGCGGGCATTGTCCCAGAACCGCAAGGGCTTCAGTGGAATTGGTGCGCCTTCTTTGCGCAAGGTTTCGCAATCGGCAAGACCCGAAGCTTGACGCAGAGCAGCAGTCGCCTCCTTGAGGTTAACGCTTTGGATGTAGGTACCCATTCCGACAGAGGTTGTTCCTCCATGTGGAAACACCCAGCCATAGAAATCTGGGCTGATTGCACCATCATAGATCACGTCACAGCGCATTGGATCATAGACATCGTTCTTTTCCGGCGCGGCAATGATTTCGTGGTAGGCAAAGACCAACGGTACTTTGTCCCCACCGGGAATTTCGTCCCGGGCCACGCGCGAATTTGCGCCATCAGCGCCAATGATCAGCCGTGTCTCAAGTTTGCGTTCTTCGCCGGACTCTTTGTCGCGATAAACAACCCAACGCTTCTTGGCCTTCTTGTCTCGTTCGATCCGTACGAATGTGCCGGTGAACCGTTCGGCTCCGGCGGCTTCGGCGCGGGCGCGCAGGAAGGGGTCGAAGTATTTGCGATCAACCATCCCGACAAAGCCGTTTTCGATCGGGATATCGACATGGCGGCCCGTAGGCGAAATCATCCGCGCAGTGTTGACCTTGGCAACAAGCTGCTCCTCACCAATATCGAAGTCCTGCATCAGCCGGGGAGGAATAGCTCCGCCGCAGGGTTTGATCCTGCCCTCGCGATCCAAAAGCGCAACGCTATGCCCAGAGCGGGCAAGGTCTTCGGCGGCGGTTGCACCGGATGGGCCACCGCCCACAACAACAACATCGTACATGGTCACTCTCCTGCGATCAGTTCGGCTTGTGCGGGGCTGCCTTCCATAATGCGCAAGGCCATAAAGGCAGCGCACAGGAACAACCCGGCTTCAAAGACAAAGACGGCCCCAAAGGCCGGTGCGTCGGTGGTCAGGGTCCGCATCACGTCTGCGGCGGCGGCACCAGTCAGCCCGCCGAAACCTGCAGCAATCGCCTGCGCAGCACCCCAAAGGCCCATGCGCGTGCCTTCGCGTTTTTCCCGGCCTTCGCCGGCAAGCGCCATCATTGAACCGATGGCGGCAACAGCAAATGCGCCGTTGAAAAAGCCAAGCGCAAAAACGGCGGGTAACAGGGTTTCTTGTCGGGCATAGCCGCCAAGAATGGCGATGACACACAGGCTGGCCGCGGATCCAAGGCAACCGCCAATGACCCAATTACGCAGGCATCCGAACCGTAGCGCAGTCGCCGCGATCCCAACGGTGAGCATTCCAAGGAACACTCCGCCATTCTGAATGCCGGACAATGTTGTGCTTTCGCCGGGGGTGAAGCCAAAGACGAGACCCGCATAGGGTTCCAAGATCAATTCTTGCATGAAATACGCGGTCATCGACAGGAAGACGAAGATGGTAAACAGCCGTGCCTTCGGTTCGGCCCAAACTTCGGCCAGCCCTTCACGGAAGGGAACGGGGTCAGGCTCGGACGCGGCTTCGACGCCACGCTCGATGCGCCACGTAGCCAGAACCGTGATCGCAAGCGCGGCCAAAGCGACGCCGGACACAACACGGATCAGGACAGCGGGTGTGTACGGGTCAAGCAGTTGCCCGACCACACCAGCGGTCATCGCGATGCCAAAGATCATCATGAGCCAAGTGATCGTGGCAGCAGCTGCGCGGCGGTGCGGTGCGGTTGCGGTTGCGAGAAGTGCGAGGACGGACGTTCCGGCAGCACCGGCCCCAAGGCCGATCAGAGCATAGGCGAGAACCGACATCGCCAGACCCAGCGAATAGCTGGCCTCCATCTTGACCACACCCATTGCAGCCAGAACTCCGCCAGCCGCAAGGATGACCATGCCCCGCAGGATCCATCGGGTGCGATTGCCGCCTTTGTCTGACAGGAATCCCCAGTTGGGACGGGTGATTTGGATACCATAGTGTAACCCGACAAGCATGCCAGGCAGAACGGCGGGAAGCGCCAGTTCAACGACCATGAGACGGTTTAGGGTCGATGTTGTCAGAACAACAATGGCCCCAAGGGCCATCTGAACCAGACCCAAACGGACAATAGCCAGCCAACCCAAGGTCATCAGAACACTCCTACGGCGCGAAGCGCAAACGCCGACACCATCATGCCCGATACGTACATGAGAACGCCGGTCGCATTGTACCAAGGCGCTTTGGCTTTCGGATCTTTGAGCATGACAGACATCGCCCAAAGCTGGCCAAGCAGCAGCATTAGGACGATGGCGGCATGTGTGGACTGTTCCCATTTCGCAAGCGCAAGGATCACAAAGATTTGCGGAACAATCATAACGATACATGCGACCTTGGCCGCCTTTTCGGGGCCAAGCGTCACCGGAAGGGAATTCACTCCCATTTGGGCGTCACCCTCTAGCGCTTTGAAATCATTCAAGGTCATGATGCCATGTGCACCAATCCCATACAAAAGCGCGATCAGGATGATCGGCCCAGAGGGGAGCGTTTGGCTGAGAACGGCAGCGCCAGTGAACCAAGGCAGAGATTCATAGGACAGGCCAACCAAGCCCGGACCAAACCAGCCGGATTTCTTGAGACGAACTGGTTCAACCGAATAGGCCCAAGCCGCGATCACGCCAACTACGGTGGCAATAAAGCCCCATGTTCCCAAAAGAGCACCCAGCGCAAGCGATAGTACCGACATAGCGAGGGCGATCCAAAGACCCCACCGACCTGGAATTCGGCCAGATGGGATCGGGCGATTGGGTTCGTTGATTGCATCGACATGCCGATCACACCAATCATTGGCAGCCTGGCTCATGCCACAGACAACTGGACCAGCGAGGATCACCCCGACGATCAGAAGTCCCAGATGTTCAGTAATCGCCACACCCGAGGCGATAGCACCGCACGCATAGGCCCACATTGGCGGGAACCACGTGACGGGTTTGATCAGCTCTAACATGGCCGAAGGGGCCGGATAGCGATCTTGGTGTAAACTTACGCTGACAGTCATGTGTCAACTAGACACGACAAATCGATTCACATCAAGCAAAACAGACAGGACAAATTGTCATAAAAAGGGTGTCAGAGCGGCTTTAGTCGCCGTCACCATCCTTGTTAAGAAGCCCATACTTACGCAGCTTCACATAAAGGCTTTGACGGGATAGCCCCAACATCTCGGCTGCTGCGACCCGATTGTTCCGGGTCAAGCTGACGGCCGTTTCGATGCACATCTTTTCAACGACATCGGTAGTTTCTGACACGATTTCTTTCAAAGTGGCAGAACCTACCAGCTCCATCACGTTGCGGCTTGATTCCTCACTGGTCTGAAGCGGCGCTTTGCGCATCGCATCGACTCGGCTGATGTCCCGGATGACAAAACCAAGTGTTGGTTCACTGCGATCTTCGAAATAAGTGACAGACATTTCAACGGGAGTCTTTGCACCAAAATCGTTCAAAAGCTTGGTGGAATACATCCGCATCTGTCCGGTGCGACGTGCGTTTTCGACCAGAACACTCATGTCGATTTGACCGCGACCGAGGAAGTCAGAAAAGCTCCGACCACGAACATCGGCGGTATGGGCAGCGTCCACCAGATCGAGGAATGCGTCGTTGCACGCCTCAATAACACCAGTAGCCGTGGTAAAGATGATGGCGTCGGAACCTTTTTCAAAAACGGACGCGAGGTTGTTCGACAGATTATCAAACCGCGCAACAGCTTCATCGGCAGTGGTCAGGCGGCAGATCAGGATCCGTTCACCCGCAGCACGGAAAACTTGTGGTGTGACCAACACGCGCTGACGTCCGCGGCGCGACTGTACCTCTAGGCCAGAGTTGCTTTCGGAAATTGACGCATTGATCAGCGCTTCGGTGAATTCTTCGGGCCGTTTGTCCCGAAATTCCTGCGCAAAGGAAGAACCAATCAGATCTTCCCGCGATGACTGCAACAGCGCGGCGGCGGGATCGTTCAGGTCTTTGATTTTCCCGTCATTGACCGAAACAAACACGATGCTGTCCCGCACTGTCCGCAACAGAAGGCGATAGCGGGCATCGAATTCACGGCGTGCTTCATAGCCCTGTTCAAGGGACATCTGCGCCTGGACAAGCTGTTGCTGAGTTTCAGCAATAGGCCGCAAGTCGCGGCCAAGCATCAAAAATGATCCATCCGACCCGAATGGGTGGAAACTATATCTGACCGGGAATTCCCAAACAGCGTTGTCCGAATGGTTAAGCTCAACGGATCGCGATGGCGTTTCGCCTTTTTCCATCGCTTCCATGACGGCTTCAATCTTGGGGCAGCTTTCACGTGTCAGGAACTCCATGAGAGGGCGGCCCTCCCAATGGTTCAACTTGCCAAATGAAGTCTCGTTAGGATTGATCAAAACGGACAGGACTTTGCCACCGCCAGACACAACCAGCGCAATATCGGACGCAACTGTAATGATGCTCGACAGAACTTCGGCGTCGATAAGTGGCACGGAGCCGCTGCTCCAGAAACTGGACCCACTCGTATTCATTACCGCGTCAAAGACCTGCTTCTGGATTTGTTCTTTTCGCACAGTTTAAGTGCAACCTTCACATCGTTTGTCACCAGATCGACATCAGTCTTCTCTTTGACACCGTCCGCGAGGTTCAGAACAATACCTCCCAGAACCAGCGGCGGGGGCGCCAAGACCCCGGTTCTAATGCGTTTAACCAACTTTGCGATTGATGCAAGCGCGTCCGGGCGAGAACCGGAAAACAGCACCATATCGTAGCTTTCTTCTGACAGCGTCCTCACAACGGTATCGTCGCGCGCACCAAACAAAATTCTAACAGATGCACCCGCGCGCCGCATCTGTGCTGTGGCAACATGCGGCCCCAGAGTGTGGCTGTCATTGCCCTGCAGTAACAACAAAACGTTGAACCCGTTGGCAACCTCGGAAGGCTTGGCGGCCCAAGGCGGTGCCAGCATGGTCAGAAGCCCTTGAAGGCGGGCCGTTGCGATTGTCACCTTTGCAAAGCCAATCACATCCTCAGACCACATCCGACCCATTTCGCGGGCGGCCTGCGGGATGTAGATGTCTACGATCTGGTCTGCGCTAATGCGACGGTCCTTGAGATCATCAAGCAGCGCTTCTGAATTGAACGCACCCGGTTGCAGTGCGACATCTACCAGTTTCTGTACAACGCTGCTTCGAATTGTCTGCGCGCCCTCTTCGCCTTTGTCACTCAAGACAGACAGCACGGTGGACGCTAAAGCGGAAATATCCAGCCGACTTTCATCGGAGGACGCGCGATCGTCGGTATGGTCGTTTGCCATTGTCAAACCCTCGTAACCGATAATGCGCGACACATGTCAGGCATATCAGACATCTCTAGTCTCTGATTCTTGACCCATAATGTCAAAGATAATTGACACTGATCTCCGTTAGGCTTTTCTTTCAAGGCCGTAAAGCCAAAAAAATCACCTAAAAATCGCTATTTTTTGTAGGTTTTTGAGAATCGGCACCGTTTTTCCGGTATCTGTCAGGCCTTGGCGCTAGAGTGTAAGTTTTAGTTGACACTTGGCCTGAGCAGCAGCTACTTTTTAGGGAACAAGGACGGAATCGAAGACATGGCAGGAACGCAACGCGCCGCTGGAAAACCAGTGTTTCTCTATACAGAGGAACAGCGCGCACGCCGGGACAACAGTATTTGGACAACAATCCAAGGAGTGCTCGCGCCGCTGCAGTTCTTGGCGTTTCTGATCTCTTTAGGTCTTGTCGTCCGGTATCTGTTGACTGGCGCGGGCTATGACGCGGCCACTTTGTCGATCCTGATCAAGACGGTCTTCTTGCTGACTATCATGGTGACTGGTGCGATCTGGGAAAAAGTCGTGTTCGGCCAGTACCTGTTTGCGCCAGCATTCTTTTGGGAGGATGTCTTTTCCTTCCTCGTGATTGCGCTGCACCTTGCCTATGTTTGGGCCCTTTGGACGGCTGCCCTAAGCCCAACCGAAGAGATGTTGCTCGCTCTCGCAGCTTATGCTGCCTACGTCGTCAACGCTGGCCAGTTTCTGTGGAAATTGCGTGTCGCCCGTCTTCAGGCAAGCGAAACCCACATCACCGACGAGGCCACCGCATGACCGAGCAATTCACTCCCCCTCCTTCGCGCGGCTGTTCCAGTACACCAGTTCTGAAAGAGCGTGGTCAGCACGAGGTCTTCTGTGGCCTTACCGGAATTATCTGGCTGCACCGAAAGATGCAGGATGCGTTTTTCCTTGTCATTGGAAGCCGCACGTGTGCCCATCTTCTGCAATCCGCCGCTGGCGTGATGATTTTTGCCGAACCCCGTTTCGCGACGGCAATCCTGGAGGAAACCGATCTCGCCGGGATGGCTGACGCACAGCAAGAGCTTGACCGTGTGGTCAGCGAATTGCTCGAACGTCGCCCCGACATTAAGCAGTTGTTCCTTGTCGGCTCTTGTCCGTCTGAAGTGATCAAGCTTGATCTTGCGAAGGCTGCCGAACGGATGAGCGCGCAGTTTGCGCCGAATGTGCGTGTGCTCAGCTATTCTGGGTCCGGCATCGAAACGACGTTCACTCAAGGCGAAGATGCATGTTTGGCTGCGATGGTTCCAGTGATGCCGAATACTGACGCGCGAGAGCTGCTTTTGGTTGGAGCACTACCCGATGTTGTCGAGGAGCAGGCGGTCGGTCTTTTGGAGGCGATGGGTGTTGGCCCGATCCGTGTTCTTCCTGCTTCGCGCGTGAACGATGAATACGGTATCGGTCCGAACACGCTCTATGCGCTGACACAGCCATTCTTGAACGACACACACGAAGCTCTGCAGCGCCGTCATGCACAGCACATCGCGGCCCCGTTCCCGTTTGGCGAAGAGGGGACAACCCAATGGCTCCGCGCGATTGCCGATCAGTTCGGTGTATCCGACGCCAAATTTGCCGAGGTTACTGACGCGCCTCGCGCACGTGCGCGAAAAGCTGTTGCACAAGCATCTGAGGCTCTGCGCGGGAAGTCTGTCTTCTTCTTCCCGGACAGCCAGTTGGAAATCCCTCTTGCGCGTTTCTTGACACGCGAATGCGGTATGGACGCCGTCGAAGTCGGAGCGCCGTTCATCCACAAAACCGTCATGGCTCCCGACCTCGATCTGTTGTCCGAAGGCCCAACGATTGCCGAAGGTCAGGACGTGGACAAGCAGCTTGATCGTTGCCGGGCCGCACGTCCGGATCTGACGGTCTGCGGTCTCGGTCTTGCCAATCCGCTTGAAGCTGAAGGTCTCACCACCAAGTGGGCCATCGAATTGGTTTTCACTCCGGTGCATTTTTACGAGCAAGCAGGTGATCTCGCCGGTCTCTTCTCGCGACCAGTGCGTCGCCGTGACCTCCTCAAGTTGGAGGCGGCAGAATGAAGCTCACCGTCTGGACATACGAAGGTCCACCGCATGTCGGCGCAATGCGTGTCGCAACCGGTATGACCGGCTTGCACTACGTTCTGCACGCCCCACAGGGCGACACATATGCGGACTTACTGTTCACTATGATCGAACGCCGCAACCATCGCCCGCCGGTAACTTACACCACGTTTCAGGCGCGTGATCTGGGCGCGGACACAGCGTATCTTTTCAAAGACGCCGCCATGGCCGCCTATGAGCGGTTTAAGCCCGAAGCGATGATCGTCGGTGCGTCTTGCACGGCCGAACTTATCCAGGACGACCCCGGCGGTCTTTCCGAAACGCTTGGCCTGCCGATCCCGGCCATTCCGCTTGAGCTGCCCAGCTACCAGCGCAAAGAAAATTTTGGCGCGGACGAGACGTTTTATCAAATCGTCAAGGCCCTCGCCAAGCCCATGAAAAAGACTGCGCGCGTCACAGCTAACCTGATTGGCCCAACTGGCCTTGGTTTCCGACACCGCGATGACATTGTCGAAGTGACAGGCTTGCTCATGGATATGGGCATCGAAGTGAATGTCACGGCCCCGATGCCTGCGTCACCGTCCGAGATCGCCAAGATGGGTCAAGCGCATTTCAACGTTCTTATGTATCCCGAAACGGCCGAAACCGCAGCGCGCTACATGGAGCGCGAGTTTGACCAGCCCTATACCAAAGTGGTTCCTATCGGTGTTGGTGCAACCCGCGATTTCGTCAAAGAAGTCGCCCAAATCGCTGGGGTCGAGCCTGTATTGGACGATAGTCGTCTGCGCTTGCCTTGGTACTCTGCCAGCGTAGACAGCACCTATTTGACTGGCAAACGCGTGTTCCTTTTTGGTGACGGCACCCATGTTGCCGCCTGCGCCCGCATTGCCCGCGATGAGATGGGTTTCGAAGTGGTCGGCATGGGCTGTTACAACCGCGAACAAGCTCGGATGCTTCGCGCAACGGCTCAGGAATTCGGCGTCGAAGCACTCATCACTGATGATTATCTCGAAGTCGAACGTCGGATCGAAGAACTGGCGCCTGAGATGATCCTCGGTACTCAGATGGAACGTCATATCGGCAAACGGCTGGGCATTCCATGCGCCGTCATTTCTGCACCCGTACATGTGCAAGATTTTCCCGCGCGGTATTCGCCCCAAATGGGGATCGAAGGCGCTAATGTGATTTTTGACACGTGGGTCCACCCACTGGTTATGGGTCTTGAAGAGCACCTTCTGACCATGTTCCGCGAAGATTTTGAATTCCATGACGATGCAGGTGCCAGCCACCACGGCCACAAGGCCAAGCTGCGCGAGATGGGTATCAATTCGCCGTCCGAAACAGAGACTGTTGTACCTGAAACGGCCCAAGCGAACACTGGCCCGGTCGAGATTGTCTGGCTGCCCGCCGCTGAAAAAGAACTCAAGAAAATCCCGTTTTTCGTGCGCGGCAAAGCCAAGCGGAACACCGAAACCTTCGCGTCTGAACGTGGCGTGCAGGAAATCAGTGTCGACACACTTTATGAAGCGAAAGCCCATTATGCGCGATAGTTTCACCGAAGCCCGGGCGTATAACATCGCCATTATCACGTTGGACAGTCATTCTGCTGGTCCCGTGGCGCGGGCGTCGGTCAACCTTGCGCAAGACTTTCCAGGTTTGAACGTTACCGTTCACGCGGCGGCCGAATGGGCGGAAACACCCGAAACTTTGGCCGAAGCAAAGATCGCCATCGCCGAAGCTGATATGGTTGTGGCGAACCTTTTGTTCCTTGAAGAGCACATCAAGCCCATTCTCGAAGATCTGCGCGCGGTACGTGACAAGGTCGATGGGATGGTTGGCGTGATTGCGGATGCTGAAATCATCAAGCTGACCAAGCTGGGAAAGCTCGACATGAGCAAGCCCGCGTCAGGTCTGATGAAGCTTCTCAAGTCGCTTAAGCCGAAGTCCGAAGAGTCGGAAGTCGAAAAGGGCGAAAAGCGGATGCAGCAGCTGCGCCGCTTGCCAAAGCTGCTCAAGATGGTGCCGGGCAAAGCGCAGGATTTGAGGTCCTGGTTCCTTGTCATGCAGTATTGGCTAGGCGGATCTGACGACAATATCGAATCTATGGTGCGCTACCTGCTTGGTAAGTATGCCAAGGGTCGCGAAGAATGGCTGGGTGCTGAGGCAGAGGCGCCCATCGAATACCCTGATGTGGCTCTGTATCACCCCGATTTGCCCCAGCGTATCACCACTGACATTGCTGACCTGCCTCGTCCGGCCGAGGTTAAGGCCACTATCGGTCTGTTGATGATGCGCTCTTACGTGTTGGCAAACGACACGGCCCATTATGACGCGGTCATCCGCGCGTTCGAGGCCAAGGGCATGGCCGTTGTTCCTGCCTTTGCCGGTGGTCTAGATGGCCGCCCCGCGATTGCCGAGTTTTTCCGTAAAGAGGATCGTACGACCATTGACGCGATGGTGTCGCTGACCGGTTTCAGTCTTGTTGGTGGTCCTGCCTATAACGACAGCGATGCTGCTGTTCGCGTTCTGACGGATCTTGATATTCCGTATATCGCTGCCCATCCGCTGGAGTTTCAGACGCTTGGTCAATGGGCCAATGGCGATCAAGGACTAGGCCCAATCGAAACGACAATGCTCATCGCGCTGCCAGAACTAGACGGTGCAACCTGTCCGACAGTGTTTGGTGGTCGTCATGGCGCCGAGGGTTGCAACGGCTGTCAGTACCAATGCCCATGCGATACCCAGAGCAAAGCAATGGCACCCTGCCGCGAACGCATCGATAGCCTTGCTGAAAAAGCTCTGCGTCAAGCGACGCTGCGCCGCAAGCAAAATGCAGACAAGAACGTTGGGATCGTACTTTTCGGGTTTCCGCCCAATGCAGGTGCCGTTGGCACAGCCGCGTATCTGAGCGTGTTTGAATCGCTATTCAACACACTGCACGCGATGAAGGCTGAAGGATATGATGTCGAGGTACCAGAAAGCGTTGCAGCTCTGCGCGCGACTGTCCTCGAAGGCAACGCCAAGCAATATGGCCAAGAAGCCAATGTTGCCGCGCATGTCAGCGCCGATGACATTGTGCGCAACACACCGCCGTTGAAAGCCATCGAAGCAGTCTGGGGCCCTGCACCGGGCAAGATTCAGTCTGACGGACGCGGCGTCTTTGTTTTGGGTGCGCAACTTGGCAAAGTGTTTGTCGGTGTTCAGCCCACCTTCGGCTACGAAGGTGACCCGATGCGCTTGCTCTTCGAAAAGGGCTTTGCCCCGACGCATGCCTTTGTCCAATTTTACATGTGGATGCGCAACACGTTCAAAGCGGATGTTGTTCTGCATTTCGGCATGCACGGCGCGCTGGAATTCATGCCGGGCAAACAGGCCGGAATGGGTGCGCGCGATTGGCCGGATCGCTTGATCGGCGAGATGCCGAATGTATACCTTTATGCTTCGAACAACCCGTCCGAGGCGGCATTGGCCAAACGTCGTTCTGGCGCTGTGACGGTCACACATTTGACACCGCCTCTGGCGCAATCAGGTCTCTATAAGGGCCTGCAAGAGCTTAAAGACAGCCTGACGCGCTGGCGTTCTCTTGATCCTTCAGACAGCGAACGGGCCGAGTTAGAGACACTTATCGCTGAACAGGCCGAAGTTGTGGACATGAAGGGCACGGCCCCCGATGCGCTATGGCTGAAGTTGCTTGAAACTGAAGATGCGCTGATCCCCGATGGTCTTCATATTGTTGGCAAGACGTTCAGCGACGACGCGCGTGCCGAATATCTCAAGCTGATTGAAAGCGCTGATGCCGAAACCAAGGCAAAGGTCGATGCGCTGTTGCAAGAAGAGACAGAACTAGCTGGTCTTATTCGCGCTCTTGATGGGCGCTTTACCCCGCCTGTTCCGGGTGGCGATCTGATCCGGTCGACCGATGTTTTGCCCACGGGCCGCAACATTCACGCGTTCGACCCGTTTCGCATGCCGACCGAATTCGCTTGCCGTGATGGCGCGAAACAGGCGCAGCTCTTGCTGGAAACACACAAAACGCTTCCGCGTACTGTCGCGCTGGTTCTTTGGGGATCGGACAACATCAAATCCGACGGTGCCCCCTTGGCGCAGGCGCTTGCCCTGATGGGTGCAAAGCCGCGCTTTGATAGCTTTGGCCGTATCTCGGGAGCTGATCTCATTTCGCTCGAAGAACTGGGTCGTCCGCGCATTGACGTGGTGATGACGCTGTCGGGCATCTTTCGCGACCTTCTGCCTTTGCAGACCCGCATGTTGGCCGAAGCTGCCAAAAAAGCGGCTGAGGCCGATGAGCCTCTGGAAATGAACTATATCCGTGCCCACGCTTGGGTTTATGCGCAGGAAAACGGTGTTGATCTGGAAACTGCAGCCTTGCGCGTCTTCTCGAATGCCGAAGGCGCGTATGGGTCGAACGTCAACGCCCTGGTCGATAGCTCTGCGTTTGGTGATGAAGACGAACTGGCCGACGCGTACGAGGCACGCAAGTCCTTCGCTTACGGCGTGAACGGCAAAGCTGCGGCCAACCACGCGCTTTTGCAAGAGACGCTCAAGACCGTCGATGTCGCATATCAGAACCTTGAATCTGTGGAACTGGGTGTCACCACTGTCGATCATTACTTCGATACTTTGGGTGGGATTTCCCGCGCCGTCAAACGCGCACGCGGGGGTCAGGAAGCGGCGATTTACATTTCCGACACCACGCGAGGAAATGGCAAGGTGCGCACGCTTCAGGATCAGGTCGCGCTTGAGACACGGTCACGCAGCCTGAATCCGAAATGGTTCGAAGGCATGCTCAAGCACGGGGCCGAGGGCGTTCGTCAGATCGAAGCTCAAGTCACCAATACAATGGGCTGGTCTGCGACGACCGGCAAAGTCGAACCGTGGGTCTATCAGCGCCTGAGCGAGACCTTCGTTCTGGATGAAGATATGCGTGCACGCCTCGCTGATCTGAACCCAACCGCTTCAAGCCGCATGGCGAACCGTCTGCTCGAAGCACACGACCGCAACTACTGGCAACCCGACGCCGAAACTCTGGCCGCGTTGCAAGACGCTGCCGACGCTCTGGAAGATCGCCTTGAGGGGATCGCTGCAGAATGAGCGCCAACACGCATAACCGGAGGCCCAAATGAGCCCACTTGACGCAAAAAGCCCGCCCGCCGCCCGCGCCGCCCTGCGCGAATCCGCTGGACTTGAGGCACGCGGCCTGTCCGCGCCGCCGGTCCTTAAGGGACAAGACGGCGAAGGTTCGGTGCAGGTGCATCAAGACAATTCGATGAAGATCGAAGGTGCCAAGGTATTCGCAGTTTACGGCAAAGGCGGTATCGGCAAATCGACCACGTCGTCAAACCTGTCTGCCGCCTTTTCAAAGCTTGGAAAGCGCGTCTTGCAGATTGGCTGCGATCCTAAGCATGACAGCACCTTTACATTGACAGGCCAGCTCCAGCCGACTGTGATCGACATCCTAAAAGAGGTCGATTTCCACGCCGAGGAACTGCGCCCTGAAGATTTCGTTGCCGAAGGGTTTAACGGTGTGAAATGTATCGAAGCCGGTGGTCCGCCGGCTGGAACGGGCTGCGGGGGTTACGTCGTCGGGCAGACCGTGAAGCTTCTAAAGCAGCACCACCTGCTTGAAGACACTGACGTGGTTCTGTTCGACGTTCTGGGCGACGTGGTCTGCGGTGGCTTTGCTGCGCCCTTGCAGCACGCCGATCGCGCAGTGATCGTCACCGCCAATGATTTCGACAGCATTTACGCCATGAACCGGATCATCGCCGCGGTTCAGGCCAAATCGGCCAACTACAAGGTGCGGCTGGCAGGCTGTGTTGCGAACCGCTCCAAGGACACGAACGAGGTGGATCGCTACTGCAACGAGGTCGGGTTCAAACGCATTGCGCATATGCCAGACTACGATGCTATTCGCCGCTCGCGTCTTAAGAAGAAAACCCTTTTCGAAATGCCGGACGAGGAAGACATTGTACTGGCGCGCAAAGAATACATTCGGTTGGCCGAGACCCTTTTCAACGGCACTGAGGCAATGGCGCCGAAGCCGCTGGAAGACCGCGATATCTTTGAATTGTTGGGTTTCGACTGATGAGCTACGACGCCACACGCGATCGGGTCGAACACTATTTCGACCGTACGGCGACCAAGGTTTGGGAGCGTTTGACATCAGACGCGCCGGTCAGTCGTATTCGCGAAACGGTCCGCAAGGGCCGGGACCAGATGCGCGATAAGTTGTTGTCGGCGCTTCCTGTCGACTTGAACGGTATCCGTGTTCTGGACGCCGGATGTGGTGCTGGGCAGATGACGCAGGAACTTGCGTCGCGCGGTGCCGATGTGGTGGCAGTCGATATCTCGCCCTCGCTGGTCAAGATCGCGAAGGATCGGTTACCGCAAGGCTTGCAGCACAAGGTGACATTCGCCAGCGGTGATATGCTGTCTAAAGAACACGGGACATTTGATCATGTGATCGCGATGGACAGCCTGATCTACTACACCGAATCCGATATCCGGGCCGCATTGGAAAAACTGGGTGAACGCACCAGTGGGTCGGTTGCTTTTACCGTCGCGCCACGCACGCCGCTGCTCATGACAATGTGGTATGCGGGCAAAGCGTTTCCGCGCTCTGATCGGTCGCCGACTATGATCCCGCACGGACCGCGTCGGCTGGGCAATACAGTCTCTGATATTGGGCAACTTAATGATTTGGGCCGCGTGAATTCCGGGTTCTACATCAGCCAGGCTTTGGAGTTCCGTCCATGATCGTAAGCCGCAAACAAGTGAAGTCTTTGGGAATGAGGATGCTGCCGTTTTCGGACGCGGCGTCTGATGATCTTCCACTGGCGCAATTGTTGCGGCTAGCGTTGTTTCAGGTGTCGGTTGGTATGGCAGGTGTCATGCTTTTGGGCACGCTGAACCGCGTGATGATCGTCGAGCTTTCTGTTCCGGCGACTTTGGTTGCCATCATGGTTGCCCTTCCGGTTCTCATTGCACCGTTCCGGGCGCTACTGGGATTCAAATCTGACAATCACCGCTCTGCCATCGGGTGGAAGCGGATTCCCTACCTCTGGTTCGGCACCCTTTGGCAGTTCGGCGGATTGGCCGTTATGCCTGCTTGCCTTTTGGTTCTGGGTGGCGACGTCACGCATGACGTCCCATTTGCAGGTGAAGTTCTGGCTGCGCTGGCATTTATCATGACAGGCCTTGGCATGCACATGACTCAGACCGCAGGTCTGGCTCTGGCTGCGGATCGGGCAAACGACGAAACCCGCCCGCGTGTCGTGTCTCTGTTGTATGTGATGTACCTTCTCGGCATGGGCCTATCAGCCATTGTGATCGGTTGGTTGCTTCGGGACTTTTCGGGCGTTCTCCTGATCAGTGTTGTGCAGGGTTGCGCCGTCGTCACTTTGGTTCTCAACGTGATCGCTCTTTGGAAGCAAGAGCACGTGCGCCCGATGACCAAGGAAGATCGCGAAGCGCCGCAACCGTCGTTCAAGGATGCTTGGAACGATCTGACCGCTGGTGGTACTGCAGGCCGTCTTCTTGCGGTCGTATTTATCGGCACAATGGCGTTCAACATGCAGGATGTGCTGCTTGAGCCTTATGGCGGTGAAATCCTTGGGCTAAGCGTTTCGTCAACGACTTTGCTGACCGCGACATGGGCATTGGGTGCGCTTGTCGGCTTTGCCTTGGCGGCACGCGTATTGGCCAAGGGTGGCAATACGTATCGCATGGCATCTGTCGGGCTTTTGGCCGGAGTCGCTGCGTTCAGTACAGTGATCTTTGCCGCGCCGATGAATTCAACAGCGCTATTCTTTGTCGGCGCTGGTTTGATCGGGTTCGGCAGTGGCTACTTTGCCATTTCAACATTGACTGCAGCCATGACCATCCCGACCGAAGGTCTTGCCGGACGTGGGCTTGCGCTGGGTGCCTGGGGCGCTGCGCAGGCCACCGCAGCTGGGCTTTCTACATTAATTGGCGGCGCGACACGTGACGGTGTCAACATGATCGCCATGTCCGGAAGCTGGGGCGACGCGCTTGCCACACCGGCTACGGGCTATTCCGTCGTTTATCACCTCGAAATCGGGCTTCTGTTTGCGACGCTCATCATATTGGGCCGTCTCATTAGCCAAAGCAGAAGCACCCTCACCATCAACCAGAAACCGACAGGGCTGGGCCTTGCCGATTTCCCGACCTGACCAAGGCCCATCAAGGAGCTAAAAAAAGATGACCGAAGACTATATCCTTGGAAACCTCGACCTCGCGAGCATTTCGCTCTGGTTGTTTTTCATTTTCTTCGTTGGACTCGTGATCTGGATTCAGCGCGAAAACCAGCGTGAAGGCTATCCTCTTCTTGACGAAGACGGCAGCCAAGCGGATGCGGGAAGCGTGTTCCCGAATCCGTCAGACAAGACGTTCCTTCTGCCGCATGGTCGTGGCGAATACACCGTGCCATCGGGCCAGACGCCCGAGCGGACTGACATTGACGCAAAGCTGTCGCGCCAGTTCGACAGTGGTGGTTTTCCGTTCGATCCAGTTGGCGATCCGCTTGCCGATGGTGTTGGACCGGGCAGCTGGGCCCCGCGCCGCGATGAGCCTGAGCTTGATGGCCATGGTCATCCCAAGATCATTCCGATGTCTGGCAGCGACCATTTCCGGGTGTCTGCTGGCCGTGATCCGCGCGGTTTGCCTGTTGTGGCCGGTGACGGTGCGATCGTTGGCAAAATCACCGACATGTGGGTCGATGAACCGGAGCAAATGGTTCGTTACCTCGAGATGGAACTTGATGCCGAATACGGCGGCGGATCGCGCCTTGTGCCGATCACCTTTACCCGCATCTGGGGCAACCGTGTAAAAGTGCGTTCGATTTTTGGCGAACATTTTGCCGGTGTTCCGAAACTCGCATCGCCACAGCAGATCACCAAACTCGAAGAAGAGAAGGTCAGCGCTTACTACGGCGGTGGCACCCTCTATGCGAGCCAAGCGCGCCTTGATCCGCAGATCTAACCATCAAGACCCAACAGCCGCAGCCACGGCTTTAGGAAAGGGAACCCACCATGCCACACGATGATTTCCAGGTAGAACCGGTCAAAGGCCTGCCAGAGACACCTCCTGAGGGGGAGGTGATCCTCTGGCAAGGCAAACCGGATTGGTGGGCTTTGTCCAAGGAATCGCTGAATCTGCTTTGGGTTGCAGGTTACTTTGTTTTCCTTGCCGCTTGGCGTTTCGTGGCTGTGATCGATCTTATGCCTCTGGGCCAGGCGATTTGGGCGTCTGTCCCATTCCTGATCCTTGGTGGGATCGTCTGCGCCTTGCTTCTGGGCATCGCTTTTGCTCAAGCGCACTACACCGTCTATACTGTTACCAACCGCCGCGTTGCGATGCGAATTGGTGCGGCGCTGACGGTGACATTGAACCTGCCTTTCACACAGATCGGATCAGCTAATCTAGATTTACGCAAGTCGGGCACGGGTACGATTGCCTTTGATCTGCTGGGTGATACGCGCATCAGCTATCTGGTCTGCTGGCCGCATGTCCGTCCGTGGCGGGTCTCCCCGACACAGCCCGCGCTGCGTTGCATCCCTGAGGCCGAAAAGATCGCCGCCATGATTTCTGAGGCAGCAGTGGCGCGTGTCTCAACACCGCAGGTGGAACGCGCTGGCAACACGCCGTCGGCTGTGGCCGCGGAATAGGGGGATTTACGATGAACACTCAAACCGTCGACAAAGCCCGTATCCACGCCACAGAACGCGAATTGGTGCCACGCCTGTTCGTTCGTGCGATGTTCGGCATGGTCATGATTTGCCTGATCATGGTCAGCGTCTATCGCTGGTTGGATGGGCCTGTCCAATATACCGCACCTGAATCGCCTATCGTGATTGAGAAAACTCTGTACCTTGAAGGAGCCATGAGCGGCGCTGCCAAGGTCTTTGCAGAAGACGGCGCTCTAGTCGCTGAATACTCACCGGAAGAGGGCGGTTTCCTCTCTGGTATGTGGCGCGTTCTTCAACGGGAACGCACCAAGACACGTGTGGATTTGAATGGTCCGGTGATCGTTCGCGCACGTGAAAACAACCGTCTTGAGATCTTTGATCCCAGCACGGGATGGGGGGCCGACCTCATGGGTTTTGGCGCCGACAACTCAGCCGCTTTCGCCAAGCTGCTGAACTAACCGAAAGGGAATCGGACTATGGGTCTGTTAACAAAAGATATTGAAAGGGCGCCGTGCACGGTGGAAATCAGCCACTGCTTCGAGAGCCTTCATGCGCATGTGCGGTTTAACAACGGCGCGGTGATCTATCCCGGTGACGAAGTGAAGGTGCAGGGTCCGGAAATCATGGCACCATTCGGAGAGGTCGTCTCGGAAGATCGCGAAGCAATCATCGTTCGTGCCTCCAAGCTTGAACAGCTTTGGACTCGTCTGACGGGTGATTTCGAAGTGATGGAGCTTTGTGAATTCTCCTTCTCGGAAGAGGTGACGCTATGAACATGCAAGCCAAGCATACTGCTGACGCCACAACGGTCGAAGAGAGCCTCGCCATCCAAGAGGAACAAGCAAAGTACGACGACAACTTTGCCACCGAAACCGCGATGGCGAACACGCTTCTGACGCCACGCTTCTACACCACCGATTTTGATGAGCTGGACGCCATCAATGTGGAGGGTATTCGCGCGGAATGGGACGAGCTGATCGCCCAGATGGAAGCGGACCCCAATAAAGGTCACTTCAAAAAGAACGAAGACTGGGACCATGTCGATTGGGACAACATGGAGCCGGAGCTAAAGAAAGAGTTCATCGACTTCCTGATCTCAAGCTGCACCGCCGAATTTTCGGGCTGCGTTCTGTACAAAGAGATGAAGCGCCGTGGCAACAACAAGGACATCACGCAGCTGTTCCAATTGATGGCGCGCGATGAGGCCCGCCATGCCGGATTTATCAATGACGCGCTGCGCGAGGCGGGTCTGCGTGTGAACCTTGGCTTCCTGACGCAGTCGAAGAAGTACACGTATTTCCGGCCGAAGTTCATCTACTATGCGACGTATCTATCCGAAAAGATCGGCTATGCGCGGTACATCACGATCTTCCGCCATCTTGAGGCGAACCCGGAACACCGCTTCCACCCCATTTTCAAATGGTTCGAAGAATGGTGCAATGACGAGTTCAGCCACGGTGAAGCGTTTGCGCTTTTGATGAAGACGGACCCGAAACTGACGCAGGGCAAGAATGTTTTGTGGATCAAGTTTTTCCTGACAGCTGTCTATGCCACCATGTATGTTCGCGATCACCAGCGCCCTGCATTTCACAAGGCGCTGGGCGTTGATCCCGATTGGTACGCACATGAAGTGTTCACCAAGACCTCGGCTCTGACACAGCAAATCTTCCCCATCACGCTGGATATCGAGCATCCCCGTTGGCAGCCGACGCTGGAGCGTTTGCAGAAAGCAAACGTTCAGATTGCCGAAGGCAAAAAGCAGGGTGGTCTGGGTGGAAAGCTTAAGGAATGGGGCGGTGCTGCGAAGGCGGCGATGTGTTTTGTGTCGCTGTATACCATCCCTGCAAACAAACATCAGGTTCCTGAAAACACCCGTTTGGTGCGTGCTTACTAAATCGGTTTTCGCCGCCCGTAGGCGGCGACCGCGTGGGGGACCAGCCCCCCACACCCCCTGGCGATATTTGAAAAAAGAAGAAGGACAAAACCGCGTGTTGAATGATCCCTGGATTGCAGCCCTTGTGGCGCTTTTTGTCTGGTGGTTCTCCACCGGGGCGATCCTGATGGTTGTCAAATACGCCGACCGGCATGGGATCAGGTTTGGGCGCGCCCTGACCTGGGCTGCTTTGCCGGTGTTTTTCTTGGGGGCCTACGGCATCTGGGTGACAGCTGATCTGGACAGCTCAGCCGCTGCGTATCATGCGTTTCTTTCTGCTCTGGCGCTTTGGGCGTGGATTGAAATGGCGTTTCTGACCGGAACGATCACCGGGCCGAACCGTTTGGTTTGTCGCGACGATATCCCGGAATGGGAACGATTCATCCGCGCCTGGGGTACGATTGCCTATCATGAGATGTTGCTTGCTGCGACACTGGCGGGTGTATGGCTATACACCCATGAGGCTGAAAACACCTTTGGCTTTTGGACTTTCGCAGTGCTGTTCTTTGCGCGTGTGTCGGCCAAGCTGAACCTGTTTCTGGGTGTGCCAAAGATCAACACTGAATTCCTTCCGCAGCCACTTGCTCATTTGCCCAGTCATTTTCGGCACGCCCGAATGAACTGGCTATTCCCGATTTCCGTCAGCGCGCTGACCTTTGCCGTCGCTTGCTGGCTTGAGCGGATTTATTCCGCCAACTCCGGGGGTGACGTGATCGGCTTTGCCCTTTTGGCGGCCATGACAGCGCTCGCACTGCTTGAGCATTGGTTCATGGTGTTGCCGCTGCCCGACGAGAAACTCTGGCGCTGGATGATCCCTGCGCCCAAACCAAAACAACAAGACAAGACGATACGAACGGAGGACGCCCATGGACTTTGACAGCCTGTTCAATGCCCAGCTGAATGCCCTGAAAGAAGAGGGTAATTACCGCATCTTTGCCGAGCTGGAGCGCAAATGTGGCGCCTTTCCAAAGGCAAAATCACATGATGATGACTGCCCGGACGAAGTGACCGTTTGGTGCTCGAATGATTACCTTGGCATGGGCCAACATCCAGATGTCATCAAGTCGATGCAGGATGCAGTTGCCGAAAATGGCTGTGGCGCCGGCGGTACGCGCAACATCAGCGGCACCAACCATCAACACAAGCTGCTTGAAAGCGAATTGGCTGATCTGCACGGCAAGGAATCTGCGCTGCTGTTCACGTCTGGCTATGTGTCCAACTGGGCGGCTTTGTCCACGCTTGGGTCGCGTTTGCCGGATGCGGTCATCCTGTCGGATGAGCTAAACCACGCGTCAATGATCGAAGGTATCCGCCACGCGCGCTGCAATAAGGTCATCTGGAAACACAACGATCCGGAAGATTTGGATCGTAAGCTGGCTGCATTGCCATCCAACGCAACCAAGATCGTGGCATTTGAATCGGTGTATTCGATGGATGGTGACATTTGCCCGATGAAAGAGATCGTTGAAGTAGCCGAAAAGCACGGCGCGATGACCTACCTGGACGAAGTCCACGCCGTCGGCATGTACGGCGCGCGTGGTGGCGGCGTGTCCGAGCGGGAAGGTCTGGCCGATCGGATCACCCTGATCGAGGGTACGCTGGGCAAGGCATTCGGTGTGATGGGCGGCTACGTCACTGGTTCCGAAGCGATGTGTGATTTCATTCGGTCTTTTTCGAGCGGGTTCATTTTCACAACGGCTTTGCCGCCTGCTGTGGCAGCCGCTGCGCGTACGTCGATCATGCATCTCAAGCAAAGTGAGACCGAGCGTCACCAGCAACAGGTTCAAGTGGCAAAACTGCGCAAGCGGCTTGATGATATGGGAATTCCGCACCTTGAGAATCCAAGCCACATTATCCCCGTGATGATCAAGGATCCGGTCAAATGCCGGATGCTCGCGGACATTCTGATGCAGGATTATGGAATCTATGTGCAGCCAATCAACTATCCGACAGTGCCGAAAGGGACAGAACGGTTGCGCTTTACACCTGGGCCGCTTCATTCGGACGCAGATATTGAGCAACTTGTTCAAGCGCTAGCAACCCTTTGGAAACAGTGCGCAATTGCGCATCAGGTTGCTTGACTTCGAATGACCAACAAATAGGTGTTACGGAACAACACAGGTTTGCTATTGGTTAACCGTTAGATACAGCGCTATTGTGCGCCGAACACGAAAGAGGAGTTCGAGAATGAAGTTGATGATCGCAACCGCCGCAGTGTTGCTTGCGGGGTCAGGTGCTGCTTTTGCACAGGATGCCGAAGCGGGCGAAAAGGAATTCAACAAGTGCAAGTCCTGCCACATGATTGTGGCGGATGATGGCACCGAGATCGTCAAGGGCGGTCGCACTGGTCCTAACTTGTACAACATCATCGGTCGTCAGGCTGGGACGTACGAAGACTTCCGGTATGGTGATAGTCTTGTCGCTGCCGGTGAAGCCGGTCTGGTTTGGGATGAAGAGACCTTTGTCGCTTATGTTCAAGACCCCAAGGGTTTCTTGGCAGAATACTTGGACGACAAGAGCGCACGTTCCAAAATGTCCTACCGTCTGCGTAAAGGTATGGAAGATGTGTATGCGTATCTGGTTACAGTGAGCCCAGACGCAGGATCCTAAGCGCCAAAATGTGATTTCCAAAAAAAGGGCGTGCTGCCACAGCGCGCCCTTTTCTTTTGCCGGACGTTCTTTGCAGAGTTGACCGGTTCAGTTGCCTCGCGCAAAACACCGGCCAAGAATAAAGGGGCAGTGCCATGAATATTGCGATGATCGGGACAGGGTATGTTGGTCTTGTGTCCGGTGTGTGTTTTTCCGATTTTGGTCATAGCGTTGTGTGCGTCGACAAAGACCAGCGCAAGATCGATATGTTGGAGCGCGGCGAGGTTCCGATCTATGAACCTGGGCTAGAGGCGCTCATGGCCAAGAACGTTGAGGCAGGGCGCCTTGAATTCACCCGTGACCTGACTGCAGCGATTGATGGTGCCGAAGCCGTGTTTATTGCTGTTGGCACGCCAACCCGGCGTGGCGACGGACATGCGGACCTTACCTACGTTATGGCCGCCGCCGAAGAGATCGCAAAGGCAGCCAAGGAATATGTGGTCATTGTCACCAAGTCGACAGTTCCCGTTGGGACCAATCGCAAAGTCCGCGAGGTGGTCGCGGCGGCCAATCCTGAACTTGATTTTGATGTCGCGTCGAATCCTGAATTTCTGCGCGAAGGGGCGGCAATTGACGATTTCATGAAGCCGGACCGTGTAGTGGTCGGTATCGAAACTGATCGTGCGGCCGCCGTTATGTCTGATATTTATCGCCCGCTTTATTTGCGCGATTTCCCGATCGTGACGACCGATCTCGAATCTGCCGAGATGATCAAATATGCCGCCAATGCGTTTCTGGCGACCAAGATCACGTTTATCAACGAGATTGCCGCGCTGTGCGAAAAGGTCGGTGCTGACGTGAAACAGGTGTCCAAAGGGATGGGCATGGACAACCGTATTGGCAACAAGTTCCTGCACGCGGGCCCAGGATACGGCGGGTCCTGTTTTCCGAAGGACACCAAGGCGCTTGCCCGGATCGGTCAGGAACATGCCAGCCCAATGCATATCACCGAAGCTGTCATCGCGGTGAACGAAGACATCAAACGTCGGATGATCGAAAAACTACAGGATTTGTGTGGTGGGTCTTTCAACGGAAAGACGATTGCCGTTCTGGGTGTGACGTTCAAACCAAACACGGACGATATGCGTGATGCGCCATCTCTGACCATCGTGCCCGCGCTTGTTGGGGGTGGTGCCAAGGTGCGTGTCAGCGACCCGCAGGGCCAACACGAAGGCGAGGCGCTCTTGCCTGGTGTGCAATGGCAAGAGGATCCATATCAGGCTGTTCAGGGAGCGGAGTTGTTGGTGCTGTTGACGGAATGGAACGAATTCCGCGCTCTTGACCTAAAGCAGATCGCGGAAAGCATGACGCGACCTGTTATGGCTGATCTGCGCAACATCTATAACGGTGATGTGGCCAAGGATGCCGGATTTGTGGCGTATGAAAGTGTTGGTCGTATTGGGTTTCCATGATTCGAAGTAATCGCGCTTTGATCTTTCGCCCAACCAGAGCATGCGGCTGAAATAAGGCGGGAATTGAAGTCCAACTTCAAACAAATCGGAAAGATGGCAATCGATTGTTCGCGAAATCAATGAGTTCCGCGCGAATAAGGCAAAATGCTTGGTGGTTCGCCACATTTCTGACAAACACAAACCTGTCGGGCGGGGGCTCGAAAACAGGTGCGTCCATGCGTCAGGTCTCTGACACTGTCCACTCTCTCTTTTTGCTCACGGGCACCGCATCGCGCGGGCACATGATGCATGGGAATCGCACTGTCGCAGCGCAGGAACTTCGGGTTTAACCACATATTTAGGCACACACGGGGGCGCGGATGGCAGCTACAACCATTCGACGAGGTGAAGCGCTGTGTGCTGTGTGAGCGTCGGGGGACGCGCCCGAAGTTCCTGTCTGCTGTGTACTTTTCAGCCCGCCGTCTCACGTCCAAGAATTGTGCGAAGAATATCCTTTGCATTGTCCGAGGCCCAGTCGGCATCACCGCGCATTCGGGCAACTTCGTGACCGTCCGGATTCAGAATGACCGTGATGGGCAACCCAAGAACACCCATCTCGCGGGCAAGCCCTGACTTGGGATCACGGTAGAGCGGCAGGTTGTCGACACCGATTTCATCAAAAAAGCTTTTCATGGCGGGGGGGGGGTTACGGCCTGTCGCGACAGTCACTACGTCAAAGGATTCACCTCCGAATTCGGTCTGCAGTTCCGACAGCATCGGCATTTCCTTGCGGCATGGGGCACACCAAGTGGCCCAGAAGTTCAATAGAACCCACTTGCCCTTGTACTGCTCTAATGATGCGGCTTTGCCGTCGAACGTTGTGAATTCTGCAGTGCCAGCGGGTTGTGCGTCGCTGTGGAAGGTCAGCTTTTTCATGTCACCTGTGCGCATTGCTTCGGCTTTGGACAGATCGGCCAGTGCTGGGTTTGCAAGCGCAACGAGGCCCGTATAGAGGATGGCGGCGAGTTTATTCTTCATTTTCCCTCCGAAGGGGTAAGACCATGTCCGACAAATCCTCGAACCAGATGTGGGGTGGCCGTTTTGCTGCCGGTCCCGATGCGATCATGGAGGCGATCAATGCCTCGATCGGGTTCGACAAACGCATGGCGGCACAGGACATCGCCGGGTCGAGGGCCCACGCAGCAATGTTAGCCGCACAGGGTATAATAACACCTAGCGATGCAGACGCGATGCGGGAAGGCTTGCTCACCGTTTTGTCAGAGATTGAAACAGGTGAGTTTGAATACTCGACTGCGCTTGAAGACATCCACATGAATGTCGAGGCACGATTAAAAGAGGTGATTGGCGAACCGGCGGGGCGTCTGCACACTGGCCGATCCCGCAATGATCAGGTTGCCACCGATTTCCGCCTGTGGGTACGCGATCAGTTGGATGCGGCATCATCAGGCCTGACAGCCCTCATCAGTGCGTTGGTCGCACAAGCTGAGGCAGGCGCGGATTGGGTGATGCCGGGATTTACCCATTTGCAAACGGCACAGCCGGTGACTTGGGGTCATCACATGATGGCCTATGTGGAAATGTTCGCACGCGATCTGAGCCGTGTTCAAGATGCGCGCAAACGGATGAACGAGTCGCCTTTGGGTGCGGCGGCTTTGGCTGGTACATCGTTCCCGATTGATCGTGAAATGACAGCACAGGCGCTGGATTTTGACCGCCCGATGGCCAACAGCCTTGATGCGGTGAGCGACCGGGATTTCGCTTTGGAGTTTTTGAGTGTGGCCAGCATCAGTGCCATGCACCTTAGCCGCTTTGCCGAAGAACTGGTGATCTGGTCTTCCGCCCAATTCCGTTTCGTGACCCTGTCTGACCGCTTTTCGACCGGGTCGTCGATTATGCCACAGAAAAAGAACCCAGATGCGGCGGAATTGATCCGCGCCAAGATCGGGCGAATTTTTGGTGCAAATGTTGCGTTAATGATGGTTATGAAGGGCCTGCCGTTAGCCTATTCAAAAGATATGCAAGAAGATAAGGAACAGGTTTTCGACGCTGCTGACAACTGGATGCTCGCGCTGGCGGCGATGGAGGGCATGGTCAAAGACATGACCGCCAACACAGCCAACCTTGAAGCAGCAGCCTCGGCTGGCTTCTCGACGGCCACAGATTTGGCAGACTGGCTTGTCCGCACGCTCGACCTACCTTTCCGAGACGCCCATCATGTCACCGGTTCTTTAGTGGCGATGGCCGAACAGAAGGGATGCGATTTGCCAGACTTAAGCCTTGAGGACATGAAATCTGTGCACGCGGCGATTACGAATGACGTTTTCGAAGTGCTAGGCGTTCACAACTCAGTCGCCAGCCGTACGAGCTATGGTGGCACCGCACCTGTCCGAGTCCGGGAACAAGTCACCCGTTGGAAAGAGGTGCTTGGATGAAAACGATCACGCTACTTGCTGGCTTGGTTGTGCTGACCGCCTGTGGCGCTGATGGTCCGCCGATAACGCCATCGGTTAACACAACGGTTTCAGTTGGAAGTGAAGGTGTGCGCACATCGACAGGTGTATCAGAACGAACCGGGCCTGTGACCGTAGGAGCCACTTTCTGATGACACCGATGCGCTGGATTTACCTTTCCCTTGCCATTTGGGGCGCAATCCATCCGATGTATTATTTTGTGTCCTGGTTTCAGGAAAACGGATGGAACCTAGGGGCGATGATCGATGCGTGGTATGTGAACGATGCGACCACTGGTTTGACTTGGGATTTGACGATTGCCGCAGTGTCGCTGACCATCTGGATTATTGCAGAAGTAGGAGTGCGTCGGAACTGGTCTGCACTTATCGCCATTCCAGCAACTTATTGCATCGGGGTAAGCTGTGGCCTTCCGCTCTATCTATTCCTGCGGTCCAAACCGATCCCGTGACCAAATTGCGCGGGCTTTGCAGCCCGCGCCCTGTAACTCGGCTACGCCTCGGTTTGGTGCTTTTTGCCCGTGCCATTAGGTATTCCAGTGGCGTCCAAATTCGCTGCCGCCGGGTATGGCATATTTTTAAAAAGAAGAAGCTAGGGGTAGCACATACCCCATTGCTGCGCTACTGCGGCGCGGTCTGTTCTGGAGGCGGTTGTGGATCATTTTCTGTATCGTGACGGTGAGCTTTACGTTGAGGACGTGTCCGTTGCCGATATCGCAGCGTCCGTCGGGACGCCGTTTTATCTGTATTCCACGGCAACCCTGACGCGTCATTTTCAGCTCTTTGATGAGGCGCTCGATGGAATGGACCATATGGTCTGCTACGCCATGAAAGCGGCCTCGAATCAAGCCATTCTCAAAACGCTTTCTGAACTTGGCGCAGGTATGGATGTCGTGTCGGGCGGCGAATATGCGCGGGCGAAAGCTGCTGGAGTGCCGGGCGATCGCATTGTGTTTTCCGGTGTTGGTAAAACGCGGTCAGAGATACGTCTCGCGCTTGAAGGCGGTATCCGCCAGTTCAACGTCGAAAGCGAACCCGAGATGCGGGTTATTTCCGAGGTTGCGGCATCGCTTGGCAAAACCGCGCCGATCACGGTGCGTGTCAACCCGGATGTGGACGCGAAAACACACGCAAAAATCGCAACCGGGAAGTCTGAGAATAAGTTCGGTATCCCGATTTCGAAAGCGCGAGAAGTCTATGCCGAAGCTGCTGCTTTGCCTGGGATCGAGGTCATCGGGATCGATGTGCATATCGGGTCGCAATTGACCGATCTTGATCCTTATGAGCTTGCCTATCGCAAGGTTGCGGAACTGACTGAACAATTGCGCGCCGATGGCCACACGATCAAGCGGCTCGATCTTGGGGGCGGTTTGGGTATTCCCTACACCCGCTCGAACGAGGCACCACCTTTGCCGTCGGACTATGGCGCTATGATCAAGCGCACTGTAGGCCATCTGGGTTGCGAGATTGAAATAGAACCTGGTCGTCTGATTGCTGGCAATGCGGGCATTCTTGTGAGCCGCGTGATCTATGTAAAACAGGGTGAAGGACGGCAGTTTCTAATCCTGGACGGCGCAATGAATGATTTGATCCGCCCTGCCATGTACGATGCCCATCATGACATTGTTCCGGTTATTGAGCCTGCCGCAGGTGTTGAGCAGCAAGCCTACGACATCGTTGGTCCGGTTTGTGAATCCGGTGATACGTTTGCCAAGAATCGGATGATGCCACCGCTCGAGGCCGGCGCGCTTGTCGCGTTCAGATCTGCTGGTGCTTATGGGGCGGTGATGTCGAGTGAGTACAACACGCGCCCGCTCGTGCCTGAAGTTTTGGCGAAAGGCGATCAATTCGCTGTCATCCGCAAGCGCCCGGACTTTGACGAAATCATAAACCGAGATACCATCCCCCCATGGCTATGAGGTATTCCCCTGTGGCCAGATGATCGGGAGATCGGAATGACCGCACGGGACGACCTGCCCACGGAGATCAATACAGCGCTGCGCTGGCCCTTGTTTCTGACCCGTTTGGGTATGGGAGCCGAGGTCGTTGTGCGTGCTTTTTGGCCGTTCTGGTCAGTTATTTTTGCCATCCTCGCGTTTCTCATGTTGGGGTTGCAGGATTATCTACCCTTGGAAGCGGTCTGGGTCACTTTGGCGCTTGGTGGGCTCGCGGCAGTCTGGACGTTCGTTCGCGGCGTGCGGAGATTTTATTGGCCCACACAATCATCGGCATTGGTGCGCCTTGATGCGACACTTCCCGGAAATCCAATTCTGGCGGCGATGGACAGTCAGGCAATCGGCTCCGGTGATCCTGCGTCTTTGGCTGTGTGGAACGCGCACAAGGCGCGCATGGCCGCTCGTCTGAAAGACGCAAAAGCTGCGGAACCTGACCTGCGTGTTTCAAAGGCTGATCCGTTTGCACTGCGCTATGTGGCGGTTTTGGCGTTTTTGGTTGCGATTGTGTTTGGGTCTGTTCTCAAGGTTCAGACGGTTTCTGCGATGGGGCCGACGGGCTCTGATCTCGCCTCTGGCCCTACGTGGGAAGGTTGGTTGGAACCTCCACGTTATACGGGTCGGCCGTCAATCTATCTGAATGACATCGAAAGCGCGCGCCTCGAAACGCCAGAGGGCAGCAGGATCACGTTGCGCTTCTACGGTGAAGTTGGTGCGCTGAGTGTGTCAGAATCAGTTTCCAACAGCGTGTCCCCAACGACGACACCAGAGGAGTTGGTCGAAGCGTCCACCAATACCGCACAGGAATTCAACGTCGAACGCTCTGGTCGGCTAGAGATCGAGGGGCCGGGTGGACGGTTGTGGGAGGTCGTTGCTTTACCCGATCGCGCTCCGGAGGTGACGCGCGATGGGGAGATCGAAGTCAGCTATGAAGGCGAAGCGCAAATCCCTTTTGTCGCGAAGGATGACTACGCAGTTGCCACAGGTACTGCGCGTATCGATCTGGCGTTAAGCGAGGTTGATCGCCGGTATGGTTTGCGGATTGATCCTGAACAACGAGCGGTGATTGAACTGCCGCTTCCGATGCCAATAGCTGGTGATCGGTCAGAGTTTACCGAAACGTTGGTTGATAACTTTTCGGAACATCCGTGGGCGAATTTGCCGGTGACACTCAGCCTTTCCGTGACGGACGAGGCTGACCAAATGGGTGAATCTGCACTAGAAGTAATTGACCTTCCGGGCCGTCGGTTTTTCGACCCGATGGCCAGCGCAATTATCGATTTGCGGCGTTCTTTGCTTTGGAACCGCGAAAACGCGTCTGACGTCGCACTTTTGATGCGGGCCGTTTCGCACCGTCCGGATGATGTGTTCCGGTCGAGCACGGACTTTCTGCGTTTGCGTACTATCATGCGTCGCGTTGAGGCTTTGGCCACGGTGACCATGACCGACGACCAGCAAGCTGAAATTGCGCAGGCCATGTGGGACCTCGCGATCCGGTTGGAAGAGGGTGACCTTGAAGATGCACTGGAGCGTCTGCAGCGCGCGCAAGACCGCTTGTCCGAAGCGATGCGCAACGGAGCATCGGATCAGGAAATTGCGGAATTGATGCAGGAGCTGCGTGAGGCGACCGACGATTATCTGCGTCAACTGTCTCGCCAAGCCCAACAGGATCAGCAGGACAACCCCGATCAGGATATGACCCAAAACCAGAACATGATGGAGATGAGTCAGAATGATCTGCAGGATATGATGGATCGTATCCAAGAGCTGATGGAGGAAGGCCGCATGGCTGAGGCGCAAGAAGCGCTCGAACAGCTGCGTCAGATGATGGAAAACATGCAGGTCACTCAGGGTCAGGGTCAGCAAGGCCAGTCACCCGGGGAACAGGCGATGGAAGGCTTGGCTGAAACGCTGCGTGAACAACAGGGCTTGTCCGATCAGGCATTCCGCGACCTTCAGGAACAATTCAATCCCGGACAGCAAGGACAGCAGGGCCAAGATGGTCAACAGCCCGGGCAACAACCTGGACAGCAAGGCCAAGGGCAGCAACAGGGACAGGGACAGGGCCAAGGACAGCAACCCGGCCAACAGCCAGGTCAGGGCCAGAATGGCCAAGGTCAGAGCCTTGAGGAAAGTCTTGCTGACCGTCAGCGCGCTTTGCGTCAAGAACTGAACCGTCAGTCACAGAGCTTGCCGGGCGCTGGCTCTGAAGCGGGAGAGGCTGCCAGAGAGGCGCTTGAACGTGCTGAAGGTGCGATGGAAGGTGCCGAAGAATCTTTGCGTGAGAACGATCTTGCTGGCGCAATCGACAACCAGTCCGAAGCAATGGAAGCCCTGCGCGAGGGTATGCGCAATCTGGGCGAAGCGATGGCGCAGCAGCAGCAACAGGGGCAAGGACAGCAAGGCATGGCGGATGGCGCAGATCCTGGCCAACAACGCGATCCTTTGGGGCGGAACGTTGGATCAAACGGTCAGATTGGGTCTAATGAAAACCTGTTGCAGGGCGAAGATGTATATCGCCGCGCACGCGAACTGCTGGATGAAATCCGTCGCCGTTCCGGAGAAGGTGAGCGCCCAGAAGAAGAGCTTGAGTATCTGGAACGTTTGCTTGATCGGTTTTGATGGGGTGCGTTGGCGGTGATGCAACGATGCATCATTCGTCTTTGCGAAACGTTACGTGTCGGGGTCGACTTTGCCGCGGAGCGACTTGACTTCACCGCGTACCTTTTTGGCTTTGAGTCGCCGCTTTTTGGACCCAAGGGTTGGCTTGGTCGGCACACGGCGTTTTGGAGGGATCAGGGCCTGAACGATCATCTCCTTTAACCGATCCCGCGCAATGTCACGGTTTCTCGCCTGTGAGCGGGTCTCGTCAACCTGCAAGACAATAGCTCCGTCTTTGGTCCATCTCCGCCCGGAAATGCGACGCAGACGGTTTTTGACGGGACCCGGCAAGTTGGGCGATCGCTCTGCCTCGAACCGTAATTCGACAGCCGAAGATACCTTGTTCACGTTCTGCCCACCGGGGCCGGAGGCGCGAATGAACTGTTCGGTCAGTTCCCAGTCTTCAATGGTGATACTGTCGGAAATCTGGATCATACTTTGTCACTTAGCGCGGTGGTGGACATACAAAAAGGGTCGCCACATGGGCGACCCTTCGAGACTTACGGAGGCGGGGTCCGGTTAGGTTCCTCACCAATTCGATGGGTTCGTCACCCAGGGGTTGCCCTAGATGATAGCCTCTCGAACTGTTCCGACACCTCTCTCCAATACCTCTCTCGACACTGGATCACCTCCTTTCAGCTGTTGATATAACGCACCCTTAGCGTGACAGGCTTTGCCCAGTTCGCAACAGTTTTCTTACGTCAAGGTAGACTTTTCACGAAATCGTAATACGATGAGTCGAAATGGTATCAGTGCGATCAACGCCAGCGCGATTTTGACCATCCAGTCGGCCACGGCAAGCGACACCCAAAGTGGTGCAACGGGCCCGGAACCAAGAAGTGGCAACATTTCACCCGCCCAAGACACATCGTTTGTTGGGTCAATAAAGGTGAATGCGCCGGAAAATGCGATGCTAAAGAACAACCCGGTGTCAATGGATGCTCCAATCAATGTGGAGGCCAAAGGCGCACGCCACCAGACCCCGCTGCGCATCTTATCAAAAATAGCAACATCCAAAAGCTGTGCCGTCAGGAACGCAAGCCCAGAGCCAATCGCAATACGAAGTGTGACCAGTGGCCCGAATTCGCCGTGAATTTGCGTGCCGACCAACGAACAGAAGACACCGACAATAAAGCCCGCGAAAACCACCTGCCGGGCGGCGCTTGGGCCATAGAGGCGGTTCATTAGATCAGTGACAAGGAACGCGAGGGGATACGTAAATGCGCCCCATGTCAGCCAATTCCCAAACAGGAACTGAACAAGAATATTGGAGGCCAACACGATGAGGGCCATGGCGATGATGCCAGGAATATGTGAGCGGGTCATTGCGACTCCCGTTTTGCCAAGGTTGCGGGGACTTGATTCCCGACACTCGGGAATGGCGCGGTGCATATAGCGGCGCTTTGAAACAGACAAGCTATTTGCTGACTGAGTATTCCACGATCTCGGTTTTCTGAAGGAATAGGAAGTTGTCGTCAGAGACCATCGTCAGCCTCAATGACCCGTCCGGAGCTTGCCAGACCGCGATACCTTCAAGGTTGTCATGTTTGCGGATATCGGTGGTCAAAAGGAGTTCACCGTCACCTTTTTCGCTAGCAGACAGATCAAATCGGCGAACACGAGATGAGAATCCGAACCCGGCAAAGCCACGTTCAAGAACATAGAGCTGCCCATCTGGGCCAATGTCAGCCCCCACAGGCAACCATCCTCCATCGCGTGTGATAGACAACGGCCTGTCCCACCCATGGCTTTCCCGATATCGGAAAACTGGGAATGGGGTTTTCAAATCATCCGACCCTTCCGGAATTGTGTAGACCGTTGAATCAGGTCCAATTGCCAAGGCTTCCAAACCGCGATTGGCGGGTAGAGCATCAATGGACGGATGGCTTGGCAGGGCAGACCACGTTCCATCGACCTCTTGTCGAATAATCCGATTGTCGCTTTCCAGAGAAATATACAGTCGACCAGCGGTATCCCGGGCAAGACCTTCAGTGTCGCGTCTCGGCGTTTCATCAAAAAGACTGTCAGGGAAATCCAGTTGCGCCATGTCTTGGCTACGGATACCGATGATCCGGTTATTGTGACGAAAGATCGTGCCTTCGATTACATGGCCACGGTCGCTTAGGATGACAAACCCGGTGCCATCCGGGGTCAGTGTAATCCCTGAATACCCTCCAAATCCGTCGCGTTCCTTTGTCCAGTGATAGGACGATAGAAACGTGGCCAGTGTCGTGTCCTGTGCCAAGCCAGGGTCAGTGCCCAAATTGCATCAATTCGCGGACAGTACAGTTTCACACTGCGCAGGCAGATCCGCCAGCCTCAGTTCCCGGCGCGGCTTTGGTGCTGGCGCATTCGGATCGGGCGGGGGTGGATTCAGAATATTGTTAACCCAAGCTTGTGCATCGGCACACCCATCGCCACGCGGCGGGGGATCCTGATCGACGCAACCCCGCATACCCCTAGGGCAGGCCAACCGCACATGGAAGTGGTAGTGGTGCCCATACCAAGGCCGGATCTTGCGCAGATAGCTTCGGTCGCCGGTTTCTGCGTTGCACATCGCCACTTTGGCGCCGGGGAATACAAAGATGCGCGCCACACGCGGGTCGCTCGCAGCCGCCTTTATGATGTTGTGATGCGATTTGGTCCAGTTGTCATTGGTAAACGCACCATTAGAGCGACGTAGCGAAATGGACGACATGTTTTCACGATCTGCGCGGCTTAGGTTCAGCCGATCAGCAGGACGCATCCAGATGTCAGCATCCAAGCCAATCTGGTGGCTGCGATGCCCGGTCAGCATCGGTCCGCCGCGGGGCTGGCTGATGTCACCCACATAAAGCCCGTTCCAACCCGGTTCACGCGCGGCTATGCGAGACAAATCCTGCAGAAAATCAACGGTGATGGGCAGACCCCAATTGCGGTTTCGCGAAAGACGCATCGCTTGCCATGTTGGCCCTGTTTCCGGCAGTTGAACTGCACCCGCTGCACATCCCTTAGCATAACTGCCATAGGCAGCAGCGGATTGACGTGATCCGTTTTCCATGCCGCCGAACAATTGCTTTGCCTGACGTGTGCTCAGAACGCTGTTCACGCGAGGCGTGGTCGCGGATGCTGTGTCGCTGTTGCGCGATCCGCTGTCACCGCCACAGGCAGCCAGTAAAAAAGTGAGTCCGAGGAGTAGAAAAAACCGTTTCATGACACCGCCCATTTCCCGTGAGGGTTAACCCAGACTAACAACACAAGCCCAACTAGGAAAAGCCCAATCACCGGACTGACCCCCAATTGTTGGGATCCAGTGGCATAGGTGGTTACCCCAATCAGCAAAGGTGCCAGAAAACTGGTCGCTTTTCCTGCTAGGGCATACAGACCAAAGGCTTCGGTCATGCGTTCTGGATTTGCTTGCCTGACCATCATCGTCCGGCTTGCCGATTGTATCACACCCCCAGCGGCGCCGATCACTGCACCGATAATGTAAAACGCGATATCGGGGAGGGCTGAACCCTCGGGCAAAGGCATGCCGAACATCGATTCACGAGAGATCAGGACAATCGAAATGCCCACGGCCGTCAGCGCAAGAATGCAAGCCACGATCACGGGCTTGGGCCCAAAGCGCGAATCCGCCATCCCACCCAACCAAGCCGCCAGCGCTCCTGCGATGATCGCTATGATACCAAAGATGCCCACGTTCTGAACACTCCAGCCCAAGACACCTGCTGCGTAGATGCCGCCAAATGCGTACATTCCGTTCAACGCGTCTCGGTAGAACATCGCGGATCCTAGAAATGCAAAAAGCGACCGATCTTGGGGCAGGCGGTAAAGGGTCGATTTGAGGTCTTGTAGCGCGAGTTTGACCGCCCCTTTCGGCGCTTTGTGGGATTTGGGGTCGCGTACAAACAGAAAGAACGGCACCATGAAAATGACAAACCAGATCGCGACCAAAGGTCCAACAGCCCGCGTGCCTTCTCGTGCTTCCGGGTCGAGGCCGAATGCAGGATCCAAACCAAAAAGAGTTTGGCCTGTTTCCGCGTTGTCGGCAAAGAACATGAGCATGATCACCAACGCGACCAAGCCGCCCAGGTACCCGAACGCCCACCCATTGCCCGAAATGCGCCCGATCTCTTCTGGTGTTCCAAGGTCTGGGAGCATGGAATTTGTGAACGTCGTGGCGAATTCCATTCCGATCATGCCGATGGCAAAGAACGTCAGGATTAGGATCAGGCTGAATTCCCCCGGTGCCGCGAACCAAAGCCCTCCTGCACCCACGACATACATGATGGAAAATAGCCAAATCCATCTGAGGCGATTGCCGCCGGTATCTGCCAATGCACCAAGAATCGGGGCCAGTATCGCAATGATGATGCCGGCTGCACCTATGCCGAAACCCCAAGCAGATTGTGCGGTTGTGCCGTCCCCAACAAGCTCTTTGACGTAGGGGGCAAAGATAAATGTGATCAGAAGGGTGTTATAAGGCTGGCTGGCCCAATCGAAAAAGAACCATCCCCAAATTCGTTTGCGTAAAGTGCCGACCGCCATGCCAAATCCCCCTTCCGGGGTTATGGGTGCGAAACGTCAAGGCGGCAAGCGCCGTGGTGGCTAAATTGCCTCCTGCATCGGTGGCCATGGTCGTGCATCTTCGGCGCGCAACCATTGTGCCACCCAATCGGGCATTTCTGGCGATGCTGCGCCGGTCATGTCCATCGCTGCGATGACGCTTGAAGTCGGAACAATTCCACTTCGGTCCGTGACAGCAGACCGATAGACCGCATGGTTGGCACATTCGCCGTTTTTCTTCCACATCGACTGTTCAATATACAAGAACCGGTCATCCCAGCAAAGCAAACGGCTGCGCATCTCGAACCTTTCGAACGTTCGGATGCGACGCCTGTACCTGACGACAACGCCCGCCATTGTCAGGCCCCAGCGTTTTTTTCGCACCATCGCTAACAATCCATTTGCCTGCGCCAAAGGGATACGGCCAAGGTCATAAAGCGTCAGCGTCCGACCATTGTTGAGCTCCATCCACATGTCGATGTCCCATGGCCAGCACCGATGTTGTGACACATAAGTGTCGAACGATCCAAGCTGCGGGGATTTGCGCGCTTTCCAAATGCCAAGCGCCATGCGGATAAAGGGATACATCTCAACCTCCTGTTGCGCGCCTAGTTGACTTACCCTTCGATCACGTCAACCGCGACCTCGCGGCAACTGGTCCGACTTGTTCTTCGGGCCGCTTGCGCCTACCTCTTGTTTGGTCACTGACTAAGGAAATTTGCCCGATGCAATCGCTCTACCAGATCCTGATGCTGCTTCTTGATATCGTGTGGTTCTTCATAATCGCCCACGTCATCATGAGCTGGCTGATCAATTTTCAGGTTTTGAACCTGCGACAGCCGATCGTTTCGCAAATCTGGGACGGGCTGAACAGGCTGCTTGAACCGATGTATTCTCGCCTGCGCCGCATCTTGCCGCCAATGTCAGGGATCGACCTTGCACCGCTGGTGGCGTTGATTGGCGTTTATATACTGCGCATCGTATTGGCGAACAACGCCGGATTCTTCTATAGCTTCTGACCGTTCAAAGGCTTGTTCACGCATCCTTAGTATGAGACTGTCAGTTTCAGAGCAGATATAGTTAAGAACCTGACAGGTCACCCATGCCACGCGATATGCCCGACGCAGACACAATTCTGCGGGATGTCTTTGGATTCGACAGTTTCCGGCCCGGTCAATCCGAGATTGTAGAGGCTGTTTCTGAGGGTGAAAACGTTCTTGCCATCATGCCCACAGGCGGCGGTAAGTCTTTGTGTTTCCAACTACCTGCATTGGTGCGCCATGGCGTGACTGTGGTGATTTCACCGCTTATTGCGCTGATGCGTGATCAAGTGCGCGGCTTGCGTGAGGCTGGTGTTAATGCAGGCGCGCTGACTTCGGCAAATACGGACGAAGAAAATGATGCCGTTTGGGACATGCTTCATTCCGGCGCTTTGAAGTTGCTTTACCTTGCGCCGGAACGGCTGGCGTCCGGTGGCACCCAACGGATGCTGCAACAAGCTGGTGTTTCTCTGATTGCTGTGGATGAGGCCCATTGTGTCAGCCAGTGGGGCCACGATTTCCGCCCGGACTATCTGCGCATCGGTGAATTGCGCCGTGCCTTGGACGTACCGCTTGCTGCCTTTACGGCCACAGCGGATGCCGAAACGCAGGAAGAAATCGTAACGCGTCTGTTCGATGGCAAAACGCCGACAACATTTCTACGTGGTTTCGATCGGCCTAACATCAACCTGATGTTCGCGCCCAAAAATAAGCCCCGCGATCAAATCCTCAAATTCGCTGCTGCCCGGAAAGATCAGTCTGGCATCGTGTATTGTGGCACCCGCGCAAAGACGGAAACGCTGTCTCAGGCGCTTAATGCCGAAGGGCACACGGCTTGTTTTTATCATGGCGGCATGGACCCGGACGCGCGCCGCCGCGTGGAGTCACGCTTTGCGACCGAAGACGGGTTGATCGTTGTTGCAACAGTGGCCTTTGGCATGGGTGTCGATAAACCCGATATTCGCTGGGTCGCACACGCTGATCTGCCGAAATCCATCGAAGCGTATTATCAGGAAATCGGTCGTGCCGGGCGCGATGGTGCGCCTGCTGAAACGCTGACGCTCTATGGTTCTGACGACATTCGTCTGCGACGGAGCCAGATCGACGAAGGCAATGCGCCACCAGAACGCCGTCATGCCGATCACGGCCGGTTGAATGCTTTGCTAGGTTTGGCCGAGGCGTTGGAATGCCGTCGCAAAACTTTGCTGGGCTACTTTGATGAATCCGAAGTCACCTGCGGTAACTGCGATCTGTGCGACAAACCCGCTGAGGTGTTCGATGGCACCGAGGCGGTACGCAAAGCGTTATCTGCTGCCCTGCGGACGGGTGAAAGCTTTGGCGCTGGGCATCTAATCGACATTCTACTCGGCACCAAAACCGAGAAAATCCTGCAACGTAATCACGACAACCTGCCGACATTTGGCGTCGGCAAAGACCTTAAACGCGGGGAATGGCAGGCAGTTTTCAGGCAGATGATGGGTCATGATCTGATGCGTCCAGATGCAGAACGGCATGGCGCACTGGTGATGACCGAAGCAGCCCGACCGATCCTGCGCGGAGAAGCGACGATTTCCCTGCGTCGCGACAGTATTGAGGCTGCAAGCGAACGTCGCCCGCATGTGCGCACATTGGTCAGTGATGAAGACGCACCGCTGCTCTCTGCGCTCAAGGCAAAGCGTCGTGCATTGGCCGAGGAACAGTCTGTTCCTGCTTACGTGATCTTCCCCGACAAGACCTTGATCGAGATGGCCGAAACACGACCGCGGACGCTTGACGATATCGCCCGGATCAATGGGGTCGGTGCAAAAAAGCTGGAACGCTATGGGCGTGCCTTTCTTGAGGTGATCGCTGGAGATGTTCCCGACACGCATCCCGCGCGGCGAAAGTTGGCAAGCGGCGGGGCAGGTGGTCTTTACGATACGCTGCTTGAATCTCAGGCCCAACTGGTGCGTGGTGCCTGTGGTACATTGAAACCAATGTCATGCGAAGCAGGTCAATTGGCGAAGCTGGCGCAGACCAAGCCGCGCGATGAAAGCGGCATTGCCCGTATTATTGGTGATCGACGGGCCGAAAGGTTTGCAGAGACGTTTCTGGACGTTTTGCGCGCTGCGGACTAAATCAACCGGAACCAAGATTTCAAAAAAGGTGCTGCCATGCTCGTCGTGATTTCCCCGGCCAAACGTCTTGACTGGTCCGAGCGTGACGTGACGATGACGGAACCGGTGTTTCAGGACGACGCCAATCGGTTGGCAAAGTCGGCCCGCAATCTGACGCTTGGCAATCTCAAGGCGCTCATGGATCTCAGCGATGATCTGGCGAAATTGAACCGTGACCGGTTTCGGGACTTTGATGAAGCGCCGACAAACGATCATCTTCGCCCGGCCGCTCTGGCTTTTGCCGGGGACACCTATCAAGGGCTTGAGGCGGAAACGCTTGATGCCGATGAAATGTGCTGGGCGCAGGATCACCTTAGAATACTGTCTGGTCTGTATGGAGTGCTGAGACCATTAGATGGAATTCAGGCCTACCGTCTTGAGATGGGCAGCCGGTTAAAGACCCGGCGTGGTGGCAACCTTTACGACTACTGGCGAGATCAGATTGCCAAGGAACTCAAAGCGCAGGCCGCTGACCTGAACACCGACACTCTGATCAACTGCGCCAGCCAGGAATACTTTGGTGCTGTGCCGCCGAAACCGTTGGGTTTGCGCATCGTCACTCCAGCGTTCATGGAAGACAAAGGCGACGGCAAAGGCCCTAAGATCGTCAGCTTTTTTGCAAAAAAGGCCCGTGGTGCAATGGCGCGGTTTGTCATTCAGCGACGTTTGACCGACGCGCAAGGGATTCTGGATTTTGATCTTGGCGGTTATGTCTACCAAGAAGACCTTTCCGAGCCCGAAAAACCCGTGTTCGTGCGACCCTACGACGCCAACTGACAGACCGAGCAATAGGTCCCCAGCTTTTCTAAGAGGGCGTCTTTGCGCAGCGGTTTTGTAAGGTAGTCCGTCAAACCGGCTTCGAGGATCATATCGCGGTCACCGTCCAAAGCGTGAGCCGTCACCGCGATGATCGGTACGTTCGGCCCGTCGCCCTCTAGTGCGCGAATACGCGCCGTTGCTTCTTTGCCGTCCATTCCAGGCATAGAGATATCCATGAAGATCACGTCTGGGCGGTTTGCTTCAAATGCAGTCACAGCTTCAAAACCGTCATTTGCGATTGTGAGATTTAGGTCGAGTTTGCTGACCATCTTGCGGAACACCAATTGATTGGTGCGATTGTCTTCGGCGAGCAGAATATTGGGTTGGCCGACCTGGGAGTGCACGATTGTTGGTTCAGGGACAGCACACCGCACCGCGGTCGACGTGATCGCATCTAGTAAAACTGAACGCGCAAATGGGCGTTGCACTGTGTGGACGTTCTCTAGCCCGGCTTCGGCAACACGTTTTGGATCATGGGAAAGGGATAAGATCGGCGCATTCGGTGCGACCGTTTTCAACGCAAAAATGGCAGAGGTGAATAGGCTATTGTCAGGCTCTATCCCCAGTACGGTTAAGCTGAAAGTGGCAACCTGATCAGGCGTTAACCGTGCGGGATCGGAACAAAGAGTGGGCGTGCCGCCCAATGCGCTAATCTGTTTTATAAGTGGTGTCGTGCCGTCCTCGTCGGCGTTGTCGATGACGAGAATGCGTTGCAGGTCTGGATCGAGTTTTGGCGCTGCAGCTGCGGAGTCCTGATCTATCGGCAGGGTGACATTGAACCCAAAACAGCTTCCAACACTTTCTTCCGACTCGACCCAAACGTGACCGTCCATCATTTCGATAAGCCGCTTTGTGATCGCAAGCCCGAGCCCTGTGCCTTCAAATTGCCGATTGCGGTCGTCTTCGACCTGATTGAATTCGCCAAACACAAGGTCAACTTTATCGGGCGCAATCCCGATTCCGGTATCTTCAACCGTTATGACTAGTTTTGTGTGGTTGGCGTCTGCCGGCTCTCCAACAACGCGTAGCAACACGTGCCCTTCGAGGGTGAATTTGACGGCATTTCCCATCAAGTTCGTCACGATCTGCCGAATGCGTCCGGGATCGGCGACAAACCGTGTGTGTTGAAGGATGTCATAATCTACGTTGAGGGTAAGCCCTTTTGCCCGTGCGCTGGGCTGGAGCAGCAGCACGACCTCATGCAGGGTTTTTTCAAGATCGAAAGGTTCGGGATGAAGTACCAGCTTGTCGGCGTCGATCTTCGAATAGTCGAGCACGTCATTGATGATGACCAATAGCGCCTCACCTGAATGTTTGATCGTTTCGACAAATAAGCGCTGTTCGCTATTTAGATCAGTTTCCGTCAGCAGATCAGCCATTCCAACCACGCCATTCATAGGGGTTCTAATTTCGTGACTCATATTGGCCAGAAAAGCTGATTTGGCGCGGTTCGCGGCCTCGGCGCGTTCGCGGGCGACGTGCAGCTGTTCCTCGTAGCGGACACTTTCCGTGATGTTCAGCGCAAGGCTAACCACATCGCCCGACGGGCCACGTCGGTCAAAGATGCGCACGTGTTCGCCATTCCAGAGCTGAATTTCCATCGGTTGCGGGTCGTCCTGCTGCCAGCGATCCTGCATACGTGCACGCCAGTCTGCCGGCGGTTCATCCGCGATGTTGACGATCCCTTCTTCGGTCAGAAGCTGAAGAATGCGAGGATAGGTGATGCCTGGCTGGACCTCTTCCAAGTCTTCGAACACGGCAAGGTAAGCGCGATTGGCAACGATCATGCGGTTGTCGGGATCAAAAAAAGCAAAGCCGTCCTGAATGGTCTCGATCGAATGCCAAAGCCGGCGTTCAGCGATCTGGATCTTTTCGTTCGCAACCCCGAGTTCGGTTTTGACCCGTTGGTTTTCCCCGCGCACCATCGCAACTTCGGCGCGGGTTTCGACGATTTCGTTGCTCAGCTGCAGAGCATGTGTCCCCAGTTTGCGGTTGGCTGCAAAAAGTTCGGCCTGTTTGAGTTCAAGAAGACGCTCCGCGGCCAACCGCGCACGGCGCTCCTCTGCCAGTTTATTGGCGAGACTCATCCAGACCTCCGTAATCGTCTTACGGGACTTTCGGGGATCATGGTGAAGAATGAATTAACCCGGCTGGGGCCAGCAGCCGGGGCACATGCATTTTGCAATTTGGCTAAACGTCAGAGCCGTTCGATAGCTAGTGCGATACCTTGACCGCCACCGATGCACATGGTGATCAGAGCTCTGGACCCGCCGATGCGCTCTAACTCGTAAAGCGCTTTGATTGTAATGATTGCGCCAGTTGCACCCACCGGGTGACCAAGCGCAATCGCGCCGCCGTTCGGATTGACCTTGGCAGGATCAAGGCCAAGTTCTTTGTTCACTGCAAATGCTTGCGCAGCGAAGGCTTCGTTGCTTTCGATTACATCAAAATCCGAGGCGGCAAGCCCCGTGCGTTTGAGCAGGTTTTCCACTGCAGGCACGGGGCCGATACCCATCACTTCGGGACGGACGCCAGCATGGGCGTATCCGAGAACGCGCGCTTTGGGTTTGAGACCTGCACTTTGCGCAGCAGAAGCCCTTGCAAGAACCATGGCAGCAGCACCATCGTTGATCCCCGAGGCGTTGCCAGCGGTTACAGTGCCGTCTTTCTGGAACACGGTGCGCAACCCACCAAGTGCGTCCATCGTGGTTGCCTTAGGGTGCTCATCTACGTTGAATGGCACCATTTCGCGCTTTTTCTTGACCTCGACAGGGACGATTTGAGTAGTGAACCGACCCTCTTTGATCGCCTTGGTGGCCCGCTCTTGGCTTGCCAACGCAAAGGCGTCCTGTTGTTCGCGGGTCACGTCATGTTCAGCGGCCACGTTCTCGGCGGTGACGCCCATATGGCCAGTGCCGAATGGACAATTCAACGCGCCCAGCATCATGTCGAGCGTGCGAATATCTCCCATCTTTGCGCCCCAGCGCTGGTCCTGAACAATGAACGGTGAACGGCTCATGCTCTCTGCGCCGCCAGCAACTGCGAATTCAGCATCACCCAGCATTAGGGATTGGATCGCGGAAACGATAGCCTGTGCGCCAGACCCGCAAAGGCGGTTCACGTTCATCGCAGGTGTGGTTTCGGGGATACCAGCCTGCATCGCGGCGACCCGAGACAGGTACATATCGCGAGGTTCGGTGTTGATGACGTGCCCAAAGACCACATGCCCGATTTGCCCGCCATCAACGCCGGACCGTTCCAACGCTGCTTTGGCAACGGTTGCGCCAAGATCAATTGGTGGGGTCGCGGCGAGCGAGCCTCCAAACGCCCCAATTGCGGTACGTGCGCCGTCTAGGATTACGATATCGTCTGCCATCATGGCCTCCCTTGTTCTGTTGTGCACAGTATGAGCGAGCCGTGGGGCAGTGTCAGCCGCAACGTGCCGTCAGTCAGGAATGGATTTCGTTCCAACCTGTGAGCCCTCAAGGACTTTGACTTCACGCTGTGGGAAGGGAATTGAAATGCCATGCTCCTGAAAGGCATCCCATAAGGCGAGATAGACATTGCCGCGGATGTTGGTCAGCCCGCCTGTGGGGTCACGAATCCAGAAGCGCAGGATGTAATCCACCGAACTGTCTCCAAAGCCCACAATATGACAAACTGGTGCTTTAAAGCTAAGGACGCGATCCACTGATTTCGCAGCATTAATGGCGATCTTGCGAACTTTGTGAGGATCATCGCCATAGGCCGTGCCGAAATAGATATCCAGTCGCACGAATTCGTTGGAATGCGACCAGTTCACAACCTGACCTGTGATCAGATCTTCGTTTGGGATCAAGTATTCCTTGCCGTCCCGGGTAACCACGCTGACATAGCGCGCACCAAGGCTGTTGATCCAGCCGAACGTATCGCCCAGCGAGATAACGTCGCCCGGCTTGATCGACTTGTCGAGCAGGATGATGATACCGGAGACAAGGTTCGACACGACCTTTTGCAGACCAAAGCCAAGACCAACGCCGATCGCACCAGACAGGACCGCGAGACCTGTCAGATCAACGCCGACCAATCGCAAGCCTAGAAAGAACGCTGCGCCGAATAGCAGCACCTGCAGGAACTTGATGGCCAACACCTGCATTGAGGGCGAGATGTCTTCATTACGCCGGATCGTGGCTGCTGTTGTGCTGCTGACAACCCGTGCTAGCGTAAGAAGGGCGGCAACTATTACGATGGCCTGAATGATCAGCCACAACGACACACGTGTATCGCCGATCGAAAATGCAGCGCTATCCAAAAGAGATTGGCTTTCGTCTGCCAAACCGGTGATCGACAGGGTGACCCAGATCCATGCGCCATACCTGACAATCCCGCGCAGCAAGGCGTTTTGGATCAACCGCGTGGCAAATGCGATAAATAGCCATGCCGTTGAAAGGTTCGCAATTATGGACAGCAGGTAAGATCGGGATGGCCAGGTGATTTCCCGCATCGCAATCACAACGATCCAGATTAGGACAACAAAAAGCACCATTCGCAAACGCCGGTGGAACACAACCAGCGCCCGCATTCGCCATTTGGGCCAACCTTCCAGCCCACGCATCCATGAGTGCATGCGTGGTTTAACGATTGCGGCAATAAGATGTGCAGCGATGAAAACGGACAGAGCTATGACAAGCTGATACGCGTTCCACGGGCGCAGAAGGCTGGTCAGAAACGTCTCAACCCAGAGGTATAGATCGAGCGAAAACTCAGTCAGCGTTTCCGGTGAGACGACATCAGGGACCATTCTTTGCTCGGTTGCTTACGTAATTTCAGCGTCGCATCGCGCCGAAGGTAGTGCAACTTAATAAGACCCAGAGAATGGAAGAACGATTTTCGCCGGCGCGATAGTGGTGTCCGCGCCAGCGGTGTGCACAACAAGACTGGCGAAGAGAATCGCAATCAAGCCCAGATTGATGATGTTCAGTTTTGTAAGCATAGTACACCTCGTAATAAATGTTACGGGACAACTGCGAGGTTGGATCACTTGTTCCATGCATTTCTTTACAAGCGCTGCTGCGTGCGCCGCACTTGCGGCGGGATAGGGCGATGATGTAAGGCACATCACATGAAAATGGTTTTCGATCTGGATGAACGTGCGCGTTTGCGGGAACGTTTTTTCGGTGCGACGCACACAGTGCTCGCGCGGCTACCTCACTGCGCCTGAGCTACCTGACCACACCACCACATTTGCACAGTTCAAGGGAGAGGACCTATGTCCCCCAAAACGCTTTATGATAAAATCTGGGATGCCCATCTCGCCCACGAAGCCGAGGACGGCACCTGCCTGTTGTATATCGACCGTCACCTCGTTCACGAAGTGACCAGCCCACAGGCCTTTGAAGGGTTGCGCATGGCGGGTCGATCGGTGCGTGCACCGGACAAGACCATTGCCGTTCCTGACCACAACGTGCCGACGACACCTGGTCGTGAAGACCCGAAAAACATGACGGAAGACAGCGCCATTCAGGTGGCTGCGTTGGATAAGAATGCCAAGGATTTCGGCATTCATTACTATCCAGTTTCTGACGTTCGTCAGGGCATCGTGCACATCGTTGGGCCGGAACAGGGCTGGACGCTGCCGGGCATGACCGTGGTTTGTGGCGACAGCCACACCGCAACACACGGCGCATTCGGTGCGCTGGCGCATGGGATCGGCACCTCTGAGGTTGAACATGTTCTGGCGACGCAGACTTTGATCCAATCCAAGTCCAAGAACATGAAGGTTGAAATCACGGGCAAGCTGCGTCCAGGCGTCACCGCCAAAGACATCACCCTTTCGGTCATTGGTGAAACTGGAACCGCTGGCGGTACCGGATACGTCATCGAATATTGCGGCGAAGCAATCCGCGATCTGTCGATGGAAGGCCGCATGACCGTCTGCAATATGGCGATTGAAGGCGGTGCGCGCGCTGGGCTTATTGCGCCAGATGAAAAGACATTCGAATACGTCAAAGGCCGCCCTCACGCACCGAAGGGTGCACAGTGGGAAGCCGCGCTTGCGTGGTGGAAGACCCTCTATTCCGACGATGATGCGCATTGGGACAAGGTGATTACAATCAAAGGCGAAGACATCGCGCCGGTCGTCACTTGGGGTACGTCACCCGAAGACGTGTTGCCGATCACGGCTGACGTTCCTGCTGCCGAAAGTTTCCAGGGTGGCAAAGTTGGTGCGGCGCAGAGGTCGCTTGACTACATGGGTCTGACACCCGGGCAGAAACTGTCGGATATTGAGATCGATACTGTGTTCATCGGGTCGTGCACCAACGGACGTATCGAAGATCTGCGGGCCGCAGCCGAAATCCTTAAAGGCAAGAAGATCGCTGTGAAACGAGCGATGGTTGTTCCAGGCTCTGGGCTTGTGCGGGCGCAGGCAGAAGAAGAGGGGCTTGCCGATATCTTTAAAGAAGCCGGGTTTGAATGGCGTCTTGCGGGATGTTCCATGTGCCTTGCGATGAACCCTGATCAGTTGGCCCCAGGCGAACGGTGCGCCGCCACATCGAACCGCAACTTTGAAGGCCGTCAGGGCCGGGGTGGTCGGACGCATTTGATGTCGCCTGCGATGGCGGCAGCAGCGGCTGTGACTGGTAAATTGACTGACGTTCGGGAGATGATGTGATGGAAAAATTTGAAAAGCTCACCGGGATCGCCGCGCCGATGGCACTTGTGAATATCGACACTGATATGATCATCCCCAAGCAGTTTCTGAAAACGATCAAACGATCAGGTCTGGGTGTGAACCTGTTCGACGAAATGCGTTATGACGATGACGGGAATGAAATCCCTGATTTCGTGCTAAACAAACCGCAATATCGCGAGACAGAGATACTTGTCGCGGGTGATAATTTTGGATGCGGATCATCGCGCGAACATGCGCCATGGGCGCTTAAGGACTTCGGGATCAAGTCCGTGATCTCGACTTCGTTCGCGGATATTTTTTACAACAACTGCTTCAAGAACGGCATTCTTCCCATCGTTTTGCCAGCCGAAGCTGTCCAAGTACTTATGAAGGATGCTGAAAAAGGCTCCAATGCACGTATGACGATTGATCTGGAAAACCAGGTTGTGACGTCCTCTGATGGCGAGAGCTTCTCTTTTGAGCTTGATAGCTTCCGCAAGCATTGCCTGATCAATGGTTTGGATGACATTGGTCTGACAATGGAAAAAGCCGCATCTATCGATACGTTCGAAGCGCAGGCGTCGCAGGCACGCCCTTGGGTTTGATCGCCTGAAGACACAAAACAGAAAGGCCGTCCTTCGGGGCGGCCTTTTCTTTTTCAGGGGATACTCAGCACGGCCACCAGATGTTGTGGTCATATCACGCACCGCCATATTTCTAAGCAAGGGCTGATGTAATCGCGCACCAGTTTGGACACGAGTCCAATGATTTCAAAGGGATAGCACACAAGCAGAGTTGAGCGGCCCGCCGAACTTGGGCAAAACTGGGGCGATAATGAGGCAGTCCGTCAATCCCGGCGGCACAAAGTTGGAATAAGGTCGCGGCATCGAATCGCGTCCATCCGATTTGAAGGGAAACCAGAGTGGTCAAGCGGATCATAGGATCAGCTGTGCGTGCGCTATTGATGGCGTTCCTCGTGGCAATTCCATCATTGGTGTTGCCCGGCACATCAAACGATGGTGCACAAACCGCCGCCTTGGTCGCGCTGGTTGCTGCTGTTGTGACGTTCGCCGAGTACAACAGTGAATATCCAACCTTTCTGGAATTCCGGAACGCGCCACCCTTTAATCGGCTGCGGTTTCTCGCGCTGTTCTTTTGTGTATGGTTTGCATCTTTGCTGATGGCGTCGGCCGGGCGTGATCCTTCACTGCCATCCACCTTGCTTGAGAACCTGTCTTATAGTGCCGCTTCGATGTTGGATTTTCCTTTCTCGCCAGTGCGGCTCATGTCGATCACGTTTTCGGACTTGCCTGCATGGTTTGATGTTGAAGGCACCACCCGGATCGCGAGCTTGCTGATGCTGATCTCGATTATTGCGCTGCTCTTGTTCTGGGTCCATGCGCGATTCATCTTTTGGCCAATCCGCAAACGTGCCTTCAATTTCTGGATCAACCTGCCACTCTTTGATCCCACCTCAGGTAAAGATGTTCTGTTTAGGCTCAAACGCGACGCGCACTTTAACCTTGCGTTAGGGTTTTTACTGCCATTCCTGATCCCGGCTTTGCTGCGCATTTGGGTCACGACGTTTGATGCCGCAATGCTTGCTTTGCCAGAGATCTTGATCTGGGTGCTGTGCGCATGGGCATTTCTACCACTGACATTGATGATGCGTGGGATCGCCCTCTTTCGGGTGGCGGCCTTGATCGAGGAAAAACGCCGCCGCGCCTATGCACAGGAAGACGAATTGCAGCTGGTATAGCCGTTGCGCTAATTGGGCTGGTCCTGTCTGCGACCTGCAGTTTTGCCAAAGACCTGCGTTTGGCGTTGTGGCACGCCAAATTGTCCAGGGAAGGGTCGGGGCTTTTTTGGCGTGATCTGCAAAACAAAGAGGCGTCGTTCGTCGATATCGCAAAAGCGATATCTGAAGCTGACGCAGATATCGTGGTTCTGACCCGGTTCGACTTTGACGCAAACGATACAGCGCTGCGCGAATTCGCGACGATCGTTGGCGCGGGGCATGACCATGTGATGGCGCTGCACTCTAATTCCGGCCTGCCCACAGGTCTCGACATAGATGGTGATGGCCGCTTCGGAGAGCCTGAGGATGCGCAGGCCTATGGTCGGTTTCCCGGTCAAGAGGCGCTTGCTGTCATGTCGCGGTTTCCGATTGATCGAAGCGCGGTGCGTTCATTCAATGACATGCTGTGGCGGGATTTGCCGGGCACACATATCAAGCCTGAAGATACCGGTGCAGACGTTCAAAGGCTATCAAGTGGTGGGCATTGGATTGTACCGGTGGACGTCATGGGAAACAGACAAAGCTGGCGCTTGTCACTCATGATTGGGCATGCCGGTGCGCCGGTGTTTGATGGACCAGAAGATCGCAACGGGCGGCGTAATCTTGATGAATTGCGGTTATGGGGACAGATCCTCGACGCGCTTCATGGCCCGCCACCTCAGACACCTTTGGTGTTCATGGCGGATACCAACCTCGACCCGATACGTGGCGAAGGGTACCGCGATGCCATGGCGACCTTCTTGGCGCGGGATCTTCTTGCTGATCCGCTGGCTGACCAAATCACCGCTGAATGGGATGACCCAGGGCCAATGCGGGTGTCTTACCTTTTACCATCTGCCGATCTCCTAATTCGCGCAGCCAAGGTTTGGCCGTCATTGACTGAACAAGAGCATCGTTTGATCACCGTGGACATCACCTTGCCAGGCGGTCAGCTACCTTGACCATAGGGCCTTGCACCGCTAGGCGAAGCTTAACCCAGTGGATCAAAGGAACCCTATGATGAGTAACGCTTCGCTTTTGATTTTGCCCGGCGACGGGATCGGCCCCGAGGTGATGACCGAGGTGCGCAAGATCATCGAATGGTATGGCGCAAAACGCGATTTGTCGTTCGACGTAAGCGAAGACCTTGTTGGTGGGGCAGCCTATGACAAGCATGGCACACCGCTTCACGACGATACGATGGCTAAGGCCCAAGAAGTGGACGCGGTTCTTTTGGGTGCGGTCGGAGGCCCGAAATATGACGCGCTTGATTTTAGCGTGAAACCTGAACGTGGCTTGTTGCGTTTGCGCAAAGAGATGGACCTTTTTGCAAACCTTCGCCCCGCGCAGTGCTTTGACGCATTGGCTGATTTCTCGTCTTTGAAAAAAGACGTGGTTGCGGGCTTGGACATCATGATTGTTCGCGAATTGACCAGTGGCATCTATTTTGGTGAACCGCGTGGAATATTCGAAGAGGGGAACGAGCGTGTCGGAATCAACACCCAGCGATACACCGAAAGCGAGATTGATCGTGTCGCACGATCCGCGTTCGAACTTGCCCGCCGTCGTGGCAACAAGGTCTGTTCGATGGAAAAGGCCAACGTGATGGAGTCAGGCATTCTGTGGCGTGAAGTCGTGCAAAAAGTGCATGATGAGGATTACCAAGATGTTGAGCTTTCGCACATGTATGCAGATGCAGGCGCGATGCAGCTGTGCCGCTGGCCCAAGCAATTTGACGTGATTGTCACCGACAACCTTTTCGGTGATCTATTGTCAGACGCGGCCGCGATGCTGACTGGTAGCCTTGGTATGCTACCATCCGCCAGTCTTGGTGCACCAATGGCGAATGGCCGACCCAAAGCGCTGTATGAACCGGTCCACGGGTCTGCACCTGACATCGCTGGTCAAGGCAAGGCAAACCCAATCGCTTGTATACTCAGCTTTGCGATGGCGTTGCGCTACTCGTTTGATCAGGGCGATGAGGCAGCCCGCCTCGAAACGGCAATTGAAACTGTTCTCGCCAATGGCGCGCGCACCGCTGACCTCATGGGTCCGGAAGACGGCACACCGATGTCGACGTCCGATATGGGTGATGCCATCGTCGCGGCCCTTGACGCGAGTCTGTAAACCAAAAGGGGCCAGCCATGTCTTCGAATGTCAAAGGCGCAGTGCTGGCCCTGTTTGCCTTTGGGCTGTTTTCAACCCATGACGTTTTCATCAAAACGTTGGGTGCAATCTATTCCCCGATCCAGATCGTCTTTTTTAGCGTCTTGCTGAGTTTCCCGCTGGCTACGATCATGCTGATGCGGGATGCCAAACCGGGAACGTTGCTGCCGGTGCATCCTTGGTGGATGGCAGTGCGGACAATTGGGGCCGTCATAACGGGTGTATCTGCGTTCTATGCGTTTTCAGCGCTTCCGTTGACCCAGACATACGCCATTCTGTTCGCAACGCCTTTGTTGATCACGGTGCTGTCGATCCCAATCCTTGGGGAAACTGTTCGCTTGCCACGCTGGATGGCCGTGATCGTAGGCCTGATTGGCGTGATGGTTGTTCTGCGTCCGGGATCGACTGATTTGACACTTGGCCATGCCGCAGCAGTTCTGGCCGCCTTTAGCGGTGCATTTGCGTCGATTGTCGTGCGTAAGATTGGTGCAGATGAACGGCCTGTGGTCATGATGCTGTATCCGATGGTCGCTAATTTTGTTGTGATGGGAGCGGCACTGGCCTTTGTCTACAAACCGATGCCAATCGAACATTTGGGCATGCTGGCCATTATTTCGATAATGGCATGGATTGCCGGGCGATTGATCATTTCCGCCTACCAAACTGGTGAGGCGGCGATTGTCGCACCGATGCAGTATTCCCAAATCCTGTGGGCGACCGCATATGGCTTGATCTTTTTCGGTGAGACAACTGATCTTTACACGGCAGTGGGGGCCACAATCATCATCGCTTCGGGCTTGTTTATCGTATTCCGAGAAAGTCGTGGTGGTACGTCCAAAACCACACCTGTTCTACGAACAAGAAGTAGAATTGGCACGCCGTCTACCTTGCGCCTTAGCGGACTTATGACCTCGGGGCGGTTCCGCGATCGCACCAAAGCGGAGCAGGAACAAACCTAAGCACACGCGTGCGGATTCTGCCGGCGTTTCCGTAAATCAACCCTTGTCAAAGTTTTGCGCTGGCAGTAGTTCCCCCGGCACGGTCGGGCTGTAGCGCAGCCTGGTAGCGCACCTGCTTCGGGAGCAGGGGGTCGGAGGTTCGAATCCTCTCAGCCCGACCAATATTCAGACAAGCCCTGGACTATACTGAGTTCGTAGCCCTCAATCCGCCTTGCGCAAAGGCAGGAACAAATTCTCCCAATTCCAGTGCCCGTTCCGGGTTTGAAGCATTGCCATCCAAAGCCCGGCGTTTGACGCCTTGAAGGATCGACGCCATGCGGAAAAAGCAAAATGCCAAATAAAACCCGAAACGATCAATGCCGGGTAAACCCATGCGTGCGCAATAGGAGTCGATGAAGGCCTGATCCTCTGGAATGCCAAGGGCCTTTCTGTCAATGCCGGCCAAACCGCGCCCTGTGTCGCCTGGGGGCAGGGACCATTGCATAATGACAGCGGCGAGGTCTGAGAAAGGGTGGCCCAAGGTGGACAGCTCCCAATCAAGAACTGCAACGCATTTTGGCCGATCAGGCGCAAACAACAGGTTGTCGATACGGTAATCGCCATGCACCAGCGTGACCCGTCCATCGTCGCTTGGTACATTTGCCTGTAGCCAGTCGATTAATTCATCCATTTCGGATAGCTGATCAGTTTCACTGGCGAGGTATTGCTTTGTCCACCGGTCGATCTGTCGGCGGTAATAGTTGCCTTGAGGTCCATAATCACTCAGGCCCATAGCGTTCAAATCCACCGAATGGATAGCAGCGAGGACACGGTTCATATCATCGAAAAGGCCCCTGCGATCTGCAGCGCTGAAGTTTGGCAGGCGCGGATCGACAAAGTTTCGGCCAGCCACATAATCCATCACGTAGAACGTAGAGCCAATCACTGATTCATCTTCACACAATGCGTGCATCCGTGTGACTGGAACGGTCGTTTGCGCCAATGCGCGCTGCACACGAAACTCTCGATCAACAGCATGCGCTGACTTGAGCAATTGGCCGGGGGGCTTTCGACGCAGCACATAGTCGCCTGATGCAGCCGTTAGTCTGAATGTCGGATTGGATTGACCGGTTGTGAATTTCTCAACGGTGATTGGCCCCCGAAACCCAAGGACATGCGCGGTCATCCAATTTTCGACTGCCAAAATATCGAAGGGGCTGGTGCTCATGTGTTGGTGTACTTGCGCAATTCAGCCCGCGCGACCTGACGGCGGTGAACCGCGTCGGGACCATCGGCAAACCGTAGTGTTCTGAGGTGCGTCCACATCCGCCAAAGTGGCGTGTCCTGACTAATCCCAGTCCCACCATAAAGCTGCATCGCTTCATCCACGACCTTGAGAGACATGAGCGGTGCAACCACCTTGATTTGGCTGATCCAGGGTTGGGCGGCACGCGTGCCTTGGGTGTCCATCATCCAAGCAGCCTTGAGGCACAGCAGGCGCGCTTGTTCGATCTCCATCCGGGCATTTGCGATGATGTCGTAATTTGCACCAAGCTCGACCAGAGGTTTGCCAAACGCTTCGCGATGCAAGCCACGACGGCAGAGCAGTTCCAGTGCCTTCTCGGCCAATCCAATTGACCGCATGCAATGGTGAATTCGCCCCGGTCCAAGGCGCCCCTGTGCCACTTCGAACCCGCGGCCTTCGCCAAGCACGACATTCTTTGCCGGGATTCGGACGTCGGTGAATCGGATGTGCATATGTCCGTGAGGCGCATCGTCCTGACCAAAAACATGCATCGGTCGCAGCACCTCAATCCCCGGCGTGTTGGCGTCCATGACAAACATTGTGTGACGGCTGTGTTTGGCGGCATCAGGCGCAGAGCAAGCCATCAGAATATATAGCTGGCAGCGAGGATCACCGGCGCCTGAGATCCAGTATTTCTCGCCGTTCAAAACCCATACGTCGCCATCTTTCTTGGCCTCGAACGCCAATTGCGCGGCGTCGGACGATGCGACATCGGGTTCTGTCATCACATAGGCTGACCGGATTTCACCTTCGAGCAAACGGGTCAGCCAGCGGTCTTTCATCCAATCATCGCCGTAGCGTTCAAGGACTTCCATATTGCCAGTATCGGGGGCGGAGCAGTTGAACACCTCTGCCGCAAGATGAACCTTGCCCATCTCTTCGGCCAGATAAGCATATTCGACAGTGCTTAACCCGTGACCTTTTTCGCTGTCCGTTAGCCAGAAATTCCAAAGACGGCGTTCCTTGGCTTTGGCTTTGAGGCTGTGAAGGATCTCAAGCTGGCGGTCGGTATGTTGAAACCGATCCCCGGACGGATGTGTGCCAACCTCTGCGTGGTATTCTGCGTCCAGCGGCGCGATATCGGTTTCAACCATTTCGCGCACTTGTTCGACCAGCGCTTGCACGCGATCTGACAGTCCTAAATCCATAATGTGCCTCCCTCTGGTCCAGAAGCATAGAGCGCGTCTGGTTGCACTGCCAGAGGGTGTCGGCTTTCCGTTGGAGGAAAGCCGGAGATGCCTTGATGCACCTCCGACGTTTTAGAAGTCGAGGTTTTCCACGCTCAACGCGTTCTGCTGGATGAATTCACGACGTGGCTCAACCACATCACCCATGAGCTTGGTAAACAGGTCATCGGCCTCGGTCATATCATCGACCTTGACTTGCAAAAGCGTGCGCGCGTCTGGGTCGAGCGTGGTTTCCCAAAGCTGATCCGGGTTCATTTCACCCAATCCCTTGTAGCGCTGGTAGGTTAGACCCTTTTCGCCTTCCTCAAGGATCGCATCCAACAGGTCGAGCGGACCGTAAATCATCTGCTTGCGGTCTTTGCGTACAAGTTGCGCGGGTTTGTCGTAGACCGCTTGCAGGCTTTCAGTAAAGCTACCAGTCTTGCGTGCCTCGCCAGAGCGAAGCATCGGACCATCCAGCGTGCGGACTTCTTCGACACCGCGCAGGATCCGGGCAAGGCGGAAACCGCGATCCTGTGTGATGCGACCTTGCCAACCGCGTTCATATTCCAGCGCAATCAAGTCAAGGCGCGCGGCAACCTTGTCAGCGGTGCCCTGCAGATCGGCGTCAACAGCTCCGGGAACGAACGCACCTGCGATAGCAGATTGCTCTAGGATATGGCGTGGGTAATGGGTTGGGAACGCATCGAGCACGCGTTTTAGCTGTCGGGCTTCTTCGACCACGCGGACAAGGTCTTGGCCAAGGATCGCTTCGCCATTGCCCTGCAACAACTGGGCGCCATCGGTGCCCTGCTGGATCAGGTAATCCTCCATTGCGCCTTGGTCTTTGAGGTAAACCTCGGACCTGCCGCGCATGACTTTATACAGCGGTGGCTGCGCGATGTAGAGGTACCCACCTTCGATCAGTTCGGGCATTTGGCGGTAGAAGAATGTCAGCAGAAGTGTGCGGATGTGCGCGCCGTCCACATCGGCGTCGGTCATGATGACGATCTTGTGGTAACGTAATTTCGAGATATTGAACTCGTCCCGCCCGATGCCGGTGCCCAGCGCCATCACGAGATTGCCGATTTCTTGGCTGCCGAGCATCCGATCAAAGCGTGCGCGTTCGACGTTTAGGATTTTACCCTTGAGCGGCAGAATCGCTTGTGTTCGGCGGTCACGCCCAGTCTGCGCCGATCCCCCCGCGCTGTCGCCCTCGACGAGGAACAGTTCGGTTTGTGCAGGGTCTTTTTCTGAGCAATCCTTGAGTTTTCCTGCAAGGAAGTTCACGTCCATGGCCGTTTTGCGTCGTGTCAGTTCGCGCGCCTTGCGTGCGGCTTCGCGGGCGAGTGCAGCCTCAACGATCTTGCCGACGATGCGCTTGGCTTCGTTCGGGTTTTCCTCGAACCACTCAGCTAGCTTTTCGTTAACAAGACTTTCGACAGCCGGGCGGACTTCGGATGAGACCAGTTTGTCCTTGGTCTGGCTCGAAAACTTGGGGTCCGGCACTTTGACTGACAAAACACAGGTCAAACCTTCGCGGGCGTCATCGCCGGTAAAGTTGACCTTTTCCTTTTTTGCGATCCCAGAGGACTGTGCATAGTTATTGATGGTCCGGGTTAGCGCACCTCGAAAGCCCGCCATATGAGTGCCGCCGTCGCGCTGGGGGATGTTGTTGGTAAAGGGAAGGACAGTTTCGTGATAGCTGTCATTCCACCACATCGCGACTTCAACGCCGATCCCGTCTTTTTCGCCGACCATAAAAACAGGTTCCGGCATGACGGGTGATTTTGAACGGTCCAGATATTTGACGAATTCGCGCACACCGCCTTCATAGAACAGTTCCGACTTGAGCGGCTCGGCGGGCCGTTCGTCTTCGAGGATGATGCGCACGCCAGAGTTCAGGAAGGCCAATTCGCGCAGACGCTTCTCCAGCGTGTGGAAATCATATTCGAGGTTCGAGAACGTGGTGGTCGAGCCCAGAAAGCGTACCTCGGTGCCTTTTTCGCCATTGGCGTCGCCGACCACTTCGAGATGCTTCACTGTATCGCCGCGTTCAAACCGCGCGATGTGTTCCTTGCCGTTGCGCCAGACGCGCAGTTCCAGCCAATCGGACAGGGCGTTCACGACCGATACACCCACGCCATGCAGACCGCCGGATACCTTGTAGGAGTTCTGATCGAATTTTCCGCCAGCGTGCAGCTGGGTCATGATGACCTCGGCAGCGGACACGCCTTCTTCCTCATGGATATCCACCGGAATTCCGCGCCCGTTGTCACGTACAGATACGCTGTTGTCGGCGTGAATTTTCACCTGCACAAAGTCAGCATGACCGGCCAAAGCTTCGTCAATCCCGTTATCCACGACCTCGTACACCATATGGTGCAAGCCAGAGCCATCGTCGGTGTCGCCGATATACATTCCCGGACGTTTGCGAACAGCTTCCAAGCCCTTGAGAACCTTAATGGAATCCGCGCCGTATTCTTCAGGAGCCTGTGCGGGGTCTGACATGAAATTGCCCTTTGTTATTCTGGCTAATTTATACGCGAAAGCCGGGGGCTTGTCACGCGACTGACACAAGATTTAGCGGTTGGTGTATTTGCCAGGCAGACAATCCATCAAAGGCCGCCGCGCTTTGTCACAGCAGTGCCTTTGTCGGTTTCGGTCACTTCGAAATACTGAGCGCGTGAGCCCAGTTCGGTGAAGAGCTCTGGCCCTGTTCCGGTCATCCAAGCTTGTGCACCAAGTGCCGAGATTTCATCGTAAAGCGCGGCTCTGCGCGTTGCATCCAGATGTGCTGCGACCTCGTCCAAAAGAACGATTGGGGCGGCACCAAAGTCATCGACCAGTGCGCGGGCATTCGACAAGACAAGCGAGATCAAAAGCGCCTTTTGTTCGCCAGTGGAGCTGTCAGCGGCCGGCACGCCTTTGGTTGCAAAAACCCCGTACAGATCGGCTCGGTGTGGACCAACCAGCGTGCGACCTGAAGCAATGTCGCGAAAGCGGCTTTCTTCAAGCGCTGTGCGCAGGTCGGCTTCACCCACGGGCATTTCGCCTTCGGTTTGTATCAGGTCAAGCTGGGCTGCCGGAAATGATGTGCTGGCTTGTTGCTGCGCATCGGCGATCCGTTCTAGAGCATCCATACGATTGGAATGGATCAGCGCCCCGGTTCGAGCCATCTGCGCCTCGAGCGCTTTGTACCACGCTGGATCGCGCACTTGGTCTTTGAGCAACCGATTACGTTCGCGCATCGCTTTTTCATAAGTCAGTGACGCCTCGCCATGGTTTGGGAAAAAGCTGAGCGTCATGCGGTCAAGAAATCGCCGACGGCCCTCTGCACCTTCGATCCACAGGCGGTCCATTGACGGAAGCAACCAGAGTAGGCGCACCAACTCGCCCAAACGGGTCTGTGGCGTGGGCTTGTCGTTGATGCGAACCTGACGTGGCGTGCCTTGTTCAGATTGAAACGCGATGTCCTGCAAGCCCTCTGGCGTTTCAACAAGGCCGCTGACTTTCCAACCTAGGCTCTCAGGCCTGCGGGTCATGTCTTGGGCTGAGGCGCGTCGCATTCCCCTACCGGGCGAGAACAGAGAAACCGCTTCGATCAGGTTGGTCTTGCCAGCACCATTCGGACCGAACAGCACAACTGGCCGCGCGTCCGGTTCAAGCGACACGTGCAGGTGAGAGCGGAAATGCGATATGGTGAGGCGGTTGAGGTGAAGTGGCAACAGCGCCCCCGTTCAAAGGCGCTGAAGCGTCAAACGCGCATTGGCATGACGACGTAGACCGCGCTCGTGTCATTGCCTTCGCGCATAAGCGTCGGGTCGCCCGCCGAGTTGAACATGAAAACAGCGTTTTCTCGGTCCACTTGGCTTGCGATTTCCAGCAGGTACTTGGCGTTAAAACCGATTTCTAATCGGTCGTCGCCATAGGCTACGGCAAGTTCTTCTTCGGCTGCGCCGCTGTCAGGTGCGTTGACAGATAGGATCAGGCGGTCCTCATCCAACGAAAGCTTAACAGCGCGCGAGCGCTCCGAGGATACGGTGGCAACACGGTCGACGGCCTTGGCGAATTCTGCGGCATCCACTTCCAAACGCCGGGTGTTGCCCTGAGGGATGACACGCGTGTAGTCGGGAAATGTACCGTCGATGACCTTGGACGTGAGTGTGATATCAGGCGTTGCAAAACGGACTTTTGTTTCTGACACTGACACGGCGATTTCCATGTCGTCGTCATCCAGAAGCTTGCGCATTTCACCGACGGTCTTACGGGGCACGATCACGCCAGGCATATCCGCGGCGCCGTCAGGAAGTGGCGCGTCAATTCGGGCCAAACGGTGGCCATCGGTGGCGACGCAGCGCAAGACCTTTCCATCTTCGCTATCGGATACATGCATGTAGACACCGTTAAGGTAGTACCGCGTTTCCTCAGTCGAGATGGCAAATTTCGATTTGTCGAAAAGGCGACGCAGCACGGGGGCTGGGGCCGAGAAGTTGGCGCTGTATTCAGAAGAGGCCATGACCGGGAAGTCTTCTTTTGGCAAAGTCGCCAACGAGAAGTTAGAACGCCCTGCTTCGACAGTCAGTCGGCCAGAGGCGCTGTCTTCAGACAAAGAAACCAATGCGCCATCGGGAAGTTTGCGCACGATTTCGTGGAGTGTAACGGCGGACACCGTCGTGGACCCTGCGCGTTCAACTTGCGCGACGGCGCGATCAACCACTTCGATATCAAGGTCAGTGGCCCGAAACTGAACAGTTTCGCCCTCGGCCTCGATCAATACATTTGCAAGAATTGGAATGGTGTTGCGCCGTTCGACAACGGATTGCGCTTGCGACACCGCCTTGAGCAGCGTTCCGCGTTCCATGCTGAATTTCATGCGTTCATCCCCCGACTGGCCGGACGCTGACAGTAACCCGCATCAGGGTTGCTCTCCAAGCCCTTGTTTTGCAATTTCTTGGCCGGATTGGGCGCGGGGTCAAGGGCAGGCGTGCAGTAAGACACGCCACAGCCCGGTTTGTTGTGTCTGAGACTCAGGCTTCGAGCGATCTGCGTAGCAATTCGACGTCTTCCGCGATCTGAGCATCCTGTTTTTTAAGCTCTTCAATCCGGCGCACGCCATGCATGACTGTGGTGTGATCCCGCCCACCAAAGTGGCGGCCGATTTCCGGCAGTGACCGTGTCGTCAATTGCTTGCAAAGATACATCGCAATCTGACGAGGTCGTGCGAAGGTCCGTACCCGTTTCGGTCCGACAAGATCGGAATGGCGGATCAGATAGTGATCCGCGACCTTGCGTTGAATTTCTTCGATCGACACCTTGCGTTCTGATACGCGCAGGATGTCGGTCAGGCACTCTTGAGTCAGGTCCATCGAGATGGGTTTGCCAACAAGCGATGCAAAGGCGAACAGGCGGGTCAAAGCGCCTTCGAGTATACGCACATTGCTAACGATCCTTGCTGCTAATAATTCGAGTATCCCGCGTTCCACCTCTAGGCCAGGATACATCCGCGAATACATTTCGGACTTCGATTGCAGGATGCCAAGACGCAGTTCGTAATCAGTCGGGTGCAAATCGACGACCAGCCCGCTTTGAAGGCGAGACCTGATCCGGTTTTCGAGGTCTTTGATCTCGTCAGGGGCGCGGTCTGCCGAGATGATGATCTGCTTATGCTGATCGACCAGCGCGTTGAAGGTGTGAAAGAATTCCTCTTGCGTGCTGTCTTTGCCAGCAATGAATTGCACATCATCCACCATCAACACGTCAACCGAACGGAACAATTCCTTAAAGTCCATCATCTTGCGATCACGCAAGGCTTGCACGAAGCGGTACATGAACTGTTCTGCCGACAGGTTGAGCACGTTCAGATGCGGCTGCTTGGTGCGCAACTCCCATGCGATAGCGTGCATGAGGTGCGTCTTACCAAGGCCCACGCCACCATAGAGAAATAGTGGATTGAATGTGACTGGTCCCCCTTCGGCAACCCGGCGCGCTGCCGCATGGGCCAGTTCGTTCGGTTTGCCGACAACGAACGTGTCAAAGGTAAAGCGTTTGTCGAGAGGCGATCCATTCAAGCTATCGGAAAGGGCCGGCCGTTTGCTTTGCAAAGCAGGCGCAGCAACCGGTTCTTTCGCGGGTTCTGCCGTGTAGTCGCGGGCAGGGGCGGCTTTGGCGCCAGTGACCGTGTCGAAGACAATCCTCCTGATCGTCGGGTTCACCTTCGCAATTTTGGACAGGAGCAGATCGCCATAGGTCTGGGACACATAGTTTCCAAGAAAGTTTGTCGGCACGTGAAAACGGGCGATCCCATCGTCAAAGCCAATGTACTTCAGCGGTTCTATCCAGCTTTGGAAACTATTGGCTCCCAATGTCTGATGCAGTTCATCCCGAATAGATCCCCACTGGTCTTGCGTCATGTGTCCCTGTTCCACTTTCTGCACGTGTCGCCACATACTATCCCCGGTCTGGAAGACATTCTTGTGTCCTCCTTGCGTCACATCTGGGAAGGGGGCACCGCCTGTTGCCTCAGGGTAAACTGAGCAACGTTTGGTAGGATAAAAGATCACCCGGCAAGTGGCGTTCTCTGCATCCCTGGCATCAATATGGACAAGGCGGTTGATGTTATATCAATTATTTCACCAGACCGAAATCGAAGCGTTTTAAACGTGTCGATTCAGAACTGATGGAGCCTGTCCCCCCAACGCGATGTGACTCGCAAGAATGATTTATAGGGACGGATGAAGGTGCATCAACTGAACTTCGTTGTTGACTCGGACCAACCCTGAAAAGAATCTCTGACCGGTGCAAAGCTGCGCAAGCGCCAACAAAAAACGCCGCTCCTGATGAAGCGGCGCCTTGATTTTTGTAGACTGTTTTGCAAGCCGACGATTCTTAACCGAGTGCTTTGACCCGCGACGACAAACGCGACACTTTCCGCGACGCCGTGTTTTTGTGGTAAACGCCCTTTGTCACGCCGCGCATGATTTCAGGCTGAGCCGCGCGCAGAGCTGCGGTCGCGGCTTCTTTGTCACCGGAAGCGATTGCTTCTTCGACTTTGCGGAGAAATGTACGGATGCGCGAGCGACGCGCTTTGTTGATGGCGAAGCGCTTTTCGTTCTGCTTCGCGCGCTTCTTGGCCTGGGGCGAATTTGCCATGTGATCTATCCTGGTTCGTTACGTTCAAATCGGGTTGCATATGTACGCACGCCCGGAACCATCGACCGGATCGAATCTTGCCTAAGCGGGCATCACACGCATGTATCGGCGGCGTATAGCTCCTGATGCTCCTGGTGGAAAGACCTCTTTTCGCGATTATCTGTCGCGGAACTGGGGTGTCCGTTTCTCGAGGAAAGCAGCCATGCCCTCTTTCTGGTCTTCGGTTGCGAACAACGAGTGGAACAGCCGACGTTCAACAAGCAATCCTTCGCTTAGCGTTGTTTCATAGGTGCGGTTAACGGCTTCTTTGACAGCAAAGGTCGCCAGCATGGATTTCTCGGCAATCTTGGCAGCAGCTGATTGCGCTTCTTCCATCAGTGTTTTCGAAGGAAACACGCGGCTTACCAGGCCGGCGCGTTCAGCCTCTTCGGCGTCCATAAACCGACCGGTGAGGTGCATGTCCATAGATTTGGACTTGCCGACGAATCGCGTCAAACGCTGCGTTCCACCGATTCCTGCTACCACGCCCAGATTAATTTCAGGTTGACCAAACTTGGCGGTATCAGAGGCAATGATGAAGTCGCACATCATCGCAAGCTCGCAACCACCGCCCAGCGCGTAGCCTGACACGGCTGCAATGATCGGTTTGCGGACTTTGCAGACTGCTTGTGATTCTGATCCGAAGAAGTCGGTCATGAACATGTCGACAAAGCTCTTCTCGGACATCTCTTTAATGTCTGCGCCAGCAGCAAACGCTTTGGCAGAACCTGTCAGGATGATGCACCGAACTTTTTCGTTTCCATCTGCATCTTCAAGCGCACTTGCCAGTTCAGACAGCAGTTGGCTGTTCAGCGCATTAAGCGCGTCAGGCCGATTCAGTTTGATGGTGGCAACGTGATCTTCGATTTCGACGATGATCGTCTCATAAGCCATGTTTGAGGGCTCCGTTCGGTGATCTTAGGGGTGCAGCCTTACGCATGTGGCAAGCGCCGTTCAAGCTATCTTTGGCAGGTCGGGCAATAGAACGTCGATCGGCCTGACTGCACGATCCGGCGAACGGTCGAGGTGCAGCCTGGGGTGCGACAGGGGTCTCCTTCGCGGCCGTACACGTCAAACCTATGCTGAAAATATCCAAGTTCTCCATCAGCTTGGCGGAAGTCTCGTAACGATGAACCTCCTGCTTCTATTGCGTCGGAAAGAACATCACGGATCACTGGAACAAGCCGCGAAATCCGGTTTTTCGCCACGCGGCGCGCTGGGCGTGTTGGATGAATTTTTGACCGAAACAGCGCCTCACACACATAGATGTTGCCCAATCCGGCGACAGTTTTCTGATCCAGCAGTGCGGATTTCATGGGCGTGTTCCGGTTTGCAAGCGCCGCCACGAGGTAGCTTTCATCAAAACTGTTACCCAAAGGTTCCGGTCCAATGGACGCCAAAAGCGGATGTGTCTCCGCCTTTTCAGTTTCGAATAAGTCCATTGCCCCAAACCGGCGGGGATCGTTGAAGGTGATCCGCGCCCCATTGTCCATGTCAAAGACCACGTGATCGTGCTTTTCAGGCGCTGGGTGTTTGTGAACGAACTGGCCGAGCGGATCACCTGAAATCAGCATACGACCTGACATCCCAAGATGGATCAAAAGCGTTTCGCCGCTCTCCAGATCGCCAAGGATGTATTTCGACCGACGCCGCAACCGCAGAACCCGTTTCCCGGTCAGTCGTTCAGACATGTGTTCTGGAAACGGCCAGCGCAGATCAGGTCGGTTTACACGCGCTTGTGCAATGATCTGCCCCTCCATCGCGGGAGCTAGACCGCGTCGTACCGTCTCAACCTCAGGCAATTCGGGCATTCGGTGTGTCCTGTCTTGTGTCGTCGCAT
>NZ_CBFHLV010000003.1:0-116707 GCF_965656765.1 Marivita sp. | reverse complement strand
CTCGATCATTGTGAAAAGCCAGTCTGGACCACAACCGACCTCGTTTCGCGCCTATCGCGGACGGCCGATACGACGCGAGCCATTACGGAAAGTGGGCTGCGCAAGATTGCGCTGGACCGGTCAGTGCCGCTGCGACTGAGCAAGATGATCAGACGCCACATACCGAAAGGCACGGTTTATCTGAACGTTGGACAGACCAATTTCAACGACCTTGTTGTCTATGCAGTGCGCTGCATAGAAGACCTCAAAATCGGAATCTACGTCCACGATACCATCCCACTGGATTGGCCAACTCTGCAAACCGCAAGATCACGAATGAAGTTCAAGCGCTTCTTTAAACGCATGGATCGGCATGCCGATTTGGTTGTCTGTAATTCGCAGGACACCAAAGCCGATGTCCTGAAACATGCACGCCATCTTGATGCAGATCGTGTGCAGGTGGTGCTGCCAGGCTTGCCTGAAATGCGCGTTGGTCAAGCGCCTGATGGGCCATGGACAGACAAACCCTATTTCATGGCCATCGGCACAATTGAGCCGCGCAAGAACATCGGTTTTCTGCTCGATCTTTGGGCAGACTATGCGGGCCCCGACGATCCGCACTTGATTCTCTGCGGGCGACGCGGCTGGATGAACGAAGATGTCTTTGAAAGGCTGGATCAAAAGCCAGCTAACGTGCACGAGATCCCAGATTTGCCGGATGAAAAGATGTGGGCACTACTAAAAGATAGCAATGGGCTGCTGTTTCCGAGCATCGCCGAAGGGTTTGGATACCCGGCGATCGAGGCCGCGCATCTCAAAGTGCCTCTCATTTGCAACCCTTTGTCAGTATTCAAAGAAGTGTTGGGGCACAGCCCTATTTACGCGGCCGAATCAGATTGCTACGCTTGGAAAAACGAGATCAGTAAACTGGTGCAAAGACGCCGGGATGTAAGCGGTGAGCAGAACGGGTTTGTGTCTTTAGAGACCCTGACTTGGCAGGAACATTTCAATCAACTATTTACTGCTCTTTGATATCCACGCGTGGCTTGCGGCCATAAAAACAGGCAGCTGACTTTTGGGAGTGGTGCAAAGATATGGACTAAGACTTCAGCGTAAACGCTGGAGGATACGCGCGTTCAGGAAACGCCGCGAACTAAAACCTGTGTCCAATCGCACCAATCTTATTCGAAAAACCGACATTCTGTTGTTCTGCACCGTACGCAACGAAGGTGTCCGTCTACCCTACTTCCTGAAATATTACCGAGAGATGGGCGTGTCTCATTTCTTCTTTGTCGACAACGACAGCACGGATGGCACCGCCGAGATGCTGTCACAGCAACCGGATGTGTCGCTCTGGCACACACGCAAGAGCTATAAGCGGTCGCGCTTCGGCATGGATTGGATGAACTGGTTGCTCCGGAAATACGGCCACGATCACTGGTGCTTGACGGTCGACCCCGACGAATTCTTTGTCTACCCGTTCTGCGACTCGCGCCCTTTGCCCGCGTTGACCGATTGGCTTGAGGCGTCCTCAATCCGGTCTTTTGGCGCGATGCTGCTGGATATGTATCCCAAGGGCCGGATCGACGCGATACCCTACCAGGCCGGACAAAACCCCTTAGAAATCGCATCTTGGTTTGATTCCGGAAACTACACACTCAAGCGCAACCACTTGCTGGGAAACCTGTGGATTCAGGGCGGACCGCGTGCACGTGTTTTCTTTGCCGACAGACCCGAGGCAGCGCCTGCCCTGAACAAAGTCCCACTGGTGAAGTGGCACCATCGCTATGCGTATGCCAGTTCAACCCACATGCTTTTGCCGCGCGGCCTGAATTACGTTTATGACGAATGGGGGGGTGAAAAAGCATCTGGTGCACTGCTCCACACCAAGTTCATCAGCACGTTCAACGAAAAAGCGATGGAAGAGCTTAAGCGGCGTGAACACTATGCAGGCAGCCTTGAATACGTCGCCTATGCCAATGCAATTCAGGACAACCCAGAGCTTTGGTGCAAGTGGTCCGAGAAATACATCAACTGGCGGCAGCTTGAAATTCTGGGCCTCATGTCGATGGGCAACTGGGCATGAGCATTGGAATCATCATGCTGGCGCATACCGCGCTGCACCGAGCAGAACAGATTGCACGCCATTGGACCAAGGCGGGATGCCCGGTGGTGATCCATGTCGATCAGATGGTTTCACCCAAACGCTACAAGATCTTTACCGAACGCCTTAGCGATGATCCCTTGATCCGCTTTTCGCGCAGGCATCGCTGCGATTGGGGCACTTGGGGTCTGGTGGCTGCAAGCCAGGACGCCAGCGAACTGATGCTCTCTGAATTCCAAGAGGTCAGCCACGTCTATCTGACATCCGGCTCTTGCCTGCCGCTACGCCCGGTTCAGGAATTGATCGATTACCTCAAAGCGCGTCCGCGCACCGACCACATCGAAAGTGCAACAACAGCAGATGTGCCCTGGACAGTCGGTGGCCTTGATGAAGAGCGGTTTACCATGCGCTTCCCGTTTTCGTGGCGACGCAATCGATATCTCTTTGACCGCTTTGTAGAGCTTCAGCGCAAGGTCGGCTACAAACGGACAATTCCCGATGGTGTGACCCCGCATATGGGCAGTCAATGGTGGTGCCTGACGCGTCAGACACTCGCATCAATCCTCGAAGATCCAAAGCGCAAGGCTTACGATCGGTATTTTCGTCATGTCTGGATTCCAGATGAAAGTTATTTCCAGACATTGGCGCGGCTGTATTCCACCAATATTGTCAGCCGGTCACTGACCCTTTCGAAATTCGATTTTCAGGGCAAACCACACATATTTTACGACGACCACCTGCAATTGCTGCGTCGGTCGGATTGCTTTGTTGCACGCAAAATCTGGCATAACGCCGACCGCCTCTACGAAACCTTCCTTAGCCCCAAGCCCGGCGAATTGAGCCTTCAGGAACCCAACCCCGGCAAGATCGACCGCATTTTTGCCAAGGCAGTGGACCGGCGAACACGTGGGCGGCCCGGACTTTATATGCAAAGCCGCTTTCCAAACGAAGACTGGGAGAACGGTGTCACTGCAGCCAAGTACTCAGTATTTCAAGGCTTTACCGAACTGTTCACCGATTTTGAGCCGTGGCTTGCCCAAGTGACGGGTGCACGTGTGCATGGACACCTCTTTGCACCAGACCGCGCCCATTTCGCAGACGGGCAAACGGTGATGAACGGAGCGCTGTCTGACAACGCGACCCTGCGGGACTATGACACCAAGATGTTCCTCACCAATTTATTGTGGAACACCCGCGGCGAACTCCAGTGTTTTCAACTTGGGCCCAGTAGCACCCGGCACGTGGTTTGGGATATCGCCAAGGATCCAAATGCGCAGGTCTCTGTGATCAGTGGTGCATGGGCCATACCGTTGTTTCAATCGAACCGGAGCTTTGCTGAATTGCGGCGCGAGGCCGGCACAGTTGCAAAAGATCGAAACTGATATGCTCGACGCGCTGCGGTCGCCCTACTCCAAGTGCCGGAGGCGCATCTGGACGATGGCGGAATTCATCGAAAGCCCAATGGAGGCGATACAGGTGATCGTCGATGAAATAGGTTCGCAACCCAATCGCCGACTAACTGAGGCCCCCAAGATGGTCGATCTCACTGGCTTTGGACAGTTTCTACAGAACCTCAAAAATCAGGGAATGCATCCTTATCTCATGGGCGACTTCCCAGCCGACCCAATCGCGCAAAGCCCGATGCGCGATGGCTCCCGCCCCCGTCCTTATCTGGTAAAGAAGTAAAGCGTGACTGTGGGATTCGATCTTTTTGTTGTCTTCGCCGAGATGCGAACAGGGTCAAATCTGCTTGAGGATTACCTGAACCAGATCGAAGGGGTTACATGCCACGGTGAGGCGTTCAATCCCAACTTTATCGGTTATCCAAACCGCGACGACATCCATGGCGTCACGCACGGCCAACGCGAAGACAATCCTGATCGGCTCCTCCGGGCTATCCGGACAGAAACCGAAGGCCTTGGCGGTTTTCGGTATTTCCACGACCATGACCCACGGGTTCTTGCCCCGATCCTGTCAGATCCGCGCTGCGCCAAGATCATTCTGACCCGCAATCCGGTGGACAGTTATATAAGCCTCAAGATCGCCCGTGCGACCGATCAATGGAAGCTGACGAACGTTAAGAACCGCAAGGATGCACAGGCACATTTCGATCTGCACGAATTCGAGCGACATCTGGGACGCATGCAGACTTTCCAATTAGAGATCATGCGGGCGTTACAAGTGACCGGCCAAAGCGCGTTCTACATTGGATACGATGACCTACACGACACCGAAGTTCTGAGCGGATTGGCGCATTGGCTTGGCGCACATGCAGAGCCGGACGGATTTCAGACCAATCTCAAACCACAGAACCCGCAACCATTGTCGGATAAAGTCGCTAATTTCGATCAGATGAACGTAGCTCTGCGTGCATTAGATCGGTTCGATCTGACGCGCACACCAAACTTTGAACCTCGTCGCGGACCGGTTGTACCGTCTTATGTGGCATGCGCACAGCAGCCGCTGTTGTACATGCCGATACGCTCGGGACCAGAGGATCAGGTCACGGCGTGGATGGCCGAATTGGCTGGTGGTGCGTCTGAATTGATGTCTAAGTTCAACCAAAAAACACTGCGCGGCTGGTTGCAGGATCATCCCGGCCATCAGCGATTCACCGTGCTCCGCCACCCCTTGGCCCGCGCCCATGCTGCGTTTTGCGATCGAATTCTGGGCACTGGACCGGGCAGCTTTGCGAAAATCCGCAACCAATTGATCCGGTTTCATGGCTTGGAATTGCCAGACGACCCGTCGGATCCGTATTATGATTTTGATGCACACCGCCGAGCGTTCGAACGGTTCCTAAGCTTTCTGCGATCCAATCTGAACGGGCAGACCAGCATTCGAGTAGATGCGCATTGGGCAAGCCAAGTGGCCTGCCTTCAGGGGATGTCAGAGTTCTGCTTACCAGATCACATCCTGCGCGAGACAAACCTGCCAGACGCGTTGCCACGCATGGCGCGCACTGTAGGACTTGAGGTGGTGCCGCATGTTGCTCAGGACAGCGATCCAAATCGTGACCGCCTGTCTCAGATTTACAGCCCACATTTAGACAAGCTGTGCCGCGACGCCTATCCGCGCGACTACATGATGTTTGGGTTTTCTGATTTCGATCCGCAAAAGCCCGCCTGAACGGGGCTTCACGTTACGCAGCCTGAACTGCCGCCGCTTCGGTGATAATGGTGTGCAGCGTGGACGGATCAGGATTTGCCCGCAGCTTGGCGCAGAAATTCTGATCACGAAGTGTCCGTGACACAAGCGCAAGCGCCTTGAGATGTTCGACACCTGCATCTTCAGGCGCGAAGAGAGCAAAGATCACATCCACCGGCTGGCGATCGACCGCATCGAAATCAATCGGTTTTTCCAACAGGATAAAGACACCCACAACTGCGTCCACACCATCAAGCCGCGCATGCGGAAGAGCGACGCCATGGCCCACACCAGTGGGGCCAAGGCTTTCGCGTTCAAGCAGCGCATCAACAGCACGCTGGGCAGAAATGCCATAAGCAGACTCAGCAACATCCGCTATGTCGTGCATCAAGCGCTTCTTACTGGATGCCGCCGTCACGGCCTTAACGGCCTTGGAATTCAACAGATCTGCAAATTTCATGTGCTGCTCGTTGTTGGGACGAAAGGCGCCCGTGTACTGATACTAGGGATCAATCCAGCCGATGTTTCCATCTTCTCGGCGATACACGACGTTCACACCGTCCTTTTTGTCATTTCGGAACACCAAAACAGGCAGTCCCGCTAACTCCATTTGCATCACGGCCTCACCTACGGTCAGCGACGGAATCTGAGTTTCCATCTCGGCCACAATGATCGGCTGCAACGATTCAGGTTCGTCGACTTGCGTATCAACATCGCTGGCGAGGATATATGAGGATGCACCAAAGAGTGCAACTGGTTCCGTTCGGTCCTTGTGATGATCCTTTAGACGTCTTTTATAGCGGCGCAGCTGTTTATCCATTTTCTCGCAACAGCCATCAAAAGCGCCATAAATCTCGGTCGCATGGGCCTTGGCCGTCGCGTTCAAACCGGTTGACAGATGAACCACTGCCTCACAAACAAATTCGTGGCCGCTCTTGGAAAAGACGACGGTCGCGTCTGTCGGACGACCGGCGTACTTGCCCAGCATCCCATCCAGTTCACTCTTTACATGTGTCTGAAGTGCTTCACCAACATCGATCTGCTTGCCGGTTATCTGGTAACGCATAGGGTATCCTTTTTATTGTTTTAGTTTTGCAGCCGAACGGAACCGGCGACACCAGTACTGGGTTCGAACGCAAAAGAAATATGGCGGTTTGACCGTTGTGTTTCATTGTCCAGCCAGTGTGGCAGGCAGAGCAGAAATTGACGGTCTGAATCTCCAAACGCCATGCAATCATTTCAATCGCGCAAAGGCGACGTGTCAATGATTTCCGTCAAATGCAGCAGGAATTATCCGATACGGAAACTGTCACCCAGATAGACACGGCGGACATTTTCATTGCGCACAACCTCGTCCGGAGAGCCGGACATAAGCACCTTGCCGTCATGCAGGATATACGCGCGATCCACGATTTCGAGAGTTTCACGAACATTATGATCGGTGATCAGAACACCAATGCCGCGCTTCTTGAGGTCCGCCACAAGATGACGGATGTCACCAACGCTGATCGGATCAACACCTGCAAAGGGTTCGTCGAGCAGCAGGTACTTTGGATCAGCTGCCAAACACCGCGCGATCTCCACGCGGCGACGTTCACCACCGGACAAGGCAAGCGCCGGGGCACGACGCAAGTGTTCGATGGAAAACTCTCCCAACAGCTCTTCAAGCCGCTCGCGCCGTTTGTGACGGTCTGGCTGACTGATATCTAGAATGGCGTTGATATTGTCTTCGACGCTCATTCCCCGAAAGATCGACATTTCTTGCGGTAGATACCCAATGCCCATCCGTGCTCGCCGGTACATCGGCAGGTAAGTTACATCTTGCCCGTCGATCAGCACCTGACCGCCTTCGGGATTTACCAGACCAGCAATCGCATAAAAGGATGTGGTTTTCCCACTACCGTTCGGCCCCAGCAATGCGACCACTTCACCACGATGAACCTCAAGCGACACATCCCGGATTACGACGCGCTTTTTATAGCTCTTCCGCAGATGTTTGACCGTCAGACCACTTTGTCCATCTGTCACGGACAGGGTCGGCGCAGACATCAATTGTCTCCCGTCTGAAAGACAGTACGCACCCGACCGTTCATCAGTGCAGTTCCACCTTCTAGATCGACATCCATGCTGTCAGACACAAGTGTGTTCGCGCCTTGTGTCAAAAGAACGTTGCCTACCATGCGAATGGTGCCGCGATTGACCTCGTATTCCGCCGTATCAGCTTCGGCCGCCTGATCACCATTCACCAAGGTCACGCCGCCCGTTGCCTCAAGCCGCTCTACCCCGCTTTGATCCTCTGTATAGAAAACCAGAACGCGCGGCGCAGACAGGCGCATCTCACCCTGCCCAATAATGACATTGCCGGTAAAAAGCGCCGACCCATCGTTCTGCGAGACTGACAAGGCATCCGCACTAACCTCCACAGGAAGCGATGTATCTTGCTGAACCGTGCCAAAGGCGATCTCGGTTCCTTGCCCATAGGCAACTGTGGCAAATCCAAACGCCACAACGGTCACAACTGTTCTGATCATTACTCAGCCTTGTCTTGTTGGGGTACATATACCAGTTTTACCCCATCCGTGAACAGCAACTGAATGTCAGTTGTGCCACCGCTGTCTTTCACTCGGAGCCTTCCCGCCGAAAGGGTCAGCCCAGGGCCATCTGCCTCGACTTCGGCAGTGCTTTCGATGTCCACTCTATTCACCGCGGCGTTCAGCCCTTTGGTGCGTACTGTATACCCAGAGCTGCTTTCCAAGATGACACCGTCGCGAAGTGACAAGCGATCTCCGTCTTCCATCTGACCAACAGTTGCGTCGATCACGATGCGATTGCCATCTTTGACATCGATAATAGCGCGCAGATCATCCGCAATCACCCCAGAGCCCTCATCACCGCTGAACCGAGCCTGCCGGGCTGAAAGTGTTAAACCCTGTCCGCTTTCGGTTGTGCCTGCGTAAAAGGGGCTTCCGATTTGCTCGGTGACCGTCGGATCTGCCCCGCCAGTCAAAACTGGAATGGCGGCAATCGGGTCAGGCCCGCGGGAATACAGAAATATTGTCGACAAAAGCACAAGCGCACCCAGAGGAAGCAGGATTTTCAACCAGGCAATAAGGCGCGAATACATCTGTCTGTTCCGCGCGTTCAGCTATGCGCAAAGATGTCAGTGTCCGGCCAACCTGCAAGATCCAGCTGCGCCCGTGTCGGCAGAAAATCAAAACAGGCCTGCGCCAGTTCAGCGCGACCTTCTCGTTCCAGCATGACATTCAACGCGTCGCGCAGCTTGTGAAGATAAAGCACATCTGACGCGGCGTATTCGACCTGCGCTTGGCTCAGCGTCTCAGAACCCCAGTCGCTTGATTGCTGCTGCTTGGAAACATCAACCCCGACCAACTCCTGCAACAGCACCTTAAGACCGTGGCGATCTGTGTAGGTGCGCACAAGGCGGCTTGCGATCTTGGTACAGTAGACCGGTGCAGTCAGTGCACCAAATGCATTCTGCATCGCCGCGATATCGAACCGGCCAAAGTGGAACAGCTTGAGAACGTTCGGATCAGTCAAGAGCTTTTCCAGATTTGGGGCCGAGGTTTGGCCCTTCTCGATCTGCACCAGATGGGCTGTCCCGTCCCCACTGGACAGCTGAACAACACAAAGCCGGTCGCGATGCGGATGAAGCCCCATCGTTTCGCAGTCGATGGCAACCTCGGGTCCAAGATCAAGGTCATCGGGTAGGTCACGGGCGTGGACGTGGTGGGACATGGAAAACCATCCTGCTCTGAAATATTGATGCGCAGATAGACCCTAGCCGAATGTGGCGCAACCTGTCCGAGGTTGCCGCACTTTCACCCGATTCGGAAATTTTGAACACGATTCGTCCTCATTCGAGCCCAAAGCTGTCTTTCGATAGCATCAATTATACCAAATATATTTCAAATTATGACAGTCCGTGATCTATCGGATTTTCTTTGAGAAAATCATCGCTTTCTTTGCATTTCATTCAAATTTTGAAATATTTGACCAATCCACTGTTGCGACATCATGAACAATACGCTTTGAGCGGCAGAATTGACCTTACGTCACGTCTGTCCCTTGAAAATCAACAGTTTCACGCTTTTCGCCCGATTGGTGACACGCAACGGCAAAACTCGTGGCCAATTGTAAACGCAAGCAAGCATTGGTCACGAAATCGGAAAAATCTGCAACAGCAAGATCAGAAACCGAGCATCGAAGATCGATGAACTTCACTCATCCCGTGGGCTTTCGTGCCATTTTAGGCGAAAAGGCCAAATTGTGATTGCATCGGCTTTTTGTGTAATCACAGTGCGCGCATCAGCATGCATTTACGGTTGAAATCAGGCTGGGAACACACGCAAAAGTTTCCCCCTTATCCGAAAGTTGACCAAATTGGGGCAGAGGGCCATAAAGAGGCCATGCTTAGGCAGGTCACAGTCCTGCCTTAATTCGAAAGGCACTTGGGGGTTGGTGCTTCCACTTGGGAGTTGTGTAAAAGTTCGTCTGCTAAAGTCTGCCACATAGCCTGAAAATCTAGATCAGATCGGTCGGTTAGTGTCGAATGTTCGCTGCAGTACGCTGCGAGCAATCAGATATTTCATGCCTGCGGCACCCAGCAAGCGACCTCAGCACATAGGGTCAACAGGGTGTACAAATGACGCTGCATATTCGCCAAACCGGTCCACGCACCGAAATTGAGACGCTGGTCAACGCTGCCTTTTCGAACAAGGAACCTAAGAGAGTTTATCGTGATCATGTTAAGCGGATCGTGGATATCACTCTTGTCTTGATGGCGGCACCTGCAGTTATTCTTGTACTGACGGTTTGCGCTCTTCTTGTAGCGCGGGATGGCGGTTCGCCTTTCTATCATCAGACGCGCATTGGCCGGTTCGGCAAAACCTTCAAAATGTGGAAACTTCGCAGCATGGTCGCCAATGCCGACCAAGCTCTTGAAGATCACCTCAAGAACAATCCAGGTGCCCGCGCCGAATGGAACCTGAACCAGAAGCTTCGCAATGACCCGCGGATCACGAAGGTCGGCCAAATCCTACGCAAAACGTCGCTGGATGAATTGCCCCAGCTTTGGAACGTTCTGAAAGGCGAGATGTCGCTAGTTGGTCCGCGCCCGATGATGCTGGACCAGCAAAACATGTACCCTGGTTCGGCCTACTATGCGCTGCGCCCTGGCCTGACTGGGTTTTGGCAAGTATCCGTGCGCCACGAAAGCAGCTTTGCTGATCGTGCCAAGTACGATGCCGAATACCTGCGCAAGGTCACGCTGGTGCAAGATGTCTCTGTCTTGATGAAGACCGTTGGTGTCGTCACCAAAGGGACCGGCTGCTGATTAGCCTATCCGATGCGCTTCTGCATAACCACGCAAGGTGCGCATCAATTCGTCCAAAGCCTTGGCGCTAAGCTCATTGGTCAAACGCCCATCGTCGTCCCATTGTTGCGACGTGGCCGCAACCATGACTTCGGGACCTGTGATCAACAAAGGCCGAAACGGAGTCAGACATAGCCGCGCCATATTCTGAGTACGTTCACCCCCCGACCGTCCAGCAGTTGCTGACATCAACGCGACCGGTTTGTTGGCCCAAGGCGTGCCTTTGGTCCGGCTGACCCAGTCCAACGCATTCTTGAGAACACCAGAAATCCCCTTGTTGTATTCCGGCGTGACCACGATCACGGCATCGGCGGCAGCAATCTGATCAGACAATGTTTGAACAACCTCCGGAATGCCCGCGTCGTTTTCGATGTCGCCGTCATACAACGGCAGCCGCACGTCACCTTCGGTAAACTCTGCATCGCCAAAACGGCGCACCGCTTCGAGCATGAGCAACCGGTTTGTCGAAGCTTGGCGCAATGAACCACACAGGCCCACCAGTTTCAAATCTGCCATTGTCTATCTCCTGATACGTCGGTCAGACAATTGGCGCGCAGCAGGGCAACGGCAACCCGATATCCGATCAGCAAACACAAAAAAGCCCGCACCGTTCTGGTGCGGGCCGCATTGGCAAGCTGTGTCGCGGGTCAGGCGTTCGGCAGGATCACGATTTCCACGCGGCGGTTCTGCGCCCGACCTTCGGGTGTCAGGTTGCTCGACATCGGCTGGTCTTCACCACGTCCAATGGCCTGGATACGGAAGGACGGAACACCCTCGCTCGACAGAATATTGGCAACTGACTGCGCGCGCTGGCGCGACAGGTTCAGGTTGTAGTTGGCATCACCCGTGTTGTCAGTATGGCCGATGACCTGAACTGTGGTGTCCGGGTAAGCCAACAGGTTTTGCCCGACCGTGCGCAGATCGCGCTGAAGGTCAGGGCGCAGCGTGGCGCTATCTGTGGCAAACAAAATATCCTGTGGCAGAGTCACAATCAAACGGTCGCCGGTGTTACGGATAGTGACGTTATCATTGCCAATCTGCGCACGCAGGTCTGCTTCTTGCTTGTCGAGCTGATTGCCAATGATGGCACCACCGCCGCCTCCAATCGCTGCACCCAGCACAGCGTTGCGGCGGCGCTCTTCGGGATCGTTACCCATGAGTGCGCCAACAACGGCACCGGCACCGGCACCGACAAGCGCGCCGGTCTTGGTCTGGCGGTTCGGATCGTTGGGGTCCGTACAAGCCGACAGGAAGATCACGCCGCAAAGGGCCGTGGATAATGAAAGTCTGGAAAGTGTCATAGGTTCGCCTCGTTTAACTGTGCCCGATTGTAGGGGTCTAATATCTGCTATGCGATAACATACCCCGTAAGAATCCCGATGTCGCGGGGAAATCGGCACGTTTCCGCGCAATGCTTATGCTTCGACCCGTGCAGATTCCCAAGCCAAAATGCTGCGTTTTACCGGCAAACCCCAGTGATAGCCGCCCAATCCTCCGGACTTGCGCAAGGCGCGATGGCACGGGATCAGATAACTGATCGGGTTGCGCCCGACCGCCGTTCCAACAGCACGCACCGCTTTGGGATGGCCAATAAAATCAGCAATTTCGGAATAGGTTGTCACATGCCCAGACGGGATCTGCATAAGCGCTTCCCAAACCTTAATTTGGAATGGCGCGCCGATGAGGTAAAGCGGCACGTCCCCGCCGGACTGCCCGAAAGCGTTTTGAACCCAGGGCGTGATCCGTTCCGGGGCCTCCTGATAACTCGCATTAGGCCAACGGCTACACAAATCTTGCATCGCCTCGGCCTCGGTACATTCGGATGCGAAGCCGATACCGCAAAGCCCCTTATTTGTGCCCATCACCAATGCCGGACCAAATGGGCTGTCGAACCAACCCCAAAAGATAGACAGTCCTTCGCCTTTACGGGAAAAATCACCCGGGCTCATGGCCTCCCACCGCAGGAACAAGTCGTGCAACCGCCCACCACCCGATAACCCTGCTTCGTGCGCAGTTTGCAAAGTCGTAAACCGGTTTTGCAAAAGCGCTTTGGCATGGCCCAACGTAAGATACTGCTGATACCGTTTTGGGCTCACGCCCACCCATCGCGAAAACACGCGCTGAAAATGTGCTGGGCTCATGTTCATCTCGGACGCCAACGCATCCAACGAAACTGCAGGTCCTTGATCATCGATCACATCCAGCGCACGGCGCATGATATTGAAATGATAGCCTTGGCTGTCTTCTGCGAGGGGTTTCATCCAAACATCCTTTTCGATCGCGTGTCATCAGATGTAGCCGATTGGGCACGCCCCAAGCGACCCGAAACCTGCGCAAGGTGAATGCTTGCTCCCAAGGCCATCGCGCGGCATATGGGAAGCCATGGCCAAGCAACTCGATTACCACACGATCCGCGAGATCTTTACCCGCTTTCAGGCGGTAGACCCGGAACCCAAAGGCGAACTTGACCATGTCAACGCCTACACTCTGGTAGTCGCCGTAGCCTTATCAGCGCAAGCAACCGACGTTGGTGTGAACAAAGCCACCAAAGACCTTTTCAAGATTGCCGACACGCCCGAAAAGATGCTGGAGCTTGGTGAAGAAGGTGTGATCGAGCACATCAAGACGATTGGCCTTTATCGCAACAAGGCCAAAAACGTCATCAAGTTAAGCCGCATTCTGGTCGAACAGTACGGCGGTGAAGTTCCCAATTCCCGCGCGGCATTGGAAGGCTTGCCGGGCGTCGGCCGCAAGACCGCCAATGTGGTTCTCAACATGTGGTGGCACTATCCGGCCCAAGCAGTGGACACACATATTTTTCGTCTAGGCAATCGCAGTGGCATCTGTCCCGGCAAAGATGTTGTGGCCGTAGAACGTGCCATCGAAGATCATATCCCAGTCGACTTTCAGCAGCATGCCCACCACTGGATGATCCTCCACGGGCGCTACACCTGTGTGGCGCGTAAACCAAAATGCGGTGTCTGCGTGATCCGCGATCTCTGTCAATTCGAGGACAAAACCGAATGAGCAAGAAATATCAGGTTGTCGGCATCGGCAACGCCGTTGTCGATGTGATCGCACGCGCCGAAGACACATTTCTGGATCTAATGGGCATCCAGAAAGGCATCATGCAACTGGTCGAGCGCGAACGCGGCGAAACGCTTTATGCTGCGATGAAGGAACGCACCCAGACGCCCGGTGGATCAGTCGCCAACACGCTTGCGGGCCTTGGCAATCTTGGGTTGCGCACCGGGTTTATAGGACGGGTACATGATGATGCACTTGGCCGTTTTTATGCCGATGCCATGGAAAAAGACGGCACCAGCTTTGTAAATGCTCCCGTGTCCGGCGGTGAATTGCCCACCTCGCGGTCAATGATCTTTGTCTCGCCCGATGGCGAGCGGTCAATGAACACCTATCTCGGGATCTCGGCCGAATTGGGGCCTGAAGACGTGTCAGAGGATGTCGCCGCAGAAGCGGAGATCGTCTTTCTCGAAGGTTACCTTTTTGACAAGGACAAAGGCAAAGACGCCTTCATCCGCACCGCACGCACCTGCCGTGCCGCAGGTGGCATGTCGGGCATCGCCATCTCTGATCCATTCTGCGTCGAACGTCACCGCGCTGATTTTCTGAACCTGATTGAAAAAGAAATGGACTATGTGATCGGCAACAAAGCCGAGATCATGTCGCTCTACCAAAACAACAATCTTGAGGCTGATCTGGCCGCCGTCGCCGCGATTTGCCCGTTGGTTGTATGCACTCGCTCGGGCGATGGCGTATCGATCATACACAAAGGCGAACGCTTTGATATCGGCGTGGACAAAGTTGTGCCCGTCGACGCCACAGGTGCGGGCGATCAGTTTGCCGCTGGGTTCCTCTACGGTTTGGCCAATGGGCGCGACATGGAAACCGCCGGGCGCATGGGATGCGTCGCAGCGGCCGAGGTAATCTCTCACATTGGGCCACGCCCCGAAGCCGACCTGAAAGTACTCTTCAAGGCTGCCGGTTTGGTTTAATTCGGTCAGCTCCAGCTGGCGGTTTGATTGACCTCATATAGCTCTAACGGGAGGCCGTCTGGGTCGGGAAAGAACGTAAATTTCCGACCGGTGTACGGGTCGATACGCACCGCTTCGACACTCACATCGCGTGCTTCCAAGTGGGCTTTCGCGGCCTCGACATCAGCCGTCGCAAACGCGAGGTGCCGCAGACCCTGAGCCTCGGGCCGTGATGCCCGCCTCGGCGCGTCTGGGAACGAGAACAATTCGATTTGGGTGCCATCGGGCAGCGCCATATCTAGCTTCCAAGACTCCCGATCCGGGCGGTAGTTTTCGCCTATCATCCTCAGTCCCAACACATCCGTATAAAAGTGCTTGGAGCGCTCGTAGTTCGAACAGATGATCGCGACATGGTGCAAAGCCAGCAGCATGGTTTTCAATTCCCTCAAAGGTCTCTTGCGCTAAAACACCTTGGCTTGGTGTCAATGGCACCAAGCCTAACCAACTTGCCAGCGCACATCATCAACGCCAGCCAATCGGGCCAGCCGACCCAGCTCACTGTCAAGTTTCGCTAACCGCTGCGCAGTCGCCCTGACCTTGGGTTCCCACCAAAGGTTTTGCACAGTCAGCGTACCCTTCGGCCGATCCGCCTTAACTTCGATCCGGCCCACCAAGCAGTCCCTTTCCAACATAGGATAGACGTAATACCCCCACCGACGTTTGGCGGCGGGCACAAACATTTCCACGGTATAATCAAAGCCGAACAGCCGTTTCAGCCGCGCGCGATCGCGGATCGCCGGATCAAAAGGGTTTAAGATACGCAGCCGCGACGTTGGATGCGAGAGCGCCGACAAACGCTCCTCGATATCCGGGGCGGCAAAGGCCTTGGTCCAAGTGCCATCAACAGATTCAACCTCAACTGGGATCAAAGAGGCCACATGCCGTTCTGCCCAAGCAGAAACTTCGGTGACCTCCGTCGCATCCCAGAATTTGCGAACCTCACCCAATGAGCCAATTCCAATCCGATCCAGCGCCGCGTGGCACAGCCAGTCGATCTGGTCACGGTCCGGAATATCCTGTTCGTAGAGATGCGCTGGAAAGACACGTTCAGCGAGGTCGTAATACTTGGTGAACCCATCACGATGACAGGTCGCCAGAACTCCTGCATACCAAAGGTAGTCCAAGCCGATCTTATGCGGCGGACGTTTCCACATCTCGCGTTTGCCTTCGATCTTGGTGTCGAAATCATGCGTGCTCAGCGGCCCTTCTTCCGTAATCCGGCTTTTGATCTGGTCAAGGTGATCCGGGTCAAGATGCTTGCCGTACCACGACGACCGACCAACCTTGTCTTGCATCCGACGAAACTGCCGTTGCCACATAGGCAGAAACTCCATCGGCAGCACAGACGCATCATGGGTGAAATGCTCAAAGACCGAACGATCCTTGGCCAACAGTTTATTCAACATCGGCTCGCGATAGTTCTGATTGCGGCTCCAGAGGATATGATGATGCGCGCGGGACACGACCTGGATCGTATCAAGCTGCACAAACCCCAGAGATTGGATCAGGCGGGACGCATCGCACCGGCCAGTTGGTGCATCACCAAGCCCGTTCACCGACAACCACAAATGCCGCGCAGTGCGGTTGGGGATGCGTAGCGCTGTCAAATACGACGCCATTCATGGTGGCGATTAATCTTCAAAAATCCTTGCGAAGAGATTTCTAATTCCCCTCCCATCGTCAATGCGCTTCGGCCCAGTTTGCCCCTTGCCCGGCATCGGCGACCAGCGGAACCGTCAGGTGAACCACCGGATCGGCGGCGGCTTCCATCACCTCGCGTACGACTTTGATAAGATCGTCCTCGGCGCCCTTTTCGACCTCGAACAGCAATTCGTCATGTACCTGCAACAGCATTTTGACCGGCAGCTTTGCAATCGCATCTGGCATCCGGATCATCGCGCGACGGATGATGTCAGCCGCTGTCCCTTGGATTGGCGCATTGATCGCGGCGCGTTTGGCAAAACCGGCACGCGGACCTTTGGCGTTGATCTCAGGTGTGTGGATGACACGACCAAAAAGTGTTTCGACACGGTTGTGCTCTTTGGCGAACTTGGTGGTTTCGTCCATATACGCCTTAATACCGGGGAAGCGTTCGAAATAGCGGTCGATGAAGCCCTGCGCCTCGGCCCGCGGGATGCGAAGATTGCGGGCAAGGCCGAAGCCGGAAATACCGTAGATCACCCCGAAATTGATCGCTTTGGCCTGACGGCGCACATCTGGTGTCATTTCCTCCAAAGGAACGTTGAACATCTCGGAAGCTGTGGCTGCGTGAATGTCTTGGCCCTCTTTAAACGCGTCTTTGAGCGCTTGAATATCAGCGATATGGGCGAGGATGCGCAATTCAATCTGGCTATAGTCGAGCGCGACAAGCGTCTTGCCTTCTTCAGCGACAAATGCCTCACGAATGCGGCGGCCTTCCTCGGACCGGATCGGAATGTTTTGCAGGTTTGGATCGGTCGAGGCGAGCCGACCCGTGTTGGCCCCCGCAATCGAATAAGACGTGTGAACGCGGCCCGTCTCAGGATTGATGTGATCTTGTAGTGCGTCGGTATAAGTCGATTTCAGCTTGGACAGCTGGCGCCAATCCAGCACGCGGCGCGGCAGTTCGTGTTCGGTGGCCAAGTCTTCGAGCACATCCGCACCGGTCGCGTACGCACCGGTCTTGCCGCGCTTGCCACCCTCAAGAGACATTTCGTCAAACAAGATCTCGCCTAACTGCTTAGGTGAGCCCACGTTGAATTTGCGACCGGCAAGCTCGTAAATTTCGTCCTCCAACCCGGCCATCTTTTGACTGAACGCATTCGACATCCGGGACAGCGTGTCCCGGTCCACCTTTATTCCGTGTCGCTCCATCTGTGCCAGCACCGGGACCAGCGGTCGTTCCATCGTCTCGTAGACGCGCGTGACCTTGACCTGATGCAGTTGCGGTTTGAACATCATCCAAAGACGCAGCGTAACCTCGGCATCCTCGGCCGCGTATTTGACGGCCTGTTCGATGGGCACACGGTCAAAGGTGATCTGGCTTTTGCCGCTGCCCAACAACTCCTTGATCGGGATCGGCGTGTGACCCAGATAGCGTTCCGAGAGAGTGTCCATCCCGTGGCTGTGAAGCCCGGCATTCATCGCGTAGGACATCAACATTGTGTCGTCGATCGGATCAACATTGACCCCATAGCGCGACATGATCTTGGTATCGTATTTCATATTCTGGCCGATCTTGATCACGGCCGGGTCTTCAAGCAGCGGCTTCAGCGCCCTCAATGCGTCATCAAGCGGGATCTGACCTTCAGCCAGCGCATCGGAACCAAACAATCCCTCCCCCTGTTCGGACTTATGTGCGAGCGGCACATAACAGGCCTTGCCCGGCTCAATACACAACGACAGCCCGACCAAATCGGCGGTCATATCGTTCAGCCCAGTGGTTTCGGTATCAAACGCCACCCAACCTTTTTCGTTCGCCGCATCGACCCACGTTAGCAAGGCTGCAAGGTCGCTGACACATTCATAAGCATCCGGGTTCATAGCCGGCAACTCAGGCGCGTCACCTTTTGGTGGATTGGCACCTTCGGGTGTGGTGTCCTGAATGACGGGTGGCTCAACCTCAAGCGCGTCGGCAATGCGCTTGGTCAGTGTGCGGAACTCCATCTCGGCGAGGAACGTCATCAGCTTGTCTGGATCAGGCTCGCGGACCTCAAGATCATCAAGCGTAAAACCAAGCGGTGTGTTTTCATCCAGAAGTACAAGTTTTTTGCTCAGTTCAATCTGGTCGCGCTTTTCGATAAGGGTTTCTCGGCGCTTGGGCTGTTTGATCTCTTCCGCGCGATCCAGAAGGTCTTCCAGTGTTCCGAATTCGTTGATCAATAGGGCAGCAGTCTTGACCCCAATTCCAGGTGCGCCCGGAACATTGTCGACGCTGTCACCGGCCAAAGCCTGAACATCCACCACCCGTTCGGGAAAGACGCCAAATTTCTCAAAAACACCGTCGCGGTCGATGGTGCGGTTCTTCATAGCGTCGAACATCTCGACACCGTCACCGACCAACTGCATTAGGTCTTTGTCAGAAGAAATGATCGTCACCCGCCCTCCGGCCTTACGAGCCTGAACGGAAAGCGTGGCGATGATGTCATCCGCCTCGTAGCCCTCAAGCTCTTCGCAGGCGATATTGAACGCCTCAGTCGCACGTCGCGTCAGCGGGATCTGCGGGCGCAGGTCTTCGGGCATCGCCTCGCGGTTAGCCTTGTACTGATCGTACATGTCATTGCGGAACGTGTGGCTGCCCTTGTCAAAGATCACCGCAACATGGGTCACATCGGAACCGGCGTTCCCTTCGACATAGCGCTGCAACATGTTGCAAAAGCCTGACACCGCACCAATAGGCAATCCATCTGATTTCCGCGTCAACGGTGGCAACGCGTGGTACGCCCTGAAGATAAAGGCCGAGCCGTCGATCAGGTGAAGGTGGTGTCCTTTGCCGAATGCCATTCCGCGCGTCCTTGTTCTGGTCCGATTTGGTTCTGCCACGGATTGAAGAGGTGGGCCAGTGCCCGTTGTTCACGCCAGCACGTCAGCCTGAATGTGTCGAACACGGTTTTCCTGATATCGGCCCCCTTTCTGCAAAAGATCGCCATAGTTCGCTCATAGACCCTCCTGACGTATTCAAGAAAGCAATCGCCATGAGACATTCCGATCATTACGCCAGAAAATCTCCTTTCGACGTTTTGCGGGCCTTGTTCACACAGATCGCAACCAATGGCTTGCTATACGGGATTTTTAAGTCGGGTCGCCAAATATGGGCTATGACGCGGAAACGCACTGTTGTTGGGTGCAACTATTGCGGGTCAGCAATCAGCGGCGATGCGGAAAACTGCACGAACTGTGGTGCCGGTGCGCCGCCGGCGCCCTCGGCAGCTGCAAAAGCCGAACCTAAGACCGCTTCTCACGTGGCCACTGTCGCGCTGTGGTGGTTTGGCGGATTCCTTGGGTTTCACTGCTATCCAGCCGGTCGACCTTTGCGCGGCCTTATCTATTTTTTCGGAGCTATCGGAACATTTTTTGTGGCGATGTCGTCGCTTGATCCAAAACCACCGTTGGGTGCTTTGACCGGTTTCGGGTCCGTGACGATGATGATCGGCCTCACGTTGCTTTGGGCGTTCGACGGAGTTCAGATCATGCGCGGACGTTTTCTCTGACTCGACAGAGACATGGAAGTCGCGCGATCAAAACACTCTCGAAAGACAGGGCATCTTCACCTGCCTGACGTCAGCATAAACCTGCACGCACAACACGCAGCCTGATTTTTCACTGGTCTGCAAGAGGCACCGAATTATTATGCCGCGAGAAACACAAGCAAGGTTTGTTCGATGCATGGTTTACATATTTTTCTCTTAGGTATTTTCGTCAGCACTCCAGCCTTTGCCAACGATCAGATTACCCTGGACGGGCTTGATTCCGGCGTCGACAAACGCAGCACGTTGCCCGCTTGCGAGAACATCCCCTACGACAAAGCCAATTGCGTTCGGGCGCTTGCATGTATGGGGTCCGAAGGCGTGTATTTCGATGGGCAGGCACATGGCTGGGACACAGGTATCGTGATCGGCTTTCTGAACGATGGCACATCCTGCACCGGCGAATGGAAGGCTGGCGGAGCAGACACTCCGGGACGTGCCAACTTGGTTTGCGAAAACGGGGTTGAGGCAAACGTGCTTTATCACACGCTCAACAACGAAACTGGCACCGTCATTGGCAGTGGCGTTGACACCAACGGGCGAGACATCACCGCGTGGTCCGGCGAAAAGGTTCTGCAGTTCCTGACCGGGCCAGACGATGATACCCCTGTCCTGCCTTGCGGGCCTGCGCCCATCCCGATCAGCTAACGGCGTTGATCACTCGCGGCCCACAAACGCCTGAATCCTCCCAAGCCGCCGGCCAGCCCAAACGATCAATGCGCCAAAGCCCGAAAACACAACCAAAAGGCCAAGAATGTTCAACGTGGTCCTGAACAGACCCAGATCGCCAAAATTCAAAAAGTGGTAAGGATACCGTCCGTCGAATTGCGCACGGACCATCGCTACAACACAATAAAGAAACGGCAGGATCAGCCACGGCAGAACATTGGGGTAACGCACCTCATCCTTGTGCACAAACACAAGCCAGTATCCGGCAAAGGCCACCGGGATCAGCGTGTGCAGCATCACATCAATCACCATGTCGATGCCTTGGTAATCTCGAAGGTGCGCCAAAAGCACGTGGTACACGATGGCCACCATCGAGATCGACAACAATAACCCGCTTTGCACCTTGGGGGACTCTCGCCATCCTGCGGCCACCAAAGCACAAGACAAACCAACCAGTGTGTTGGTCCAAATCGTGAAGTACCGGTAGTTAAACGCCAGCGTATCAATCAACCCAATATCGTAGCGGTCGATCCGAAGCCAAATGCGCGTGACAATCGTCACACAAACCGCCAGCGCCAAGAGGCCGGCGCAAATGCGTTTGGCGTTCACGAATCCTGCGTGTCTGCAAAATCCTTGTGAATGAACTTGGCATCGCAATAGCCGCATTCGACCCAACCAGTGTCATGCGGGATTTGCAGCCAGACGCGCGGGTGGCCCAAGGCCCCTTCGCCGCCATCACAGGCGATGCGGTAGCTGTCCACGATCTTTGTTTCGGGCGCTTGCGTAGCCATCTGCTGCGTTTCCTTCATTGGTGTTTTCCACTAGGTGCGGTTTAAGACGACACGACCAAGGGAGCAAGAGATAGCGATGACACAGAGCGCCATTGAGATCGAAGGTCTGCACAAAACCTATTCCGGCGGCAAAGAGGCCCTGAAAGGTATAGACCTGACCATTCCGCAGGGATCGGTGTTCGGGCTTTTGGGACCGAACGGCGCTGGCAAATCTACGCTGATCAATATCCTTGCAGGACTCGTGACCAAATCCGCCGGCAAAGTGACGATTTGGGGCTGGGATCAGGACGTGAACCCGCGCCAGTCGCGTGCCTCTATTGGTGTGATGCCGCAAGAACTAAACCTTGATCCTTTCTTCACGCCACGTGGAGCGCTCGAAGTACAAGCTGGGCTTTACGGTGTACCAAAATCAGAGCGTCGCTCTGATGAGATTCTCGAAATGATCGGCCTCAGCGACAAAGCCGAGGCCTATGCTCGGACTCTTTCGGGCGGCATGCGGCGGCGATTGCTCTTGGGCAAAGCACTGGTCCACCGCCCACATGTGCTCGTGCTGGATGAACCAACTGCGGGCGTCGACATCGAACTACGCCAGATGCTTTGGAACAATGTTCGCAAGCTTAATCGCGAAAACGGAATGACCATCATTCTGACGACGCATTATCTCGAAGAGGCCGAAGAGATGTGCGACGAGATCGCAATTATCAATCACGGCGAGGTCGTTGCCCGCGACAGCACCCGCAACTTGTTGGGTGCGCTGGATGCCAAAACCATGGTGATCCAACCCGATGCCGAGATCGGCGTGCTTCCCGAGGTCGAAGGCATCGGCATCACAACCCGCGAGGATGGCACGTTGGCAGTGAGCTACCGCGCCCGGCAAACCACAGCCGAAGACGTGCTGACCATGCTTCGCGACAACGGTGTGCGCATCCGCGATGTGCGCACAGAACAGGCCGATCTGGAAGATGTGTTCTTGTCGTTGACGCGTTCCGCCTAACCGAACGCTACTTTCTGCGCATCAACGCGCAGGCTGCAACATACGCCCAAGCCCACGTCCGCCCAGAACGTGAATGTGCAGATGCGGCACTTCCTGCACCCCGGCATCGCCTGCGTTCGATATAATCCGGTAGCCATCAGCCTGTACGCCCTCTTGCTTGCAGACCGCAGCAATTGTGCGATTAAAATCAACGATCTCAGCATCGCTGGCGTCGCTCGCAAAATGATCATAGCAGACATACGGGCCTTTAGGGATTACCAGAACATGCACCGGCGCCTGCGGCTGAATATCGCGAAAGGCCAGGCTGTGTTCGGTTTCCATAACAGTATCGTTCGGGATCTCTCCCCGTAGAATTTTGGCAAAGACATTCTGATCATCATAGACATAAGCCATATGGCGGTTCCTCAATCTGCAAACAGGTGGTCAGTTCGCGCAATGTCGAGCGCTTGTTCAGGCGCAATCGACAAAAAGCTGGCCAAAGCCGTCGCATTGGCCTCGATGCTGTCTTCCTCGCGGATACGCAGGTGATTTTCGAATTCAGCGTCACGGATGCGGTCACTTTCGTGAACAATGTCATTACGAATTGTCGGAAGCAGCCGTTCAAGCGTTTCCTGCGGCGTACGTTCACCGGCCAGCCCAACCCGCATCGCATGACCGATCAGATAGTCGTCGGAAAACGTACAGTTGATTTCAAGCAATCGCGTGGTTGCACGATCGCGGCAGAAATCTTCGAGAAGTTCCAGGTTTCCGGGATCCATGCAAACGACCATCCGATCCGTGTCGTAGTAATCGAACAGCATCCGCATCAAAGACCGGCGGTGACGGTGGCGTTTCCCAAGCGTCGACTGAATCCCCCCCATATCCAGAAGATCGGTGTCCTCTTCGTTGAACAGGTATTCGATGCACGGAACATTGGTCAGCTGCCGAATACGTGACACCAGCCGCTTTGCGACATGCCATTTTTTGCACACCACGATAAGCAACTCGCGTTCTCGGCCCAACGTGCTTTCGGTTTCCCAGAACCGCGGCGCAAAACGACGCCCGATCCGGCCTTTACCAGTAAGAAACTTGTAAAGCGACCGACCTTCGTTTGAGATCTCGAAATTGACACCCTTGGCCGAATAAAGCGATCCCAGCCGTTCTTTCAGTTGCAACGCCTCAGGGCTGATCTTGCGGGCAAACAGAAAGTCCTGGCTCAGCAGCAAATCGAAATGGTCGTTATAAAACGTGACCGGCATCCCGTAATCCGAGAACATCAAAAAGGTCAGCGTCCGGCACTCAATCTCGTTCTCCGGCACCAGATGCCGAACCAGAGTCTGAAAGAAAGTCTCGTCCGGGATCCATGTGGTACTGAAAAAACGCATGACATCGCGTCGCTTCCCGACAAAATCGAGGATTGCCTCGATTGTGCGGCGACGCAGACACCACCATTGACTGCCAATCTGGATCTCGAGATCTTCGGGAATTTTCCGTGTCAAACCGAGCTTTTTTTGCAGCTGATAGCTCTGGTAGAAAATCGTTTTGTGCGTGCGTTCGTTGAAGTAGTGGCGGTAAATCAGCCTCTCTTCTTTCATCCCAGTCTTGATCCAGTCGGATGCGAAGAAATCAAAGCTTTCGATGAAATCCGCATCCACGCGGTCTAGATAGGCATGGGCATATTCGGCAGTCTTGATCGCCTGACAATCGCCAGACAGCATATAGAAATGGGTAGCCCGCGGAAACGCGTCCACTGCTGCTTCGACGGCATAAAGCGTGGCTTGAACCAGCGACCATTCCCCCCAACCACACTTGATTCGCTTCTTGGCAAAGGTCACGTTTGGATTGTCAGAAAGCGCGGTTTGAATCGCTTTGTATGCTTGGGCGTCGGCACGCGCATCAAAGTGAATGGATATGAAATCTCCGACCGCTGTCAGGCTCAGCGCCTGTCGGATGATTGCGTCCGGGTCCTTGTGACACAGGAGTATGAAGGCAACATTCGCCATTCAGGTCCGCATTTGCCCTATTTTTACCTCGTTCTTGTAGTGATAAGCGTGTTCAGTCATTGAATAAACCGACTTTATTTGATTTTTTGTTTACGTTACCGGACGACAAGAGCCCGGAACGAGGCTGGAGGCAGCAGATTATGGGTTTTCCCGGAACGTGGATGACCGAAAGCGAAAGCATGGTCTATCGCGTGGTTCCCAAATGCGCATGTTCGACCATTGGTCAGATCATGTATTATTCTGATCATGGTGAATTCTTTGAGGGTGACATCCATGATGCGCAAAACGGCCTGCACAAATGGGCTCTGGACCACAGCAAAGACCCGATCACACAACGCATTCAGGCGCATGATACCTATTCGTTTACCTGTGTGCGCAATCCGTATACTCGCATCCTGAGTTCGTTCTTCGACAAGATTTGCGGCATCCAGCGCAACGGCAAACGGTATCGGGGCAACCTTGTACCACTTCTGATCCAGAAATACGGGATCGAAGTCGGCGGCGATGACGGTAAACAGGAATTCGATCAGGTCAAAAGCTTCCGTCGCTTCCTCTTGTTCGCGCGCGACACCATTCGCTGGCGTCGCCCAATGGATCCGGACATTCACTGGTCGGCCATGTCGGGGCATATCAGCACGTTCATCGTGAACGGTGGTCGTTACGACAACATCTTCTGGACCGAAAGCTTTAACGACGGGATGGCCGACGTTCTAGAGCATGTTGAAACAAAACAGAAAATCGATTTGACCACGATCCCCCGCTTCAACGAAAGCGAAGGGCACGGCCCAAAACGCGCCCATCCGGTTGAGGATTATTTCGACGACCTGTCGATGCATCTGATCTACGAGATCTACAAAAAAGATTTCGACCTGTTCAAATACGATTTCGAAAACCCGGGCAACAAGATGCCCATCGGCGAGATTGATCTGGAAGAAGTGCACGCCAAACTGGGCGACTGATGCGCTCGTTTTGCGGACAACGCCGTGCGAACCAACTTTCAGTGCACCTCAATCGGGAAGCTCTGAGGAGGGGATAATCGGGAAAAAAGAACTGCCCGACCACACCCCGAACCAGCTTGCGCCATCCACTTCATGATGCGCCCCGCATTCGACCAAGCGGTAAAAGCTTTTGCGGTCGATCAGCGCCTCAAGGTTGGCACGAACCAAAACATACGGCGACGGCTCTCCAGTCTTGGCATCGCGTTCAACGCGTATAGGGTTGTCAGGTCCCGCTGCAACCGTATCCCCGACATGTGTGGTAAAGGTCAAAACCTGCGCTTCACCGTCGCCCGACACATCGAAATCGATGGCCACAAACGGTGCATCGTCTACGGTGATCCCAACCTTCTCGACCGGCGTGACGAGAAAGTACTTATCGCCATCTTTCCGCAAAATTGACGAAAACAGTTTGACCAACGGCGCGCGCCCAATCGGCGTGCCCATGTAGAACCAAGTCCCGTCCCGCGCGATACGCATATCCAAATCCCCGCAAAACGGCGGATTCCAAAGGTGCACGGGCGGCAAACCTTTACTCTTGGTGGCGCGAACAGAGGCAGCGATGCCTTCTGCGGACGGAATAACACGATCTTGTGCGCTCATTGCTTTTGCCATTTCCCCTTTGCGCGTTACACTTTCCTGAAACCAATGTAATGCGCAAGGGAGACACGTCATGGTCGCAGCCGAAGATTTGGTCGCTGAGATCGAAGCGCTGGAAGACAAGCTGGCGCAGGCCAAGACGGCGATCACCCGTCGCTTTATCGGTCAGGAACGCGTTGTCGAACTGACCCTGACATCACTCCTATGTGGTGGCCACGGGTTGCTGATCGGCTTGCCGGGTCTCGGCAAGACCCGACTTGTCGAAACGGTCTCGACCGTGATGGGGCTCAACGGCAGCCGGGTTCAGTTCACACCCGACTTGATGCCAGCCGACATTTTAGGCTCCGAGGTTCTGGAAACCGGGACCGATGGCAGCCGCGCCTTCAAGTTCATTCCCGGGCCAATTTTCTGCCAGCTTTTGATGGCAGACGAAATCAACCGTGCCTCACCACGCACACAATCCGCTCTGTTGCAGGCAATGCAGGAAAAGGTCGTAACCGTTGCCGGCGAAACCCGCCCGCTTGAGGCTCCGTTCCACGTTCTCGCCACCCAGAACCCGATTGAGCAAGAAGGCACTTATCCGCTTCCCGAAGCGCAGCTCGACCGCTTTTTGGTTCAGATCGACGTTCAATATCCGGATAGACAGACAGAAAAAGAAATCCTGATGGCCACAACCGGCGCAGAAGAGGCCGAGGCGTATGGTGTGTTCACAGCCGCCGAATTGATCGCGGCACAGAAACTGTTGCGCCGAATGCCTGTGGGCGATGCCGTGGTCGAGATGATCCTCGACCTTGTTCGCGCATTCCGACCGCACGACCCGCTGGCCAGTGATCGCGTGAAAGACACCGTGGCATGGGGCCCCGGCCCGCGCGCCGCTCAGGCGTTGATGCTCACGGTCCGCGCGCGCGCACTGCTCAAAGGGCGGCTTGCACCTGCACCAGAGGACGTGATCAACATGGCGCGCCCCGTTCTGACCCACCGTATGGCGCTGACCTTCTCGGCACGGGCACGCGGCGAAGACCTTGGCAACCTGATTGACGAAGTAGCCCATCGTATGGTGGCGACCGAGGCGGCTGCGTGACGACAGTCACTGCCCTTCGCCAACGTTCGGAAGAAGAAGCCGCCAAACTCCCCGCGCTTTTGGCCCGGGCTGAACACCTTGCAGGAACCGTCCTGCTGGGTGAACATGGGCGGCGGCGCTCTGGGCTTGGTGATGATTTTTGGCAATACCGCCCATTACAACAGGGCGATGCGCTGCGGGATGTTGATTGGCGGAGATCTGCACGCAGCGATACGCAGTTTGTGCGCGAGCGAGAATGGCAAATTGCTCAAAGCGTCATACTATGGGTCGATCAGGCTGCGTCGATGCGTTTTGCCTCAGATGCAAATCTCAGCACAAAAGCCGACCGCGCGCGCACCCTTGCGCTGGCCGGTTCGATCCTGCTGGTCCGAGGAGGAGAACGTGTCGGCCTTACCGGGTTCGACCTGCCTCCGCGCCGAGGCCAAGCACAAATTACCCGTCTGGCCGAGATGCTGTCGGTCGATGACGTCGACGATTATTCCGAACCCGAAGCACGCGGCATGATCCCGCAATCTCGTGCGATTTTCTTTTCCGATTTTTTGGGTGATCCGGCCCCCGTTGAGGCCGCTTTGACCAAGGCGGCAGACCGAGGGGTCCGCGGCGCATTGGTGCAAATTCTCGATCCGAGTGAAGAAAATTTTCCCTTCGACGGACGTACGATTTTCCAAAGCGTTGGCGGCGGCTTGATACACGAAACGCTCAAAGCCGGCGATCTGCGAGCGCGCTATCTTGATCGCCTCGCTGAACGCAAAGACCGGTTGGAACAGCTGTCGCGCCTGACCGGCTGGCAATACCTAAGCCACCACACAAGCGACAGCGCGCAATCCGCGCTTCTCTGGATTTACCGGGCTATGGATGGGGCTCACGGATGACGCTATTTGGCATCGGTTTCGCAACTCCTTGGCTACTTCTGGCGCTTCTTACGCTGCCGATCCTCTGGTTGATCTTGCGGGCAGTGCCACCTGCCCCGATCCGCCGCGTGTTCCCAGGCGTGGTTCTCTTGCTTGGCCTAAAGGATGACGATCAGGTCAGCGACCGAACACCATGGTGGCTGCTGCTGTTGCGTATGCTAGCGGTTGCCGCGTTGATCATTGGCCTCGCAGGTCCAATCCTGAACCCGGAAACTGATGATCTGGCGGCAAATGATGGCCCACTCTTGGTGGTCATGGACGGGTCATGGGCCAGCGCCGCAAGCTGGCGCGCCAGAACCCAAGCACTTGACAGTTTGATGGTTCAGGCAGCGCGCGATGACCGTCGTGTGGCACTAATCAAACTGACCGCGCCGGAACCCACCAGCTTTCAAACAGCCGACGACCTGCGCGCCCGCATCGTCGGTTTGGCACCAGAGCCATGGGATCTTAACTCAACCCAAGTGGATCGCGCTCTTGAACTTTTGCCCGACGGTGATTTCGACACCTACTGGATGTCAGACGGTCTTGAACATGACGCCCGAGAAACCCTTTTGAGCGAACTTGAGACCCGAGGCACCGTCACGGTGTTTCAGGCCGGTCAAACCATTCTCGGTCTTGCCCCTGCACAATTCGAAGACGGCAATATCGTTCTGACCGTACTGCGCGCCCAAACCGCGAGCGAACGTGACGTAACGGTGTTGGCCCGAGGGCGCGACCCGGCTGGAAATCCAGCCGTATTGGCACGCGCGACCGCTACATTCGACGCCGACGCGGCAACAACGGAAACGGCTCTTGCGCTGCCATCGGAACTGCGCGCCCGGATCACTCGGTTCGAGATCGAAGGCAACCGCAGCGCTGGGGCCACTACCCTGCCAGACGATAGCCTGCGCCGCCGCGAAGTCGCGCTGATGGCCGGTCGTGAAGACCGTGAAGGTCTGCAACTTCTGTCCCCTCTTCACTACCTCCAAAAGGCACTCGAACCCAGTGCAGATCTCCTGACCGGCGCGCTAATGGATATGATCCCGGCGAACCCGGATGTAATCGCACTGGCTGATGTGGCAACACTCGGCGCCGCCGAAGAAGAAGCTCTGCTCGACTGGCTCGACGGCGGCGGCATCCTTCTGCGTTTTGCCGGGCCACGCTTGGCCGCAAGCGACGTCAGCAGGGATACCGAAGATCCGCTTCTTCCGGTACGCCTCCGCGCCGGGGGCCGCAGCGTTGGTGGCGCAATGAGCTGGGGTGAGCCGAAATCACTGGCTGAATTCAGCGAAGACAGCCCGTTCTTTGGCCTGCCGATTGCGCCAGATGTCACTGTTTCAGCACAGGTCATGGCGCAGCCTGACCCGGCTCTGGCCGAACGGGTGATTGCGCAACTCAGCGACGGCACACCGTTGGTCACACGCAAAGCAGTTGGTCAGGGACAAATCATTCTGTTCCACGTCACCGCAAACGCCGAATGGTCGTCATTGCCGCTGTCAGGTCTATTCGTGCAGATGTTAGAACGTTTGGCCATTGCGGCCGGTAGCGCCACACAACCCAGCGCCGAAGACCTTGCAGGCACTATCTGGCAGCCAAATTTGGTGCTGGACGGGTTTGGCGCCTTGGCAGATGGCAGTACCCTACCCGGTGTAGCAGGCGAAGATTTGATCGACGCAAGCTTGGGTCCAGACCTGCGCCCCGGCCTCTACCAAAGCCAAGACCGAGCTTTGGCCCGCAACGTGCTTGACACAGACGCAACGCTCATGTCTGCGACATGGCCATCAAACATCACGGTCGAAGGCCTGACCCAATCCGAGGAAACACCTTTGGCAGGATGGCTCTTGGCTCTGGCAATTGCGCTCTTACTCGCAGATATTGTCGCATCACTCTTCCTCTCCGGTCGCTTGTCGGGTCCACGCGCAACCAAAGCCGCAGCGCTTGTCTTAGCAGTGCTTCTGATGCCCGCCGCGCAAGCGAAGGCACAATCTACTGAAGACCAGTTCGCGCTTGCAACGACATCTGAAGTGACTTTCGCCCACGTCATCACGGGTGACGACACCTTGGATCGCACCGCGCAGGCCGGGCTGCTTGGTCTGTCCGAAACACTGTTCTTCCGCACCTCCGTTGAACCGGCGGAACCTGTCGCGGTGAACCTCGAAACCGATGAACTTGCGTTTTTTCCGTTCCTGTACTGGCCCATCACGCCAGATCAGCCGACACCGTCAGCCGAAGCATATGCCAAGTTGAACACCTATCTACGCTCGGGCGGGATGATCATGTTCGACACACGCGATGCCGACATTGCGCGGTTTGGCACCGGCAGCCCAAACGGACGCAAGCTGCAACAACTCGCAGCACCGCTGGACATCCCCCCGCTTGAACCGCTGCCCGAAGACCACGTACTGACGCGTACCTTCTACCTGCTCCAGGACTTCCCCGGGCGCCACAACAGCCACGATGTCTGGGTCGAAGCATCTCCACCCGACGCCGAATTGGTCGAAGGCATGCCGTTCCGCAACCTCAATGACAACGTCACCCCCGTAATCATCGGCGGCAATGACTGGGCGGCGGCATGGGCGATGGACGAACGCGGTAATCCGCTTTTCCCCATCGGGCGGGGCTATTCCGGCGAACGCCAGCGCGAAATCGCGTACCGCTTTGGGGTCAACCTCGTCATGCACGTGCTGACGGGAAACTACAAATCCGATCAGGTTCACGTGCCTGCACTTCTTGACAGATTGGGTAACTGATGACCGGCAGCATTGTCTTCGATCCACTCCTCCCGTGGGTGATTATCGCTGTTCTCGCGGGCTTGGCTGCACTTGGTGTGGCACTCGCCCTTTCGCGCGGGTTGCAGGGATGGGCCCTTCGCGCATTGGCCGCGCTGGTGGTCTTGGCCGCACTCGCGCAGCCGTCCTATCAAGTCGAGGACCGCGCGCCGCTGTCGAATATCGTTCTGATCGTCGAAGACAAAAGCGCCAGCCAATCTCTGGGCGACCGTCTGGACGCGACCACCAACGCAGCGGTCACTTTGGCCGCGCAACTAAACGCCCGCGAAAACACCGAGATCCGCCGGATCGAGGTCGGTGACGGCGAAGGCGATACCGGAACGCTGCTCATGTCCGCCGTGTCCGACGCGTTGGCCGAAGAACCCCGGGGCAGGATCGCCGGGGTTTTCCTGCTCAGCGACGGGCGCGTCCACGATCTGGAACGCACACCCGATCTACCTGCACCGTTGCACCTACTGCTGACTGGCAAGGAAACCGACTGGGATCGCCGCCTGATCGTCAAGAACGCGCCAGCCTTCGCCATCTTGGGCGAACCTGTCACCCTGACCCTCCGGGTCGAGGATGATGGCGCGGAACCGCAGGCAAGCTCAACCGTGATCGACATATCGGTCGATGGGGCAGAGCCACAGCAATTCGATATGCCCATCGGCGAAGACATCGAACTGCCGATCACTCTGCCCCACGGTGGGCTCAACGTGATCCAGTTCACCGTACCACTGGCCGAGGATGAATTGACCGAACGCAACAACACAGCGCTCGTTCAGATTAACGGCGTGCGCGATCGGTTGCGCGTGCTTTTGGTCAGCGGAGAGCCGCATGCAGGCGGGCGCACGTGGCGCAACCTCCTGAAATCAGACAGCTCGGTTGATCTGGTCCACTTCACCATTCTGCGGCCGCCAGAAAAGCAAGACGGCGTGCCTGTGACAGAACTGTCGCTGATCGCCTTTCCCACCCGCGAACTGTTCCTCGAAAAGATCGAAGACTTCGATCTCATCATCTTTGACCGCTACAAACGGCGCGGCATCCTGCCTGCGATCTATCTCGACAACGTGCGCAACTACGTCGAGGAAGGCGGCGCGGTTCTGGTCGCCGCTGGCCCCGATTTTGCCAGCGCCGACAGCATCTACCGCTCGCCCCTTGCCGACATCATTCCTGCCGAACCGACCGCCCGTGTGATCGAACGCGGTTTCCGCCCCGGCATCACCGAACTGGGCGACCGTCACCCTGTCACGTCCGGGCTCGCGGGTGCCGACACATGGGGCCGCTGGATGCGCCAGATCGAAGTTGATCCCATTGGCGGTGATGTCGTCATGAGCGGCATCGACGACAAACCACTGCTGGTTCTTGACCGCGTCGGCGAAGGGCGCGTCGCGCTGATCGCATCGGATCACGCATGGCTTTGGTCGCGCGGGTTCGAAGGCGGTGGCCCACAGCTTGATCTGCTGCGGCGCCTAGCACACTGGATGATGAAAGAACCCGAACTCGAGGAAGAAGCCCTTTGGGCCGAACCCACTGGTCAGACCATGCGCATCATCCGGCGTACACTGGACGAAACCATCGGCGCAGTGACCGTCACGCGCCCAGTCGGCACCGAAGAAGAGGTCACACTCGAAGAGGTCACACCCGGAAGGTTTGAGGCGCTCTATACCGGACCCGAGATTGGCCTCTATCGCTTGGCCGAAGGTGATCAGGAGGCGGTCGTTGGCCTTGGCCCCGCAGCACCCCGCGAATTCGAACAGACCATCGCCAGCGGAGAGACGTTGGAACCAGCCGTAGACGGCACCAATGGCGGTGTGCGCCGTCTTGAAGACGGCGTGCCAACCATCCGCGCCGTTGGCGAAGGCCGCCCTGCTGCAGGTCGCGGCTGGCTGGGCATTACCCCGCGCGAGGCCTTCGAGACACTCGACGTGACACAAACACCGATGTTACCGGGATGGTTGGTCCTGCTGCTGGCATCGGGTCTGATCCTTGGCGCATGGCTCCGCGAAGGACGGCGGGATACTTGATCTACAGTATAGTCGACGGGTCGAAATCGTCCGTCACCACACCGACGATCTGAAGCAGGAACTCACCGCTCACCGGGTCCAAGGCGCCGTCATAGAATGCGTCGGCCTGATCACGGGCATCAATCTCTGTCACGGCAAAGCCATCGAACAGGTCCATGACGGTGCGGGCATTGTCGACATTAGACATGCCAAGATGCACCGCGAAATAGGCACCGATGTCGGCCTTGGTTTCTAGAAACGCCCGATCCGCAATTTGCTGTGTGACAAATTCAGAACTTGCATCTGATTGTGGCAGCGCTTTGGCCCCTTCCAGCACCCCTAGAATAAAGCTGTCGCGTGGATAGCCATTATCCAGCGCACCCACCCAGAAATTCAAACCCTCCTGATCCGGCGTTCGACCAAGCACATTGTTGTAAACCGTCGTCGCAAAATCGAGATTGGAGGCTCCTTCGGGATAAGCCGCCACCGTCTCAGGTTGCGGAGCAAATTCTTCTGCCATCCCTTCGAGCGACAATCCATTGGCATAGGCTGTTGCCCAGAAATTGAGCCCCACCGCATCCGGCGCGCGATTGAAATATGCGATATAGAGCTCAATGATCGCTTCCAATTCCTCAGCCGACAATTGCGCCGCACCGCCAAAATTGTTGAGCTCGAACGTGATCGAGTCTGCAGCATCGTTGAAGTCAATCAGTTCAATCCCGGTCAACGTATCCGCGCCAGCCCCGTCTGTGCGCCGATCCTCAACAGTGGTTCCTGACGGCGAAATCGTCACCGTATGGCTGTTCTGTGGACCATCAAAAACCACGGTGTCCACGCCAAGGCCTCCGTCAATCACATCATTGCCAGCCCCCCCTTCAATCGTGTCGTTGCCGTGGTCACCAGCCAGCGTGTCAGGGCCATCTGTGCCATCGATACTGTCCGGGCCATTGGTTGGGCCCATCTGCGGGTCCGAGCCGTCAAACGGCACACTCAAAACAGCGGCACCATCCAAAGCGTCAACAAATGCGCCCCCATTCAGCTGAACATCGAATATGTCGATATCAATCGACCCGGCTTGGAGGATCTTGAACTCATAAGCGAATAGCACATCACCGACTTCTGCACTGTCAGAGATTGTGCCATCGACACCATCCGCATAAGACTCTTGGATCACCAAAGGCGCTTCGTTCGTGATGATCGCCTCGTTCTCGATTGTGCCAACAAATTCAAGGGCCAGACCGCTCAAGCCCGGATTGGTGTAAGTGAGGGTCCGAATGAATGTCTGAAAGTCAGTTTCGCCCGAGGGCAACGCCTCATCCAAGATGACATTGATCAAAAGCGTGTCTTCGAAAATTGCGGATTCAAGTCTGAAAGGCATGGTATGTTCCTATGAAGATCAAAATATTCGATGCGCTGGTTTCAGCGGTATGTTCGCTGCGACAGCCCCAAAAAGCCCAAATCTTATCAAAAGGTTAATAGGTCCGATCCGGCCCCAATGTTTCGCGCGCGAAACAATAGGTCCGCTTCGTGACCTATGCTGATTCAGCAAAGGTTCCTCGTTGTATCTCCGATCAGAGCACCAACCATCGGGCAAATACCCACCCTGAATTAGAAAAATAGCGGCAACACTGTATGCCGACCTGACATACGCGATGCGATAATCGTGAAGGACTGAATGCAATGCACCATAAAATATGAACCCTGAATACTCGAACTCGAAAACACCACTTAACGCTAGCGCAGCCATGCGCTCATCCTCAAGTAGAAAAACCAAAAATTTAGTGTTCTAGTGTGAGCCGTACAAATCTAATCGGTGAAATAAAAAACGGCCCCTTCATCGAAGGGACCGGGTGAACATTTCAGGTCTCTAAGTGGCAGGCTTAGCCACCAACCTTCTCATCGATGATTTCCTGAAACTCGGAATAGCTCATGTTCGAATAGGTCTCGCCATTGATGACGAATGACGGGGTCGAGCTGATACCGTGTTCTTCGGCATTGGCCTGATACCATTCGATCAAACCACGGGCCTTGTCGCCATTTGTCAGACATGCCTCAAGCTGTTCGTTTTCCAAACCGGCAATCCGGCCAATCTTGCGTAACTCGTCCGCAATGGCCGCTTCCGAACCGGCGCGACTCCATTCACCTTGGGTGTCATAGATCATCTCGGTGATGCCAAAGAAGCGGTCTTCGCCGCCGCACCGCGCGACCAGCGACCCCCAAAGACCGTAGCGGTCAAAGTAAACCTCTCGATAGGTGAACTTGACCTTGCCGGTGTCAATGTAGTCGGCTTTCAGGTCCTTGAACACGCCTTGGTGAAAGGTCGCGCAGTGCGGGCAGGTGAACGATGCATATTCAATCATTTCGACCGGCGCGTCTTCGGCACCAAGAACCATTTCCTGAATGGTGACGTCCGCCGCGGTGCTCTCCTGTGCGTTGGCCGCACCTGGCAGAACGATTGCCTGCCCGTTTACAGTCGGGGCAGCGCCCGTACCAGCGACCCACCATCCCGCACCAGCCACGAGGGCCGTTGCCAGTGCAATCGTCATCAACTGTTGTTTCATTGCGAAACCCTTTGCTCTGTTTGCCTTAGGACTTAGGTCCGATTTTGTGGTTTTGAATAGACGTTTGTTGCGAGACGTTCCAGCGCCGCGCGCAATCCCTCGTCTTGAACGTCCCCTGCCAGTTGCTGCGCTTGCGGCAGGATCGCAGCGGGTGTGTCATTCCGCTCGGATTTGGGTCCGTGATCAAAGCTCACCTGACCTTCGGAAAATCCGGTCGAGGCCGTCTGCGTGATCCGGACTTTGGAAATCGCGTTATAGCCGTAGACCGCGTTGACCTTTTCGCGCAGCTTTTCTTTTTGCATCTCGAGAATCGGCGCATGCGCACCCGTCGTCAAAAGCGTCAGTGTTGCGCCAAACCCGCCGCGCCCATAGCGCACCTCTACGGGCCGGCTGATGGCTGCGATGTCATCGCCCGCGATCTCGGTCCAATGAGTTAGGAGCCGGGATTGCGCAAATCCACGGGTTTCCGAAGTCTTGCGGATCTGCGTCTGCAGAAGACTCGATGTCCGCTTGAACCCATGTGTCTGGCTGTTGCGTGGCGCCATGTTTGACTCCCTCTCTCGAACGCTATTCTAGTTGCGCGACGTCGCTGCAACCACCCCACAAATGAGAGCCGAAATCAAAGGTATGTCAGACCTGCGTGATCCGCCCGATCCAAGCCTGCTACTGGAATGGTATGACAGGCATGCCCGCCAGATGCCGTGGCGTGTCAGCCCCGCTGAGCGCGCCAAAGGGATGCGCCCAGACCCCTACCGTGTCTGGATGTCCGAGATCATGCTGCAACAAACCACAGTAGCGGCCGTCAAAAGCTATTTCGAAGCATTCACAACACGCTGGCCCACCATCATCGATTTGGCACAGGCAGAGGACGCCGACGTCATGGCAGCTTGGGCGGGTCTTGGCTACTACGCCCGTGCCCGAAACCTGTTGAAATGCGCCCGCGCTGTTCAAACCGAGCATGGTGGCGTTTTTCCGGACACCTATGACGCATTGATTACCCTTCCGGGGATCGGTCCTTACACCGCTGCAGCTGTTGCCTCTATCGCGTTTGACCGACAGGAAACCGTGCTCGATGGAAACGTTGAACGCGTGATGGCGCGGCTCTATGACGAGCACATGCCATTGCCCGCTGCGAAACCTGTTCTCATGGATTATGCCTCGGCCCTCACGCCCGGCAACCGTCCCGGCTGCTATGCGCAAGCTGTGATGGATCTTGGCGCTACAATCTGTACGCCGCGCAATCCGGCCTGTGGGTTATGCCCCTGGCGGCAATCATGCGCGGCGTGGGAGGCGGGTACTGCAAAGGAGTTGCCGAAGAAGACCCCCAAAAAACGCAAACCGACCCGCCTTGGCATTGCCTATCTCGCACGCCGTGTTGATGGAGCCTGGCTGCTGGAGCAGCGCCCCGATTCGGGCCTGTTGGGCGGAATGCTGGGTTGGCCGGGCAGCGACTGGACAGATACACCTGTCGAAAACCCACCAATACGTGCCGAATGGCGCACCGCGCCCGTTGAAGCGCGGCACACCTTTACGCATTTTCACCTCAAGCTTACGGTGAAAACCGCATTGGTGCCCATGGACCGCACACCGACACGTGGGCATTTCGTCGAGGCAGACAGCTTTGATCCCAACGATCTGCCGACTGTGATGCGAAAAGCGTATTTGGTCACTAAAGACACGTAAGCGCACCCAACGTTAAACTTGGTGAAAGCATAATGTGCCAGTAACCTGCGCCATAAATGCAAGGTGCCGGGCGAACCATGACCGACAGCACAGTACAGAGCCGTTCGTCGCGCCTGCCCTTTCGGGCAGCGATGCCGTTTTGGCTGTCCTTGCTCATGATCCCGTTGGTTTTGTCCGCTGCCGTGATTGGCGGATTTTGGGTGCTGGTGCCGATAATCGCCACATGGGGCGTTTTTGCGACGCTGGATGCGGCACTCGGCCTCGACACTGATTCACTTGATCCAAACACCAAGGAAAGCGCGCTTTACTGGCATCGCATGATCACGCTGATCTGGGCCCCCTTGCAATTCGCGATGATTTTTGGGCTGGTTTGGTACCTCCCTCGCGCAGATCATTTGGGCCTGATTGAGACATACTTTATCACAGTAGGCATGGGCGTCTTGTCGGGCAGTGTCGGCATCGTTTACGCACATGAGCTGATGCACCAACGCAATAAGCTTGAGCGTTGGTTGGGTGACCTTTTGATGGGCATGGCTCTGTACGGGCATTTTCGCTCTGAGCATCTCTTGGTGCATCATCGCTACGTCGGCACTCCGCGTGATCCGGTAACTGCGCGCTATAACGAAAGCTTTTGGCGGTTCTATCCGCGCGTGGTCAAAGGCTGCTTGCTGTCATCGTTCAAAGCCGAGCGCGACATGCTGGCCCGTAAGAATTTGCCTTGGTGGCACACCAGTAATCCGTTCTGGCGCTACTGGAGTTTGCAGTTGGTGTTCCTCGTCTTAGCCTTTGCCTTGGGCGGGTCGCTGGGCGTACTGGTCTTCGTACTGCAAGCGATGTCGGCCATCTTTCAGCTCGAACTGGTGAACTATGTCGAACACTATGGGCTGACGCGCAAATATCTGGGTGATGGCAAGTACGAACACGTCAAACCACGTCACAGCTGGAACGCATCGCACAAGGCGTCCAACTGGTTTTTGATCAACCTGCAGCGCCATTCGGATCACCACTACAAGCCTGACCGCCGTTTTCCACTGCTTCAGACCTATGACGAGGACGAGGCTCCGCAATTGCCCTATGGCTACCCTGTGATGACGTTCTTCGCTTTGTTCCCCCGCAAGTGGCGCGCCATGATGAACCCACGGGTCAAGGCCTGGCGCGAGATGTATTATCCCGAGATCACTGATTGGTCTGCATACAACAAGGCCCGGCACGGATTGTGATCCGGCACCGGGCCTAAATTCTTAAATGTGACTGCCGCGATCCTTTACAGGATCGCCATCCGCTTACAGTTCCGCGAGCAGTGCTTCGCCACCCGAGGTTTCGCAAACTCCGGGGCTTTCCTCGACATGCAGTTTGGTCACAGTGCCGTCTTCAACGACCATCGCGTAGCGCTTGGAACGCCCAATGAGGCCCGCTGGGGGCGCATCGAAATCAAGCCCCATCGCTTTGGTAAAGGTGCTTTCGGCATCGCCAAGCATGGTGATTCCAGCCTCTGTGGCGCCAGTGCTTTCGCCCCAGGCTTTCATCACGAAGGGGTCATTAACCGAAACACAGATGATTTCGTCGACGCCTTTGGCCATGAACTCGTCTTTGGTACGGATAAAGCTCGGCACATGTGCCGCGTGGCAGGTCGGAGTGAATGCGCCTGGCACGGCGAACACCACCAGCTTCTTGCCCTTGGCATGTTCCGCCAATGCGACAGGCTCTGGCCCGTCCGCGCCCATTTTCACAAGTGTTGCCTCTGGAAGTGTGTCACCCGGTGCGATTGTCATCGTCAGTCCCTCGTTGATGAATTGCATTCTCAATGCTCTGCCATATAGGGTCGCGCGGAATGAGACCAATGGCATTGTGCAAAAAGGTTCAGCAATGAGACATGTAATTGTTGTCGGCGCCGGGCAAGCTGGCGCGTCCTGCGTCGCCCGTTTGCGGACCAAAGGCTTTGACGGAAAGATCACCTTGATCGGCGAAGAGCCTTTCCCTCCTTACCAGCGCCCACCCTTGTCCAAAGCTTATTTGCTTGGTGAGATGGACCGTGACCGGCTCTATCTGCGCCCAGAAAGTTATTACGCGGAGCAGGACATCACCCTCAGACTCGGAGCGGCAGTGACCGGAGTTGATCCCGAGGCGCGGACGCTGACGGTTGGCGATGACGTGCTGCCATATGATGATCTGGTGCTGACCACCGGGTCGACGCCGCGCCACCTGCCTGCATCGATCGGTGGGGATCTGGACGGTGTGATGGTGGTGCGCGGGTTGCACGATGTTGATGCGATGGCTCCCCGCTTTGCCCAAGGGGCCCGTGTTCTGATTGTCGGCGGTGGCTATATCGGCCTTGAGGCGGCAGCGGTTGCCGCAAAACTGGGGCTGAACGTGACCTTGGTGGAAATGGCCGATCGTATCCTGCAGCGCGTGGCCGCCCCCGAGACATCTGATTTCTTTCGCAACATACACACGCAACACGGCGTCGACCTGCGCGAAGGTGTGGGTCTGGATCACCTGACTGGCGCGGAAGGGCGTGTGACCGGTGCGGTGCTAAGCGATGGCAGCACGGTCGAGGTGGATTTCGTATTGGTTGGGGTCGGTATTACCCCCAACACGACATTGGCCGAGGCTGCCGGTCTGCGGATGGAGAATGGCATCGCCACCGATGCGCATGGGCGCACATCAGATCCGCATATCTGGGCGGCAGGGGATTGCGCGTCATTTCCATGGAAGGGTCAGCAGCTGCGCCTTGAAAGCGTTGGTAACGCGATCGATCAGGCGGAATGCGTGGCAGACAACATCATGGAGGCGGACCAACCCTACGCGGCAAAGCCATGGTTCTGGTCAGATCAATATGACGTCAAGTTGCAGATTGCCGGTCTGAACACCGGCTATGACCGAATTGTCGTGCGCCAAGGCGCCGACGACGTGGTGTCACATTGGTATTTTGCCGGTGATCAGCTTTTGGCCATCGATGCCATGAATGATCCGCGTGCCTACATGGTGGGCAAGCGTTTGATCGAGATGGGCAAATCGCCGGACCCGGACGCGGTCTGTGACCCTGAAACAGATCTCAAGGCGCTGCTTAAGGCGTGAGGATTATCGCGGGTCTTTATCGTGGACGACCGCTTGCCAATGTGGGCAAGGGCGATCCCGGCGCGCACCTGCGGCCCACGACGGACCGCGTACGTGAAAGCCTGTTCAATATGCTGGCGGGCGGGCGATTTGGAGAGCCGTTCGACGGCGCTCGGGTGCTCGATCTTTTTGCTGGAACGGGTGCGCTGGGGCTAGAGGCGCTGTCACGTGGCGCGCAATCAGCTGTGTTCGTGGACGACGGACGCAAGGCCGTGTTGTTGATCAAAGCCAATATCAAGACGCTGGACTGTAAGGCGACACAGGTGATTGCCCGTGATGCCACGCGGTTGCCGCCTTGCGACGCGGACCCGGCAACGTTGGTGTTTCTCGATCCGCCGTATGGCAAATCGTTGGGACAAAAGGCGTTGGACGTGGCTGTCGCGGGTGGCTGGATCGCCGATGGTGCATTGATCGTCTGGGAAGAAAGCACGCCACAGATCGCGCCCGAAGGTTTCACGCGGCTGGAAACACGGCGCTATGGCGACTCCCATGTAACGGTGCTGCGATTTGGAGAAATGGATGACCTGTGATAAATTGCAGGCATGGATATTTACAACCCGACGCTTCAGGAACTTCGTGAATACGAGATGCTTGATCAGGTTGCCGCCAAATCACCAAGACGCGATGGGCCAGTTTTGATGGCGGATTGTACAACACCATTGGCTGGTGAATCGCTGCTGGCGGTACTTTGGAAACGCTGGGAAAACCAGGATTGATATGAAACCGGTTGGTTCTGCAGCTAGGCAAAAAGGCGCGGCACTGAAGCCGCGCCGTATTGGTCAAAGCTTTTGAGTTAGATCAGCCGTCTGTTTCAGATTCTGCACCGCGCGTTGCTTCGACGGCTGCGCGGACATCCTCAACCAATTGCGCGGCATTCAGACCACGGTCGGCCATCTCTGCGATCCACTCTTGTGTAACCTCATTTCCCAGTTCGACGATCCGCGCAGTTTCAACCTCACTTAACGCTGCGATCTCATTGCCTGCATCTTCCATTAGTGTGCGCCCATCGCGATCGCCGGTATCATGGGCGCGGCCAGCCATTGCGGAGGTTTCCAAACCTGAATTCGCGTCGATGACCGCTTTCAGGTCATCGGGCAGCGCGTTGTAGCTGTCCTTGTTCATCGCCCAGATGAAATAGAGGTTGTAGAGCGACTTATCGCCTGCCACGTCTGTGTGGCTGTCGGTCAGCTCGTCGAGCTTGAGCGAGGGCGACATCTCCCATGTGATCACACCACCATCGACTACGCCTTTGGACAGCGCCTCGGGGAACTGCGGCACTGGCAGTCCGATGGGTTCTGCCCCCAGCTTGTCAAGCAACAGCGTTGCGGGGCGCGACGGGCCGCGCAGTTTGAGACCAGCGAAATCGCTCAGATCTTCTATCGCGCCACCAGTCTTATGGACAATTCCCGGCCCATGCATGTGTGCGGCAATCAGGTGAACATCCGCGAAGTCGTCCATCAGGTGCTTTTGCGTGAACTCCCACGCGGCGCGCGAGGCCTCTTCTGCGCTTTTGGTCACCATGAAGGGTAACTCCAACGCTTCGGCCTCGGGAAAACGGCCAGGGGTGTAGCCGGGGATAACCCAACCACCGTCGATCACACCATCGCGGATAAGATCATATTGCGCCGTGGCTTTGCCGCCGAGCTGCATGAAGGGATAGACCTCGATCTTGATCCGGCCGTTAGACTCGGCCTCAACCTTTTCGACCCAAGGATCTAGGAAATATTTTGGGTTCGCCGAATTGGGCGACACGAAATGCTGAAACCGCAGAGTGACCTCTTGCGCGATCCCGGTTGTTGCGGTGATGCCAAGCATGGCGGTGAGAGCGGCGGTTTTGAGAAATGTCATGTTTCCGCGCCTCCTGTCTGATGCTGTTTTTACGCGCTGCTGCATTGCGGCGCAGGCCGTATCTATGTCCTTAAGGCCATTGTTGCAAACGGTTCGCAAATGGCGTCCGCCTCTGCCTGTGCCGAAGGCATTGCTTTTTCATCGCAAAAACGAACCCCCGGGGAATTGAAGCGCAGGTTTCCCATCCAAGGCCCACTGAAAAACAGAATTGCAGCATGTTGGCCGGCAATGCTATTCACACATTTGAATTTATCTCTGGGAGGAGACACCATGCTTTTGCGCCCAACCCGCCGTGCCTTTCTGAAAACTGCGGCAGCTATGCCCGCCTTTGCCTTGCCCCGCGCGCAGGCGTTCGCCGAATTGGGTGGTCCGGATGGCGGCAACCCAAGCCACTTTCGATTCACGCTGGGCGAGGCGAACATCACGATCGTGTCAGATGGATATCTTAGCCTTCCCACCAATGGTCTTGGCGTCAACGCCGACCCAGCAGAGGTTCAAGCCTTTCTCGCCGCGCATTACCTGTCGACCGAAACGAACACCTCGCACACCAATCATATGATTGTCGAAATCGGCGACAATAAAATCTTAATTGATGTCGGATCTGGCAATCGCTTTATGCCGACCGCAGGGCGGCTTCTGGCGAATATGGATGCGGCGGGCATTGATCCCTCGTCGATCACCCATGTGGTTATCACCCATGCACACCCAGATCATATCTGGGGAGTGCGTGACGATTTCGACGAGGCAATTATTCCCGATGCTGCGTACTACCTTGGCGAGGCCGAGCACGATTACTGGATGCAGGACGGGCTTGCGACGCAAGTGCCCACAGAGATGCAGCAATTCGTTGTTGGTGCGCAAAACTCGATCAATGTCGATGGCGCCGAGTGGGAGCTGATGTCGGATGGGTTCGAAGTGGTACCCGGTGTTCGCGTCATCGACACCCCCGGCCACACCCCGGGTCATATGGCGGTTGTCGTGGAAAGCGGAGGTCGGCAGCTGATTGCCCTGGGCGATTGTATGAGCCACGCCTACACGAACTTTGCTCATCCCGAATGGTACAACAATTTCGATGCTGATGGTGATCAGACCGTCGCCACCCGAACGCGCCTTTTGGATATGGCGGCCACCGACGGTATGGCGGTTCTAGGCTATCACTTTCCGTTCCCAGGTGTTGGGCACGTCATGCGTGACGGCGATGCCTATAGCTTTGTCCCAGCGCTCTGGAAGTTCGATTAAAGACCAGCAGCCCGCAAATTAGCGGCGCGGTGGGACCACAAAATGTGTCCCAGCGCGCCAAGCGCCGTGATCCCGGCAGCCGCACCCAGCCACGTCAGATCGCCGACAGCTTGTACCAAGCCACCCAAGGCTGATCCAGAGGCCGTGCCGACATAGATCGCCGCTGCGTTCAGCGCGAGGACCACGCCCGCCAAGTTGGGGGCCAGCTGAAGCAGGCGCACCTGCTGGGGGGCCACAAAGGACCACCCGAAGGCGGACCACACAAACACCAGCACCAAGAGCAGACCCGGCGCAATCGGTAAGCCTGAAAAGAGCGGCATCAAGACAATCTGGCCAAGGCACAGCAGTACCAGTGATTTGACCGATCCAAGCCGGTCCGTCAGCGCTCCTCCAATCAGATTGCCGGCGACCGCCCCCGCCCCGAAGAGCAGCAGCACAAGTGTGATGCCATCGCGGCCATAGCCCATTGTTTGTTCCAGTAAGGGCGCAAGATAGGTGAAGAGCACATAGATTGCGCACAGGAAGCTGGCCGTGAAAAGGACGGCACCCATGATCACGCCGTCCTTTAGTGCACGCCCCAGATCAGCCAGATTGACCGGCGTAAAGCGCAGACCCGCAGGGACACGCACCCAGATCAAAACGGTCGACAGCATGGCAAGTGCCATCACGATCCAGAACGCAGCGCACCAGCCAAACGTGAAGGCGATCCAACCGCCGATGGGGACGCCCAAGGCCTGAGACAGGGTCAGCCCGAAATAGAAAGCCGCAATTGCTTTGCCCTGTGTTGCCTTGGGTGCAAGGGCTGCCACAACGGCTGCTCCGACTGGGGTCACGACACCAGCACCTGCCGCCGCAAGCGCGCGAGCTATGTACAAAACGGTTGCATTCGGCGCGACCGCGGACATTAACGCACCCAGCGCAAACACCGCCATGCCTGCCGCGATCACGCGGCGACGTCCGATCCGGCCGGTCAGTGAAACGAGCAAGGGTGAGAGCACGGCATAAGCCAGCGCGTAGGCCGTCATTGCTCCGCCAGCAGCTGCGGTGCTGATCGCAAGATCAGCGGCCAAGAGCGGGACCATCCCGATCACCACAAATGCGCCCATGCCGATCACGAAATTGCATCCCGACAGCAAAGCGATGAGGCCGACGGGTGGTCGGCTTGTGTCTGTCTGGGATGTCATTCGGTTTTACCCTTCGCGCGGAGCAGCCGCACGGCTGAGGCGGTCATTGATCGCAATACCTAGACCTTCATGCGGGATTGGCGAGATCGCAATCACTTTGCCACCCCGAGCGTCCAACCGGTGCAGGTAGTCAAAAAGATGTGCCGCCGCTTCGACCAGGTCTTCGGTTTTCGACAGATTGAGATCACAATCGACCTCACCAAAGCCAAGCCGAAGTTCGCCCGGTTCCCAGTCGGTTGCGTTCAGGCGGACCAGAGCATCGGGCGCATAGTGGGACATCAATTGTCCCGGTGCAGAGATGGCCTCGGCCTTGTGACGAACAGCGATATGATGACCTAACGTTTGAGCCAGCTGGTCTTCGGTGATGCCTCCGGGACGGAGCAGAACCGGTTTGTCGATCAGTCCAACGATGGTCGATTCAACTCCCACGGTGCAAGCCCCACCATCAAGGACCGCATCCACGCGGTCGCCAAGGCTATCCATAACATGTTGGGCAAGTGTTGGGCTGATCTGTCCCGACTGGTTGGCTGACGGGGCTGCAACACCACCGCCGAAGGCACGTAGAACAGCCCTAGCAGAGCGATGCGCCGGAAGCCGGACCGCGATCGTATCCAGACCCGCTGACACCAGAGGCGAGATCGGACTGTCGGCCTGTCTCTTGAGAACAAGTGTCAGTGGTCCTGGCCAGTAAGTTTGCGCCAGCAGTTCGGCCTCCGGCGTCCAGACCACATGTAGTTTGAGTGTTTCGAGATCAGCAAAATGCACAATCAGTGGATTGAAGCTCGGTCGTCCTTTGGCCTCATAAATCCGGGCGACGGCGCGATCATCGCTGGCATCTGCACCCAATCCGTAGACCGTTTCAGTTGGGAACGCGACAAGGCCAGCGGCACGCAAAAGTTCCGCTGCACGGGCATGGCCGGTGTCTGTGTCGGAAAGGGTCTCTGGGGAAGATTGGTTCATCCGTCGTGACGCCGCGTTTTTGTTGATGGGGTCGAGTGCAATCGTCAGGATCGCCAAGAAGCTGATGGTTGCTTATCGTTCCAAAAGCAGATTGCCAAGCCACAGCGCAGATGCCCCGCCGTCGAAGGAATGCCCCTTATGCCTTACCGCGCCCCTGTTTCCGAGTTTCGTTTCTTATTTGATCATGTTGTCGGGTTCGATCAGGTTTCGGCCACCGAACGCTTTGCCGAAGCGACGCCAGAGACAGTTGAGGCTGTTCTGACTGAGGCTGGCAAATTGTGCGAAGAGGTGCTGGCGCCGCTGCAACGTGCCGGAGATGTGCACCCCGCCCAGCTTGAGAACGGGATTGTGCGCACGTCGCCGGGTTTCGGTGAAGGGTTTCGCGCGATTGCGGAAGGCGGCTGGATCGCGATTGCTGCGGATCCCGCGCATGGGGGGATGGGCCTGCCAATCGCGATGGCGACCGCAGTGAACGATATGCTCAGCGCCGCGTGTCTGTCCCTTCAACTTGCTCCTCTGATGACACAGGGGCAGATTGAAGCGCTTGAGAACCACGCGAGTGACGAGATCAAAGCGCTGTATCTGCCCAAGCTGATTTCAGGTGAGTGGATGGGCACGATGAATCTCACCGAACCCCAAGCGGGCAGCGACGTGGGGGCGTTAACCACCAAGGCCGAACCAAACGATGATGGGACCTACGCGATCACTGGTCAGAAGATTTATATCTCGTGGGGTGACAACGACTTTACCGAAAATGTCTGCCACCTTGTTCTGGCGCGTCTGCCTGATGCTGTACCCGGCACCAAGGGCATCAGCCTATTCCTGGTGCCCAAGCGCATTCCTAACGAAAACGGTGTGCCGGGCGTGGCAAATGACCTGAAGGTTGTCAGCCTTGAACACAAGATGGGTCTGCATGGCAGCCCCACAGCCGTGATGCAGTATGACGGCGCGACCGGTTGGCTGGTCGGTAATGAAAACGACGGCATGCGCGCCATGTTCACCATGATGAACAACGCGCGCCTTGGCGTGGGTGTGCAAGGGATCGGTGTCGCCGATGGTGCGTATCAACATGCGCTGGCTTATGCAGAGGGACGCAAACAGGGTCGGACCGAGAACAACTCCATCACAGATCACGCCGATGTACGGCGAATGCTGGCGACGATGAAAGCCGACACCTTTGCTGCGCGCGCCATTGCATTGGCCAATGCAGTTGCAATCGACATGGAAACCGCGACAGGCCATGCCGATTGGGCGGCACGTGCCGCGCTTTTGACACCGATCACCAAGGCGTTCGGAACCGAGACAGGGATTGACGTTGCGGAACTTGGCGTGCAGGTGCATGGCGGTATGGGATTCATCGAAGAAACCGGCGCGGCACAGTATTCGCGCGATGTGCGGGTGACCGCGATCTATGAGGGCACCAACGGCATCCAGTCGATTGACCTTGTCGGCCGCAAGCTGATGGATGGCGGGGAAGCTGCCTATAATCTTCTCGACGAGATGGAAGCCGAGGCGGAATCCGCCCGTGCCGATTTCCCCGAATTGGCTGAAGCCGTCTGGCAGGCCTGCGAAACCCTGCGTGAGACCACCGAATGGATGGTCGCCCAAGGTGCGCAAGACAGATTCGCAGGTTCTGTGCCCTATCTCCGAGGCTTCGCCCGGGTGCTGGGGGCTCATTTCCACCTTAAGGCTGCCCGCGCGGGCAAAGGTGGCGCGCATGAACGGCTAGCCGCCTTCTATATTATGCGCCTCTTGCCAGACCATATCGGCCTGCTGGCCCATGCCCGTCAGGGGGCAGATGGCCTATATGCGCTGAGCATGGATGATCTTGCCGCATGAAGGATCGGAGCACCAACGGCATTCGGTATCCATGGGATAGCCCACCGGAACTGGAAACGGCCACTGAGGTTGCTGACGGCATTCTCTGGATTAGGCTGCCGCTTCCGATGAAGCTTGACCACGTTAATGTCTATGCGCTTGACGATGGCGATGGCTGGACGATTGTCGACACCGGCTTTGCGTCGAACCGGGGCAAGGCGCTTTGGGCAAAGTTGATGGATGGGCCATTGCAGGGCAAGCCAATCACTCGTGTGATCGTGACCCATCATCATCCCGATCACATTGGCATGGCAGGCTGGCTCCAATCCGAACACGGGGCAGAATTGATCACCACACGCACGGCTTGGTTGATGGGCCGAATGCTTCAGCTTGACGAACAGGCAACACCAAGTGCGGAGACGCTGCGCTTTTGGGAACGCTGCGGAATGGACCCGGCACTCCTCAAACGGCGCAAAGTGGAACGCCCGTTCAACTTTGCTGATTGCGTGGCCCCTTTGCCGCTTGGCTACACCCGCATTCAGCAAGGCGATGTGATCATTGCTGGCGGGCGGACATGGGACATCCACATCGGCAATGGGCACGCGCCGGAACATGCCACTCTGTGGTCGCGTGATGACAATCTGGTCCTAGCAGGCGATCAAATTCTGCCATCAATCAGTTCGAATATCGGGGTGTACGCCACCGAACCCGAGGCTGATCCTGTAGCCGATTGGCTTGAGGCGTGTGAGCGTCTTTCGACCATCGCCCGGGAGGATCATCTGGTTTTGGGTGGTCACAAGCTGCCCTTTACCGGGTTGCCGTTGCGCCTGCATCAATTGATCGAGAACCACCACGGCGCGCTGCGTCGCCTTGAAGCGCATCTTGATACACCGAAATCTGCAGGAGACTGTTTTGCGCCGCTGTTCAAACGCCAGATCGGTGACGGTGAATATGGGCTGGCCTTGGTCGAGGCGATGGCGCATTGCCAACATCTTTGGCACGAAGGCCGGGCATCACGACAATTAAGTGATCAAGGTGCGTGGTTGTTTCAGACGAAGTCCTGAAGAAACGCGCTAGGCGCGGCCTCCTTCTGACGACAAAGCCAATGGTGAAATACCCATGCTTGCCAATGCCGCTTCCCATTTCGACGTGTCTTCCGTGTCGAACACCAGATCGCTATTCGCATCACACAAGAGCCAGCCATTGGCCGCGATCTCACCCTCAAGTTGGCCCGGACCCCAACCGGCATAGCCCAGCACAATCAGACTTTTCGTTGGGCCAGAACCATTGGCAATCGATTCCAATACGTCCAACGTCGCGGTCATCGCAAATCCATCATCAACGTGCAGCGTGGTCATGTCGGATTCATAGTCGGGCGAGTGCAGCACGAAACCACGTCCCAATTCCACCGGTCCGCCAAAATGCACATTGATTCCAGAAAGATTGCCGGTGTTTTCGATAGGCAGTTGGTCGATCAAAGTCGCAAAAGTCATATCCATGGATGGCTTGTTGACGATCAACCCCATCGCGCCGTCGGCTGAGTGTGCGCACAAATAGATCAGGCTGTGTTCGAAGCGAGGATCGGGCATCCCCGGCATCGCAATCAACAGCTGTCCGGTCAGGTCGGTCATGGGTTCAGTTTCAGTCACAGGTTGAACATGGACAGCGTCGCCTGGGGTTGCAAGGGCACAGCACACGGCGGATCGCCGGTTTGTGACTTTTCATCGCGGCAGAAAACCGCTATCTGCTATGGGATGATGTACATGCGCCCAAGTCTTTCCGCCATCGCCGTGGCCCTATCGCTTCTCGGGCCGACGATTGTATCGGCCAGTGACACGACCGGTTTGTCCAAGGTCGAACTACGCCCCGGTTGGCGGATGGACGATGGTACACATATGGCAGCCCTTCATATCGTGTTGGAACCCGGCTGGAAAACCTATTGGCGCGCACCCGGAGACGTGGGCATTCCCCCACAATTCGACTGGAGTGGATCCGAAAACATTCACGCGGTCTCAACGAATTGGCCAACGCCTCAGGTCTTCTTTGAACAAGGCATGCGGTCTGTTGGATATAAGTCAGAGGTTGTGATCCCACTGCACATGACCGCAAATACTGCGAGCGCGGACATGCAATTGACCGGCGACATGCAAATCGGCATCTGCAAAGATATCTGTATTCCGGCGCACCTGTCCTTTACTGCAACCTTGCCGCCAACACCGACGCGGCCAGACCCGATGATTGCAGCCGCGCTCACGGATCGGCCATACACCGCAAGCGAAGCAGGCGTTCGCAACACGACATGTCGTATAGAGCCTAGCACAGACGGTGGTTTGGTCCTGCACGCCGAAATTGAGATGCCCACAGCCAACAGCACGGAATACGTGGTGGTCGAAGCAGGCAATCCACATGTCTGGGTGGCCGAACCGGATAGCCGACGCGACGATGGCATGCTTCATGCGACAACGCGGCTTGTGCATGTCGAGGGCGGCAGCTTTGCCCTTGATCGATCAGACCTTCGGTTCACCATCATCAGTGACGCGCGCGCGGTCGATATTCAGGGTTGCACGCCCTGATATCATGCCGGGCGGCGCGCCCGTGACACGGCCATGACAAACGCGGTGAACACATAAAGCAGCAGACAGATCGCGCCCGCCCCGCTGACAAACAAACCAAGCGACATGGCCAAGGTGGCCTGACCACCAAACGGTGTCCCGATCAGCAGCGCAGTCAGGCTCTGTGGCAATACGCCGGTGAAGGCGAATGCACCCATGGTGGCTGCCAACCACGCCAAAATCAGTCCCGACGCCACGATTAGTGCAGCCCGCACACCCGTTTGGCGGAAACGCAAACCACGTCGTGCGGTTTGGGTCAAACGGCCAATATCATTCTGGATCGCGATGAGGGACGGGACAATCAGCAGAACAAGGAACATCCCAAAGCCAAGGCCGTAGACCAGTGTGATCACTGTTGGCTTGAGAAACTGTGCCTGACTGGATTGTTCATAAAGCAGCGGCACAAGCCCCAGTACAGTGGTAGCTGTGGTCAGGAATACGGGCCGCAAACGGTCTGCGGCACCGTCAATGATCGAAGGGAACAGCCCGCGATCCTGTGCTTTCTCATCAATCGTCGTCACTAGAACGATCGAGTCGTTGATGATGATGCCCGTCATGCCCAGAAGGCCGACGACGGTAAACATACTTAGCGGAACGTCCCATACAGCATGGCCATAAATGGTGCCGACCAAGCCAAACGGTATGACAGACATAACGACAAAAGGCCGTGTCCAACTGGCAAAGACCCACGACAACACAAGGTAGATCGCCAACAGCGACAGAATCAGACCGGTGCGCGCGTCGTTCAGAAATTCGCCTTCCTGTTCGCTAAGGCCGGACAAGCGGTACTCGACCTGCCGTTCGCTTGCGATGGTTGGAAGGATTTCGGTCTCAAGCGCCAGCATAATATCATTTGCCCGCGCAGGATCGTCTTCGGAGATGTCGCCAGTGACAGAAATCAGGCGAATGCCGTTTTCGCGGCGCACCGTGGAAAATCCGGTCCGGCGTTCGACGCTCACGATATCGGCAAGCTGGACATAGGCACCCTGAGGTGTGCGCATCTGAGTCCGTTCCAGAAAATCGGCGGTCAGTTCATCCGATGGCAATTCCACACGGATTTGCGCACTGCGCGGTCCATCTGGATAGGTGGCCGCTTCGATCCCGCCGAGACGCGCGCGCAAGACGCTGCCAAGCCCGTCGATGGTAAAGCCCAAAGCCTGCCCTTGTGGGGTCAGTTCAAGAATCAATTCTTCCTTGTCATAGGCCAGATTGTCCTCAACCGCTGACACTTCGGGATATTGCAGCATCGCCGTTTTCAAGTCTTCAGACGCGGCTTTCAGTGTTTCGGCAGTTGCACCGTAGAATTGTACATCCAGCGCGTCGCTGGCAGGGCCACTGCCCCAACTGCGGAAGCTGATCGTTTCGACCAAGGGATGGCGTGGCACGCTGTCTTGCAATTCGCTGACAAATGCCCGGCTGGAGAACGGTCGCAGGTCAGCGTCAATCAGTTCGATGGAAATTCCACCCAGCTGATCAGCGTCTTTGGTATCGGCCCCGGCAATGCCACGGCCTGCGTTCCCGCCAACTTCTGCGATCACATAATCGATAGGGTTTACACCATGGCGTTGCTCGTAGGACTTCGCGACATCCTCGACCGACTTCTGGAAAATGCGCATCATCTCGAACGTGTCGTCGCGGGTGGCGCCGGGCGCCATCGCGAAATTACCTGTCACCGAACTTTGTTCAGGTGAGTTAAAGAACCGCCACTGAACGTCACCACGGATGAACAAAGCGGCCTGCGATGCAAGGAGCACGACTGCCCCGGCAAGAACTGCGTAGCGCGCCTGGATGACCAGAGCCATGAAGGGGCGGAACAGGGTTTCGCGCACCCAGCGGAACCCACGATTCACCACACGGGACGGGACGTCGTACCAATGTTCCTTGGCACTATGGGCGATTGCATGGGCCATGTGGTTTGGCAGGATCAAAAAACACTCGACCAGTGATGCGGCCAAAACAGCGATCACGGTAAACGGGATATCGGCAATCAGATCGCCAAATCGACCGCCGATTGCAACAAGACCGAAGAATGCGATGATCGTGGTCAACGTGGCTGCAAATACAGGCAGCGCCATCCGTTGCGCCGCACGCTCTGCTGCCTCGACTGGGGTGAGGCCGGTGCGCGACAGGTGATCTGCGTGTTCACCCACGACAATGGCGTCATCCACGACGATACCAAGCGTGATGATCAGCGCGAAGAGCGAGATCATGTTGATCGTGATCCCAGCCGCGTACATCAGAGCAATCGCCGCCATCATCGCTGCCGGAATACCCGCTGCCACCCAAAACGCCGTGCGGGCATTCAGGAACAAGAAGAGCAACATCACAACTAAGGCGAGGCCGGTCAGACCATTGTCGAGCAGGATATCCAGACGTCCGGAAATTGCCTCTGCCCGGGTGCGGATAAGGTCAACTGTGACGCCGTCCGGCAAGGACGCTTCAAATTCGGACGCAACCTCTTCGACCGTGCGTTGGATTGCGATGGCATCGCCCTGATCGCTCCGATCAACACGGATTGAGATTGCAGGGTTTTCGCCTACGAAATAACTGCGTTCGCGGTCGATCCCCTCGATAAAGATCGTCGCGACGTCACCAACGTTCAGGCTTGATCCATCGGCATTTGACCGAAGAACGATATCCGATATCTGTTCCGCGCTGCGCTTTTCGACGCCCGTTCGAACGCGGGTGTTGGCGTTGCCAACGTCACCAGCCGGGTCAGCATCAACTTCTTGGGCAATAGCATCCGAAATTTCACGCATGGAAATATCGAAGGCAATGAGATTGGCTGACGGCACCTCAATCACGGTGCGCGGCGCAGACAGGCCCCGGATCGTGGTCCGGGTAACGCCTTTGGCAAACAGCCGCGTTGTCAATTCATCTGCAAAGCGCGCCAACTGATCGACACCGACGGGGCCGGTGATCACCAGATCGGTCACCCGGTCCCGCCAACCGCCGCGCCGGATCACCGGATCTTCAGCATCAGCAGGTAATGTGTTGACCGCATCGACAGCTGTTTTGACGTCATCCGCAGCGCGGGACATGTCCCAACCCGGCTCGAACTCCAACCGAATGGTGGCCCGCCCTTCGCGCGAGGACGCTTCAGAGCTTTCGACGCCTTCAACCGATAGTACCGCGGGTTCCAGCACTTGCACAATGCCGCGGTCCACGTCTTCGGCACCCGCGCCGTCCCACACCACAGACACGTCGACATCGTCTACCACCACGTCCGGGAAAAACTGTGCCCGCATGTTCGGGATCGAAAAGGCACCTGCCGCAAGCAGCAGAATAAGCAGAAGGTTCGCCACCGTCCGGTGCCGCACGAAATAGCTTAGGACGCCCCCCGCCTTGCCAGAAAGTGCACGCACCATGGCTTAGCCCCCCATCCGGGATTCAATCCGCTCAACCACCTGCGCAGGGACCGTTCCTTGCGAAAGCTGTTGCAGGATACGTTGGCGTGCCTCTTCGGGCATACGAGTATTGGCCTCTACAAATGCCGTTAGACGCGCGCGACGTTCCTCGGTCAGTTCGACCATTGCGGGTTTTTCAGGTTCGGCCTCACCTGCTTCACGCAAGGGTCGTACCTTGATCCCTGCCCCGAGCAGAGGCGTCCTTTCGGCAACAACTTCGCAGTCTTGCAAACCGCGTGCGCGCACCAGAACGTCATCGCCCTGCCGCCGCAGCAAATTGACAGGGATCACGTCAAGCCTGTCCTCCCCTGCAAGGACCAGAACCTCGTTTGCGGCATTCAGCGCTGATGCAGGCAAGCGTGCGACTTGTTCCAAGGGCGGCTCATCAATCCGCACGGTCACAAAGTCGCCCGGCCGGAACCCAGGTGCGCTGTTCAGCGTGGCAAACAAAAGACGCCCTGTCTGACCATCACCGACCGCCGCGCCAGCACGGCTGAGTGTCCCGGTCGCCGTCAGGTTGGTGCCAAATACGTCCAAAACCACGGTCACGTCCGAGTTTGAGAGATCGCCATCTTCATCCAGCAAACGCGCGAATTGTTGGGTCGAGACCCGGAACGCCACTTCAAGCGCGTCCGCATCAATCAGACGGGCAAGCTGTTCATTCGAGGAAACAAGCCGCCCCTGAACGACCGACACATCCGCCAGAGTGCCAGAGAAATCAGCGGTGATGATCGTATCATCCACCCGGCGCTGCGCCTCTGCTTCGGCGATAATAGCGCGCGATAGGCGGGTCGTCGCCTGATCAATCCGCGCTTCTGCCTGCGCAACTGCTTGACGGCGGGACAAGACTGCTTGGCGCGCCTGTGCAGCCGCCAGTTCCGCAACTTCAACCGCCGCCGCAGTACCAACACCCCGTTCCTGCAAGTCACGCTGTCGTTGGAAAGCCCGTTCGCGCAAAGCGGCCTGTTCCTCTGCTGCTACCAATTCGTCTTGCGCCAGCACGATCGCGCGCTCTGCTTCGCGCTGTTCGGCTTCGGCATCCTGAATATCGCTTTGAACCCGCTGCAAAACAGCATCCGCATCGGTTGGATCAATCCGCACCAGCACCTGCCCTTCAATGACGGTGCCACCTTCGACGAATTCCGGCGCAATTTCGAGCACGCGCCCGCCAGCCGCTGCGCGGAGTTCAAGCGTACGGACGCTTTCAATCTGGCCAAAGGCAGTCAGAACGGGTGTGACGGTTTCAAACTCAGCCGTAACGACATTCACAGCAAACACGCGTTCGCGTTGCGGAAAACTGCGCGGTTCTTGCGCCATGCGGTCTTGAACCGCATCACGCACCTGCACCCCGGCATATGCCAAAAGGCCAAGCGTTAGCGAAAGCAAAAAAAGCCCTGTCAGGCTACGGCGTAAAAACCGCATGTACGACAATCCTCATGACCAGTTCATGGTAACAGATAGCCAGAACTGAATGTTTTCCAATAACACATCTCTTCGTTACACGAAGATAAATGCTATTTCCGGCGCAGATGTTCGTCCAATCGCGGTAAAATCTCGACAAAGTTACAAGGGCGGTGCCGATAATCGAGCTGAAGGCTCAGTATTTCATCCCACGCATCCTTGCACGCCCCCGGGCTCCCCGGCAGTGCAAAAAGGTACGTACCGTTGCGAACACCGCCCGTAGCACGGCTTTGTATGGCGCTTGTGCCGATCTTCTGGAATGAAACCATCGTAAAGACAGTCCCAAACGCGTCGATCTCTTTCTCATACACATCGCGATGCGCCTCAACGGTGACATCACGGCCTGTCAAACCTGTGCCACCAGTGGATATCACCACGTCGATGTCGGGTTGGTCGCACCATGCCCGCAATTGGTCCGCGATCTGATCACGTTCATCTTGGATGATTTTGCGATCTGCCACGATATGTCCGGCGCCTTCGATGCGGCCCACAAGCGTATCACCAGAGCGGTCTTGCTCCATCGACCGCGTGTCGCTGACCGTCAGCACGGCTATGCGGATGGAAAGGAACTCTTTGCTGTCGTCGATGCGGCTCATAGATCAGACTTTCTTGGTCAATCGCGCGTGCAGGTCGAGCAGATCGGCCCACGCTTCGCGTTTGGCGGCAGGATTACGCAACAGGTAGGCGGGGTGGAACATCGGGATCACAGGCAGGCCTTCGGCTTCGGCCCAGTGCCCGCGCAGGCGGGTGATACCGCGTTTACCAAGTAAAGCCTGGCACGAGATGTTGCCCATGACGACCAAAACCTCGGGCTTGGCCAAGGCGATATGGCGCTTCAGGAACGGCAGCATCATTGCCATCTCATCGGGTTTCGGGTCGCGATTCTGAGGCGGCCGCCACGGAAGCACATTGGTGATGTACACCGACTGCGCAGCCTCTCGGTCACGCCCCAGATCAATCGCCGAAAGCATCCGGTCCAGCAATTGCCCGGCTCGACCAACAAAGGGTTTGCCGATCCGGTCTTCATCACGCCCCGGCGCTTCGCCAATGATCATTACACGCGCACCCGCAACGCCATCACAGAACACCAGATTGCGTGCACCCTTGCGTAGTTCGCAATGCGGATAGTCAGCCATAGCCGCCTGCAAGCCGGTCAAATCTTGCGCAGACCGAGCGACGGACTCGGCCTCGGCCACCGGATCAAACTCAGCGACCGGCAGAACCGGAACGGCAGGTGCTTGGACGCCCGGTGCGACACCTGCTTTGGGCGGTGGCGCGACCTGTTCAAAGCGATTTATCGGCGTTTCCGAGATCGCCTCGGTCACGCCCATTTCAACCTGCCACTCAAGTGCAGCGCGTGCTGCATGCCAATCCATTTGCGAATCCATAATCGCAATCTAGCCTGACCAGCAAGCCGACAAAAGCGGCGTTGCGGCATCCCGATGTGGTTCGGATCAAATCGGCGGGAATTGTCCTGAATACCGCTTCCAATTTGGCAAGACTGGCTGTGGCGCAGAATAAGGTTGCACATGCGATGGTGCTGCAACGCCCTTACCCGTCATCGCCGGGGCATGCCGCGCCGGGCCCGCGCCAGCCACGCAGCCTTGTTCAATCATAGCCTTGGAGATCGCATCGTAATGGCCACGCGCACTGGCAAGCTGCGCGGATTGGTCAACACTGACCGGCAAAGCAAAAATCGCAGGCCAGAAGATCAGAGCACTGGTCGTGAAGAAAACAGTGTCGGACTGAGCTGCTTTCCGCTGCTCGGCGGTGACGTGCCTTACATAGCCAGCCAGCGTGGTACGTTCATTATAGAGTTCTTGGCAGCTTGCTCCGCGATAAACGACGCTGGGGATGTAGGTTGCAGGCACCCGCTGCGCCTGTTCTGCACACGCAGAAAGAAAGAGGCCAGCCCCAAGCAAGAGGCCAGTGAAGGTATTGGTAATATTCATGTTTTCCCCACAGATGGTGTATCGACACTTATTCAAGAAAAATATGGCAGTCAACCATATGGAGAGTAGAAATTAATTTAGAACCCTATATCTTGGGCGCAATATACATCGCACTTGCCTTGCCGCCTTGCCAGAGGGCTCCTATAAGCAGGCTGGCTGGGTTCTAAGGTTCATATATGATCTTCACACAACGACACCTGCTTGGGATCGAACCCCTTCGCCCCGACGAAATCACGGCGTTGCTTGACCTGTCGGACCAATACGCCGACCGCAATCGCAAGCGGATACCCAGCACAGACATTCTTGCCGGGATGACGCAGATCAACATGTTCTTCGAAAACTCTACCCGCACGCAGGCCAGTTTTGAACTGGCGGGCAAGCGTTTGGGGGCCGATGTGATGAACATGGCGATGCAGGCGTCCTCGGTGAAAAAGGGCGAAACTCTGGTGGACACCGCGCTGACGTTGAATGCGATGCACCCAGATCTTCTGGTGGTTCGACATCCACACTCAGGCGCGGTCGACCTGCTGTCGCAAAAGGTGAATTGCGCAGTCCTGAACGCAGGCGACGGCAAACACGAGCATCCCACACAAGCGCTTTTGGATGCGCTAACCATTCGCCGCGCGAAAGGGCGGCTGCACCGTTTATCCATTGCGATTTGCGGCGACATCTCACACAGCCGTGTCGCCCGGTCGAATATCCTGCTTTTGGGAAAGATGGAAAACCGTGTGCGGCTTGTCGGGCCGCCCACGTTGATGCCATCGGGAATTGAGGAATTTGGCGTCGAAGTTTTCGAAGACATGCGCGAGGGCCTCAAAGACGTCGATGTCGTGATGATGCTACGGCTTCAAAAAGAACGCATGGATGGCGGGTTCATCCCATCTGAACGTGAATACTATCACCGCTATGGCCTGGACGCCGAAAAGCTGAGCCACGCCAAAGAAGATGCAATCATCATGCATCCCGGCCCGATGAACCGGGGAGTTGAGATTGACGGCACTCTGGCCGACGACATCAACCGATCGGTGATTCAGGAACAGGTGGAGATGGGTGTTGCCGTTCGCATGGCGGCGATGGACCTTTTGGCCAGATCGTTACGCGAAAGGCGGGCAGCGCAGAGCGAAGGCGTGATGGTGTGAGTACGACAATGCAAATCAAGAGCAGCGAACGCGGCGTGATCCGGGTGTTTCACATTGACCTGCCCAGAGAAGCCATTGAACGCTTCACGACACAAGCTGGAACGGGTGAATGGCCTGTGCAATACGCGCTTGGTGCAAAGTCCCTGCGCAACGCCTTTGTCGAAGTGATAGATATCCGCGATCTTGGGGATATGTCGCTTTCTCAGTACCTGATCAACGCGCACGATGTCAGCGGCGCTGATTTTCAGGCGATGCGCCCGCGTCTGGATGCTCTTACCGGCTTTGCCCTAGTGCTTCCCTCGCAAGCCTTTGATCAGGCCGAACAGGAACTGAGTATTGCAACGCCATTGCGTTGGATCGGCACGTTCAATGAACCCAAGCCCGCGGCAGGTGGCGCGCCCATCCGCGCTAAGTCTGCCAAAGGAAACATAAGCAGCACTCCCAATAGCCCTGCCTCGCAATCCAACAACACGCTCTGGATCGTAATCGCGCTGTTCTTTCTCATCGCGGTTGCGGTCATCCTTGCCAAATTCATGCTCAACTGACGTATCGTCGAAAGCACTTATGATCGAATTCAAACCTGACATGGCCACCTACATTCGCGCCCACGCGGTCATGACGGCCATCGCAATGGCGGCTGGGATGCTGATCCTGTGGGTGCTGGACAACCCCCATATTTGGACCGGCGCAGTGGGCGGCTTTGCCGCCGTCGCCCTGCGCGGCTGGTACATGGCGGACGAGGTTATGGAAGAAGTTTGGACCCTGTCTGGCACAAGTCTGAAAGGCCCTTACGAACGCAAGGCGCAGCTTGACGAGATCGTAAAGGTGCGGACGATTGCAGGGTCGGTCCAGATCATCACCAAATCCGGGAATAAGCACCTGATCAAATACCAGCCGGACACAAAAGCTGTGATTGATCAGATCAACACAGAGCGGCAGAAACGGGCCGCATGACATGACAACTCTGATCACAAACGCACGGCTGATCGACCCTGAGGCAGGCACAGTCGAGATTGGTGCAGTACTGATCCGTAAAGGCGTGATTGCCGAAGTGTTTGACACCCCGACACCTGAAATCAGCACCGATAGTGTTCCAATGGACAGCCGCATTGATGCTGGCGGCAAATGCCTTGCACCGGGGATTGTCGATATCGGGGTCAAGATCTGCGAACCCGGCGAACGCCATAAAGAAAGCTACGGGTCCGCTGGACAGGCGGCGGCGGCAGGTGGCGTGACCACGATTGTCACACGCCCCGACACAATGCCCGCCATCGACACTCCTGAAACGCTTGAGTTCGTCCGTCGCCGCGCGAACGAAGCGGCACCCGTTCACGTTTTGCCAATGGCCGCGCTCACCAAGGGGCGAGATGGGCGTGAAATGACCGAGATCGGGTTCTTAATGGATGCCGGGGCCGTGGCCTTTACCGATTGCGACCGCGTTGTGCGCGACACTAAAGTTCTCAGCCGAGCGATGACCTATGCCCGCGCCTTGGGTGCGCTGGTGGTTGGGCACCCGCAGGAACCCACGTTGTCCGCTGGAGCGGCGACAACATCTGGCAAGTTCGCCTCTTTGCGCGGCCTGCCCAGCGTCACTCCAATGGCCGAACGCATGGGGCTGGATCGCGATATCGCTTTGGTCGAAATGACCGGCGTACGCTATCACGCCGACCAAATCACCACGTCCCGCGCCTTGCCCGCACTGGAGAGAGCCAAGCGCAACGGGTTCGATGTGACCGCAGGCGTATCGATGCATCACCTGACGCTCAATGAATATGATGTCGCCGACTACCGCACTTTCTTTAAGGTGAAGCCGCCACTGCGTGCCGAGGATGACCGGCATACAGTTGTCGAAGCGGTCAAATCCGGACTGATCGACGTGATCGGCTCTTTCCACACGCCACAGGACGAAGAAAGCAAACGCTTGCCTTTCGAGGAGGCGGCCAGCGGGGCGGTTGGTTTGGAAACCATGCTGCCCGTTCTGATGCGCCTGTACCATTCCGGCGATCTTGACCTGCCTACCCTGTTCCGCGCACTGTCGTTGAACCCATCCAAACGCCTTGGCCTCGACTGCGGTCGCCTGACCAAAGGCGCTCCTGCTGATCTGGTGTTGTTCGATCCGGACAAACCCATCGTGCTTGACCGGTTCAAGCTCAAGTCAAAGTCGAAAAACACGCCCTTTGATGGTGCACGACTTCAGGGTAAAGTCCTTGAAACCTTTGTCAGCGGAACCTCGGTCTACCGGAGCACATAATGCCATTGCTTGAATCGAGCCTTGCTGTGTTCGCCCTTTGGTCTGTGATCGGATACCTTTTGGGGTCAATCCCATTCGGGATGATCCTGACTAAAGCCATGGGCCTTGGAAACCTGCGGGAAATCGGGTCCGGCAATATTGGCGCAACCAATGTGCTGCGAACTGGAAACAAAGGCGCAGCCGCAGCAACTTTGCTGTTGGACGGAGCCAAGGGGGCTGTTGCGGTTTTACTGGCGCGCGAATTCGCCGGAGAAAGCGCCGCTCAGTTCGCAGCACTCGCAGCATTTCTGGGCCACTGTTATCCAGTTTGGCTGGGCTTCAAAGGCGGCAAAGGCGTTGCAACCTTTCTAGGCCTGATGCTTGCTCTGGCATGGCCCGTGGGCGTTCTGGCCTGCGCCGTATGGCTCGCCACCGCTTTGATCAGCCGTATCTCAAGTTTGTCTGCACTGGTGGCTGCCGCTTGGTCGCCACTGATCAGTATACTGGTCGGACAAGGACAAATTTTCTTCCTGACGCTGATCCTTACCGGCCTGATCCTGTGGCGACATCGGGCGAACCTTGCCCGCCTGAAAGCGGGTACAGAGCCCCGGATCGGTGGCAGCAAAACCTGATCACACCTGTCGGCATCTCTCCTCTTGGAAATGATTGCCTTTGTGCAACCTTCGGTGTACCAGCCTAATCAGGTGTCGGACACCTGCCGCCTGCTGACGCAAGTCATGGTGAAGTCCGGAGATTAACAACTTTCTCACCCTCGAAGCATTTCGCAGGTGGGTAACGCAGGCTCCCTCCAGTTTCGAAATGCGTCTTTGGAGACGTGAGCAATGTTAAAACATCCTTATATCCACCGATACAAAATGCGCTTTTCCGCCTCATCAAGGCTGTACGCGGGAACCGCGTCACCAACCAACCGGGGGCAAGCATGACACAGGTGTCAGTGGAATCAGTCAAAACTCAGGCCAAAGCGCTCCGACAGGCGATGCAGACCAATGGAACCGCTGTCACCCATGCTCAAGCGCTTGAACTGATCGCAAGACAACATGGCGCGCACGATTGGAACACTCTGCGCGCGCGGCTATCACACCGCATTGCCGCCCCCGAACTTGCACTGGAGGATCGCGTGTCTGGTCACTACTTGGGGCAGCCGTTCGATGGCTGTATCATCGCATTGTCCGGGCCAGCACATCTTCGTCAGATCGAGATCAAACTCGATAAACCAGTCGACACCGTGAAGTTCGACAGCTTTTCGAATTGGCGTCATCGTATCCGCGGCACGCTTGGTGAAGACGGCAGAAGCCATCGCAAAACATCAAACGGCTTGCCGCAGCTAATCGTCATCAAATCGGCACCATAACCATGGGAAGGATTGGACCGGGGACATAGCCCGGTCCAATCATTTTGTTAACGCTTCAGTTACTCTGCCGCATCCCGTTTCGGCAAAACCCAATTCGCCCGGGGGAAGTGACAGGTATATCCGTTCGGGAACCGTTCAAGGTAGTCCTGATGCTCGGGTTCGGCTTCCCAAAAATCACCGACCGGCTCTACTTCGGTCACGACCTTGCCCGGCCAAATCCCTGACGCGTTCACATCGGCAATCGTATCCAATGCGCAATCCTTCTGCGCGTCGTCTACAAAGTAGATCGCTGACCGATAGCTCATTCCGCGATCATTTCCCTGACGGTTTGGCGTAGTTGGGTCGTGGATCTGAAAGAAAAACTCGAGCAACTGCCGATAGGAAATTACAGCCGGATCAAAGACAATCTCGATCCCTTCGGCATGGGTACCATGATTGCGATAGGTCGCATTCGGCACATCGCCGCCAGTATAACCAACCCGGGTCGATTCAACGCCTGGCAGTTTGCGGATCAGATCCTGCATGCCCCAGAAACACCCCCCAGCCAAAACAGCACGTTCACTCATGCCACATCCTCCACTTGATTTAGATACGCGCCATAGCCCTCGTCTTCCATATCGTCGCGATGGATGAATCGCAGGCTGGCGGAATTGATGCAATATCTCAGCCCACCCCGGTCTTGCGGACCGTCAGGGAACACGTGCCCCAAATGACTATCTCCATGGGTCGAACGAACCTCGGTACGGATCATCCCATGTGTCATATCGCGCAGTTCGTTGATATGCGCGGGCTCGATCGGTTTGGTAAAACTAGGCCAGCCACAACCAGATTCGTACTTGTCCGCGCTCGCGAACAACGGCTCACCGCTAACGACATCCACATAGATGCCCGGCTCTTTGTTATCGAGATAGGTACCAGTGCCCGGCCGTTCCGTCCCGCTTTCCTGCGTGACATAGAATTGCTCGGGCGACAGCGTCGCAATCACATCGGGGTTCTTTTCGTATTTCGCCATCCGGCCACCTCCATTCGACATCTTGATCATATAGATGGCGCGCTCGCGGCCAAGTCCAACCCTTGTTACAGGACTGTCGCCACGTCGTGAGCGGCAATGCTTGGTCGTCCCGTGGCCTCGACCACGATCCGCGCCTCAACAAAAATCTCGCGCGCCTCGATCTTGGCACGTTTGACCTCGCGCCAGACCTGCACGTGAACCGATGCTGCACCTGCCGCTTCGGCTTCATTAGTCGCAGCAGCGGTTAACGCAGCTTCCAGCGACGCCATGGCACTATCCGCATCGCCAAAATCCAGCGGCGCGTCAGGCAAGTGCGCACGATAGAGGCCCTCGGACGGGCTGCTTACAAGACCTTCGCGTAGCATCCGAATGCGGCCTGTGACCGCGCCAATGGCATTTGCGACATCCCCGTGCTTGGGCAGCAGCATCTCTGCGTTCAAATAGTCGCCAACTGCCGGATAGGTCGTCTGGGCTGACGCGCCCAATCCAACCACCGGTACGCCAAGACCAGCGGTCAGCCGGACCAGGCCGGGCACCTGTCGCAAGCCTCTGTGCAACAATGGATGTCGGGCGAGCGCCGCCGGGTCTTCCATCCCGTCTTCGGCAAAGGCCGCCTCAAGCAAGGCGGTCCCCGTGGCCTGCGTCAATGCTTCAACGATCTGCCCCGCCATCGAATGAGCATCCGGTGCATGTCGTTCACCAGATCCGGACCGGTTGCGCGCAAGCAAAGCCAAAGCTTTTTCAGACACCTCTGCATTCCAATGGGTGAAGCGCCCCAACACATGCAATGCATCCGTTGGCGTTGGCCCTGCGACTTGCACCAAACCGCGCGACACCAAGAGCCGCAAAGACTGCGCCTCTAATCGACTGGTCAGTACAGACCCAAGCGGTTGTGGCTCAGCCGTGATCCGTGCAAGCACTTGCTCCGCGCGGCTCGGTAAACCGACGGCATCATGACCTTCGACACGGCACACAAACTGCGCATCATATTCCCCCGGCACTGCACGATTGAGTTGCTCGTCCAGTGCACGGTGCACCATCTCGGGTGCGTCCTTCGCGACCAAAGCCACAGGCAGAACGCGTCGCGGCCCAAGGGTCACGCCACCGCTTAACCCTTCTGTGGTCAGGTGAACCTCACTGTCTCCACCCAACCCATGAGTGCGCATCGCGACAGCTTCGACCATGGTGCGGTGTGGACCGACCCGCGCACCATCCGGGTCGATCACCGGCTGCCCATGGCGTAGCACCGCGATGTCGGTTGTCGTCCCGCCAATATCCGACACCAATGCATGGTCTGCACCGGTCAGCCACCTTGCGCCAACGATCGAGGCCGCAGGGCCGCTGAGGATGGTCTCGATCGGTCGCTCTTGCGCCTGTATCGATGACATCAGCGCACCATCGCCGCGCACGACCATAAGCGGCGCATCAATGCCAAGTTCCCGCAACGCACCCTCGGCCCGGCCAATCAACCTGTGCGTCAAACCAACCAATCGCGCATTCAGTACAGCGGTCAGGGCGCGTTTCGGCCCGCCTAGCCTGGCCGACAGTTCATGTGAACATGTCACAGGCAGACCGGTTGCCTCCCTGACAGCCTCGCGTGCGGCCAGTTCATGCGCCGGATTCCGCGTTCCGAACTGCGCCGCGATGGCGAAGGCCGACACATCCTGAGCGGCGGCCCATGCGGTTATCTTTGCGACATCCAAAGGTGCAACCTCGGCCCCGCCATGAGAATGGCCGCCTGCGATGACCAGAACAGGGTCACCGCCCAACGCGTCGGCCAACCCCTGCGCAGCCAAATCACGCTCGGAAAACCCGATATAGATAAGCGCCACCCGGGCACCCTGGCCCTCGACAAGTGCATTGGTGGCCAGCGTGGTCGATAGAGACGCGAGCGCGATATCACTCGGGGTGATATCCGATACCGCCAGCACAGCCTTGACCGCTTCGCGCACACCAATGGCCAGATCATGCCGTGTCGTCAGCGCCTTGGCACTGGCGATTACAGCCTCTTCATCGCGCATCAGCACCGCATCGGTATAAGTACCGCCGGTGTCCACACCCAAAAGAATTGCCATAAAGCCGCTCCCCGAACCTGACCTAAACTAGTCGTCAGCACCGGCACGCGTGTTTGCGACATCGGCAAGTCGCATCACTGCCCAGCGCGCCGCGTCAGCAACGGTTTCGTTCTCATCATCAATCAACCCTTGCGCTATGGGCAGCAATCGGTCCGACCCTGAATTGCCGATTGCATAAAGCACATTGCGGACAAACCGATTGCGCCCGATCCGCTTGATGGGAGAACCAGAAAAACGCGCCCGGAACGCGGCATCATCCAATTGCGCAAGCTGGGCCAAATCAGGCGAAAAAAGATCGTCGCGGGCGTGGTACTTTACCTCTTCCGCGCGGCTGGCGAACTTATTCCAAGGACATACCGCAAGGCAATCGTCGCACCCATAGATCCGATTGCCCATCAAAGAGCGCAGATCCTCTTCAACGGGGCCGTGATGTTCGATCGTCAGATAAGAAATGCAGCGCCGTGCATCCAATTGGTATGGTGCGGGAAATGCATCGGTCGGGCAAACATCCAAACAGGCTCGGCACGACCCGCAGTGATCGACCTCGGGGGCGTCCGTCTTGAGATTTAGCGTCGTAAAAACTGAACCAATAAAAAACCATGACCCAAGATTCCGGGATACCAGGTTCGTGTGTTTGCCCTGCCACCCAAGTCCTGATGCTTGCCCCAAGGGTTTCTCAGGTACGGGTGCGGTATCGACAAATACCTTCACCTCGCCCCCGGCCTCGGCAATCAACCATCGGGCCAGCCGCTTGAGCCGCTTCTTGACCACGCCATGATAATCGCGGTTCTGCGCATAGACTGAAATCGCGGCCTGTTCGGGCTGTTCTAGCACCTCCAATGGATCATGCTCAGGGCCATAGTTTTCCGCCAGCACGATCACTGACTGCGCCTCAGGCCAAAGTACCTGCGGTGCGCCACGCCAGTGCGTGCGCTCAGCCAACCATCCCATCTGGCCTTGATGCCCGGCATCCAGAAACGCCTGCAGCCGCGCCGGCACATCCGGCACATCCCAAGGCCGACAGATGCGACAATCAGAGAAACCTTCTGCCAATGCCTGCGCCTTCAAACGTACCGTCAGCTCCAAGACACACCTTTGCTTCTTTAGGCCTGAAATACCTCAGTGGGTTTTGGGGGGCTGGCCCCACAATGGTGGATTTTTCGCCCGAAAAATCCGGCGCTCTTCAGAAATCCAGATCGGCATAATGCGGCGGCTGCGGAAAGCCCGGCACTTGATCCGCCAGGATAGACCGAAACGCGGGGCGCGACTTGATCTTAGCATACCAGTCCTTGACCGCATCACTGCGATTCCAATCCACATCACGAATATAGTCCAGCGACGACAAATGCGCGGCAGCAGCGAAATCAGCCAGCGTCATCGTATCGCCAGCCAACCAGCGGCGATGGTCGAGAAGCCACGCCATGTAATCCAAGTGATACTTGATCGCCTTGGCTCCGGCCTTGACGTTGCCGCTGTCTGGAAAGCCCTGCTTGGTGACCTTCTTGTTCACCCGCTCGTAAAGCAGTTTTGATGTCACCTCATTGTGGAACTTGTCATCGAACCAACCCACAAGGCGCCGCACCTCGTAGCGCGCATCAAGAGCCCGTGGCATCAAGGGGGGCTCTGGGTACTTTTCTTCAAGATATTCGCAGATCGCAGCACTCTCGGCCATTGTACGCCCGTCGATCTTGAGAACAGGCACTTTGGCGGCGGGGTTGCGGCGCAAGAAATCCGGGTCTTTTTCCCAATATTTCTCTTCCACCAATTCGCACTCAATCTTCTTTTCCGCGAGGCTCAACCGAACCTTGCGGCAAAACGGCGACAACGGAACATGATACAGTTTGGCCATGCGAAGCGGGTCCGGAAGATGTTGGGTCAATCAAACCCTAATTGCCGTGAAGCGACCTGCAATACAATGGTCCCACGCCGGTTTAATCTCAGACGCGCGGTTTTCGTCTCACTCGGCTTGGGTCATTCCTGAAAACAGGCGGCCCGTCCGTCTTGATTGATCGTCTCAGCGCCAGCCCTTATCGACCGCGCACGACGTTCGACGAAATTGCTGGGTCTTGATGCTGATCGGGTTTTGGGCGACGGCAACACCGCCGCCAGCCGCGCCGCCTGAAGCGCACTCAAATCACGGGCATTAACGCCAAAATAATGCACTGCTGCGGCCTGAACCCCAAAGACCCCTTCGTCGAATTCGGCCACGTTCAGATACAACTCAAGGATACGCCGCTTCGACCACATCGCCTCGGATACCGGGGTCAAAACGGCTTCCATCCCTTTGCGCACCCAGGATCGCTGCTGCCACAGGAACACGTTCTTGACCACTTGCTGCGAAATTGTCGACGCTCCACGCGCGCCCCCAGCTTCGATCGCGGCCTGGATCGCTTCCACGTCAAAACCCCAATGCAGGCAGAAATTGGCATCTTCTGCCGCGACAGCGGATCGGAACATCACTGGTGCAATCCGGTCTGCGTCAACCCACACTTGGTCAACTGGCGCACCCAGCCGGCGTCCCTCGGACCACATCGTGTGCGTTGTGGGCGGGTTGATCACGCCAAATAGCCCCACAAGGACAAGCGTCAGGATGATCAGTGCAAGCATCGTTCGAAAGCTCCACTTCATCAGCCAGCGATAGGGCGCAAGGATTTTGTCCACGAGAGTAGGCGGTTTGCTTTTGCGCGCACGTTTAGCCTTCGGCTTGTCCAGCCGAGGCCCTTGCTGAGATGACGATTTGGGTTTTCCACCTGCCATTGCAGGCACATTAGGCGTAACAGCCATGCAAGAAAACATCCCCTTCAGATCTCATCATTCACGTGGTTACGAACTGTATTCGGTGCAAACTGGGCATCCTCGTGGCAACACGATGAAACCTGTTTACTTTCGAACGATATCCAACAAGACCACAGTCATGATCCTGCTTCTTGTTATCCTTGCCTTTTACACCGCAAGCTTGTCTTTGGCGCTGGCCTATACCCATGCGCAGCAAGCGATTGTTCAAGGAATCGGCATTGCCGCCCTAGCCGCTATCGCCGCGCTGACCCTCTGGCTTTTGGTCTATGCCGGGTACATTGAGCCTTGGCTGTCAGTTGCGATGAGCGGTGCGATTGCCCTGCCGGGATTTATGATTGGCCTCGGGCTTGGCTTTGGGGGCCTGTTGCGCGTGACTGGTCAGAAAAGAGATTGGAAATTCTGGCTGACCTGCCTTGGCGCGGCCACACCCGCCGTTTTTGGCATTCTGACAATCTTGGCAAGCTAAACGCGTCATGGAACCGTCCTCCGTCCGATAGTGGGAACATGCGGTGCAAGGCGTTCCCAGATTTTGACCAAGCCAGCGCGATACTGCCGGATGGGCCGTTCAAACAGCGCCGCAAAGCCAAAGCAGATGGCCAAGGTCAGACCCAAAAGCCACAGCTGATATCCCGGCATTGTTTCGGGAAGTGTCGCATCCAAAAGATGCAGCGTTGGGTAATGCATGAGGTAGAGCGAAAAGCTCCCTCCTGCGACCCAACGGATTGATTTGGCAAGCGCCCTTTCCGGGCGGTTCTCCCATGTCGCTGCAAGGTGACGAACTCCAACCAGATGGAGAGCGAGGCACACCGCGATAACCGTGTTCCAAAGCACTTCGTTCGAATATACCAAAACGGCATGGTGATCATTTGGGGCCAGCAATCGGGCAGTCAGGCTTTCGAGGTCTGCAGGGATCGCTGACATCTTCATCGCAACCAATGCCACGATGCTGCCCACAGCCAACACCCACGACCGGGTTTGCCCGGCATCAGAGACGAGCGCAGAGGCGTGACGCCAGACCAGCACACCGATCCACCACGCAGGCAACAGCGCCAGCACGGGCGGGCCGACCAACAGAACCAGCGTCAACAAAACGGCGACACGAAGAGCGCCATTCAGGAACATCACAGCTCCGAAGATCAGATAAAACGCCACCTCATAGCTAAGCGACCAGATCGGCCCGTTTGTCCCCAGCCGCACCCAATCGGTGGTTCCGGTCCAAAGGTTGGTCACAGTCAAGCCACGCCACAGGAATTCACCCAAAGACAGTTCTTGATAATACGGAGCCGGATAGGCCGACAGATCGGTGGCGGTTCCAACGGCGTCAAAAACAACCGTCAGCAAGAGTGCCGGGATCAGCACCGACATAATACGTGTCACGCGGTTGAACGCATAACGCCCCAAGGTCCCGTCGCGCTGCGCAGCATAGGCGATGACCACGCCGGACAAGACAAAGAACACTGCAACCGCATCACTGGCCACGTTCCAGTCGCGCAGAAATTGGTAGTCGCCACCGGTAAATCGCACATGCGCCATATGCCCGAACAGCACCGTCAGCGCAGCCCCAGCCCGGAGCGTATCAAGCCACAAGGAAAAGCCCTGCGTCATGCGTGTGTCGTCCACTAGGGGGGTGCGTTCTGATGCACCTGCCTTGTGCAGTTTGGCCGTGATGGCCTCAAAGCTTTCGGCAAATGGTTTAAACAACGCTGCAACCAGCGTCGGATATGGTTGCTCCTTCCGATTACCCTCGGCGTCAGAGACACCGAATGTCAGGTCCTCGTAAGAATCCGGGATATAGAGCGTGCCGAACATCCAGTCCCAGATGGCAAAGATCGAACCATAGTTTTTATCGTGATGCTTTACCGCGACGGAATGGTGAATCTGATGCTGCGCTGGCGAAATTAGAATGTGTTCCAGAGCCCGCCCATAGCTGATCCAGATATGGCTATGTCGGAAATTCGCACCCAGTGCGTTGAACAGGAAATACGCTGCGTTCGCCCCACCAATCGTCAGCATGCTGAGCTCGCCCACAAGGAAATACAGCGCAAGACCTTGGGCAATCCCGACGAACAGGGTCATCAGCATCGAATTGATCATCGGCTCCAGCGGATGCACACGCTGAACGGTGAGCGGGGTCAGCACATCTGCGGAATGATGGACTGCATGAAACGGCCAAAGTGCGCGCCATTCGTGATGCGCGCGATGGGCCCAATATTTGCAAAAATCGGTCACGACCACGATGATGGCCGTCACAATCGCAATCCCCGCCCATGTCACAGGCGGCGGCGCGTAATCGGGTCCACCGAATTGTGCCAACAGCCCATACGCGACCGTGGTCGGGAAAAACACCGCGCCGAACACGCCCAGTACGGCAAAGAGGCGCGAGGCGAAGAACAGTTTGATATCCAAGAGGTTCGATTTGTGCCGATACACCTCTTTGGGCAACAACCACGATACGAAAGTGCCCGGGCTGCCCCTATATTTCCAGATCCCAAAGGCGATCAGGATCGTGCACGTAATGTAGAATATGGAATACCGTACATTCAGATCGAACGGCGCGTCCAGCGCGGCTGCGACAAAAGCCTGTAGTGTTTCCATATCCCGAACTCCAAATGGGTCCAGAGCGGGATAAAACGGCATTTGGGCAGTATTGAGGCCCGTTTTTGTTGCCAATACGTATTCAATGGCCTGAAACGAAACGACCCGGCGCATTGGCCGGGTCCTTCAGGTTCAGTGCGTTCTGCGTTTATTCCGCTGGAACTGATGTCTTTTCGATCCCCAATGGATGGCTAATCTTATCAAGCATCTCCTTTGGGCAAACCTGAACAAAGTTACCCAGTTCGAGGTCCCAATGTTGCAGGATATCCTGCGCCTTGCGACTCATGGTTTCGTCGACATGACGTTCGATCAAGCCCTTCAGCTCGCTAACCCAGTGATCAACCGTGACCGAACAGGTCACAAGACTCTCCATGTTCATGAGAGCCTGCGCTTTGCCTTCGGGGTCGTATAAATAGGCCATACCCCCGGTCATTCCCGCACCAAAGTTTGCACCAATATCGCCAAGAATCACCGCAACGCCGCCGGTCATGTATTCACAACCGTTCGATCCACAGCCCTCGACCACGACGCGCGCACCCGAGTTCCTAACTGCGAAACGCTCACCCGCGCGACCAGCGGCAAATAGGTAACCATCCGTCGCACCGTAAAGCACAGTATTGCCAATGATCGTATTCTCCGCAGCCACCAGCGGCGACATCATTGGCGGACGTACAACGATGGTACCACCGGAAAGGCCCTTGCCCACATAGTCATTCGCATCACCCGACACTTCGAGTTTCAATCCCGGAGCGGCAAACGCGCCCAGCGACTGACCAGCCGACCCGGTGAGTTTGACTGTCAAATGGTTCGGCTGCAGCGCGTTACGCATGCCAAACGATTTCACGATATGGCTCGATGTGCGTGTGCCGACAGTCCGGTGCGTGTTCTGGACAGCATAGGACAGCTGCATCTTCTCACCATCCTCAAGGAACCGCGCTGCATCGCGCACGATTTCGGCATCAAGCGTATCCGGTACTGCGTTGCGTGGGCGGGTACGATCATAGACGATGTCGTCCGACCCATCGACACGGATCAAGAGCGGATTGAGGTCCAGATCGTCAAGGTGATCCGACCCACGGCTGACCTGACTGAGCAGATCCGCACGGCCAATCACTTCGTCCAATGACTTGGCACCGATAGAGGCGAGCACATCGCGCACTTCCTGTGCATAGAAGGTGATCAGATTCACAACCTTGTCAGCGTTTCCGGTGAATTTTGCACGCAGGTCTTCGTCCTGCGTACACACACCAACCGGGCAGGTGTTGGACTGGCACTGACGCACCATGATGCAGCCCATCGCGATGAGCGCGGCTGTGCCGATGCCGTATTCTTCGGCCCCAAGCATTGCCGCCATGACGATGTCGCGCCCCGTGCGCAGGCCGCCATCGGTCCGCAGGGTCACACGATCCCGCAGCTTGTTCATCGACAGAACCTGATGAGCTTCGGTCAGACCCATTTCCCATGGCAGACCAGCATATTTGATCGACGTCGCAGGTGACGCACCTGTGCCACCGTTGTGACCCGAGATAAGGATCACATCCGCCTTGGCCTTGGCCACACCGGCGGCAATCGTGCCAACACCCGAAGACGCCACCAGCTTGACGGTCACCTTACAGCGCGGATTGATCTGCTTGAGGTCGTAGATCAGCTGCGCAAGATCTTCGATCGAATAGATGTCGTGATGCGGCGGCGGTGAAATCAGCGTCACACCCTTGGTCGAATGGCGCAGGCGGGCGATTAGGTCGGTGACTTTCATCCCCGGCAGCTGACCACCCTCACCGGGCTTGGCACCCTGGGCGACCTTGATCTCAAGCTCTTCGCACTGGTTCAGGTATTCTGCGGTCACACCAAAACGGCCAGACGCCACCTGCTTGATCTTTGCAGACGGGTTGTCACCATTGGGCTCCGGCACGAAATGCGCCGGGTCTTCACCGCCTTCACCGCTGTCGGACTTTGCGCCGATCCGGTTCATCGCAACGTTCAGCGTCTTGTGCGCCTCGGGCGATAATGCGCCCAGCGACATGCCCGGTGTCACGAACCGCTTACGGATCGACGTTATGGACTCGACCTGCTCCAACGGGATCGCGTCGCCTAGAGGCTTAATCGCCAACAGGTCGCGCAGATGGATCGGCGGGTTCGCTTGCATCGCCTTGGAGTAGGTCTTCCAGACCTCATATGACGCTTTATTGCACGCCATCTGCATTAGGTGCATCGTTTGCGCACCCCAAGCATGAGTTTCGCCAGATTTGCGCGCCTTGTAGAAACCACCAATCGGCAATACATCCTGACCACCCCAGAAGCCCAGCGCGTGGATTTCCTCGGCTTTGCGCTGAAGGCCGTTTAGGCCGATGCCCGAAATACGGCTCAGCATGCCGGGGAAGTACTCCGCACACATCGCGCGGCTCAGGCCCACGGCCTCAAAGTTCAGACCGCCGCGATAAGACGAGATGACCGAGATTCCCATCTTAGACATGATCTTGAGCAAGCCCTGATCAACGGCCTCGCGATACTTCGCAACAGCCTCGGTCAAGGTCAGGTCCAACAAACCGCGCTTAATCCGGTCTGCCAGCGAATCCTCGGCCAGATAGGCGTTCACAACGGTCGCACCTGCGCCGATCAGAACAGCAAAGTAATGAGGGTCGATACATTCTGCCGACCGCACATTGATCGAACAGAAGGTCCGCAAACCCTTGCGCGTCAAATGGCTGTGCACGGCACTGGTGGCAAGGATCATCGGCATCGCCACTTTGCCGTCGCCACAATACTCGTCTGTCAGAGTGATATGCCCAGCACCCGAACGCACCGCGTCTTCCGCCTCAGAGCGGATACGCTCCAGCGCCACCTGCAACGCCCCCTGTTCCCCGGTAGCCGGGAAGGTACAGTCGATCTCGCAGAGGCCGGCGTTAAAGTGGTTGGCCAGTTCCCTGAACTGCGCGTTGCCGACAAACGGACTATCAAGAACAAGGATCTCGGTCTGAGCGCTGGACTCGTCCAACACGTTCTTCAGGTTGCCGAACCGCGTCTTAAGGCTCATCACGCGGAATTCGCGCAAACTGTCGATCGGCGGGTTGGTCACCTGGCTAAAGTTTTGACGGAAATAGTGCGACAACGGGCGGTACTTTTTCGAAAGAACTGCAGAAGGCGTGTCATCACCCATCGAGGCCAACACCTCTTTGCCGTCTTCGGCCATCGGGGCCAGAACCTGCTCAATCTCTTCGATGGTATAGCCCGCCGCGATCTGACGACGGCGCAATTCGCCTGCCTCGAACATCGGCGCTTCGGTCACGCGACCCAGTTCTTCATCAAGTTCGTTGATCTTGCCGACCCATTCACCAAATGGCTGGCTGGCAGCCAGTTTGTTCTTGATCTCGAGGTCGTGGTACAGCTTGCCTTCTTTCATATCGACAGCAAGCAATTGCCCCGGCCCAAGCGCGCCCTTTTCACGCACAGTGCCTTCGTCGATCGGCACCATGCCCGCCTCGGAGCCAGCAATCAGCATTCCATCACCGGTCACGACATAGCGCATCGGACGCAGGCCGTTGCGGTCCAAACCGGCACAGACCCAACGACCATCGGTCATGGCAAGTGCGGCTGGGCCGTCCCACGGCTCCATCACCGAGTTGCAGTAGGAATACATGTCGCGCCACGCCTCGGGTAGTTCTATGGCCTGCTTCGACCACGACTCAGGCACCAGCATAGTCTTGGCCATCGGCGCATTGCGACCAGCGCGAACCAGCACTTCGAACACCGCGTCCAATGCCGCCGAATCCGACGCGCCATTTGCGATGATCGGCTTGATGTCTTCGGCCATGTCACCAAACGCAGACGATGCCATGCGGATCTCGTGGCTTTTCATCCAGTTGACGTTGCCCTTGAGCGTGTTGATCTCGCCATTGTGCGCCAACATGCGGAATGGCTGCGCCAACCACCACTGTGGGAAGGTGTTTGTCGAATAGCGCTGGTGATAGATCGCAAAAGCGCTCTCGAAGCGGTCATCTTGAAGGTCGGGATAGAACTCCGCCACCTGCTCGGCCAGCATCATGCCTTTGTAAATGATCGAACGGCATGACAGTGACGCAATATACAGTTGACCGACACCAGCCCCGGCAGCCGCCTTTTCGATCCGACGACGGATCACATACAGCTCGCGCTCAAAGGTCTCTTCGTCGACGCCTTTGGAGTTGGAAATGATGATCTGCTCAATCTCGGGCCGGGTCGCATTGGCCTTTTCACCAAGGCATCCCACGCTGACGGGCACATGCCGCCAGCCGTAAATGTAATAACCCATCCGCAAGACTTCGGTTTCGACAATCGTCCGGCACGTTTCCTGCGCGCTGAAATCGGTGCGCGGCAGGAACACCTGACCAATCGCCATCAATTCATCCATGCGCGGTGTGTGGCCCGTGCGTTCGATCTGGTCGTAAAAGAACGGTGCCGGGATCTGTACGTGAATGCCTGCACCATCGCCGGTCTTGCCATCCGCATCCACAGCGCCGCGGTGCCAGATCGCCTTGAGCGCGTCGATCCCCGCTTCGACCACCTTACGCGACGGCTTGCCATCAAGGCTGACCACAAGGCCAACGCCACAGGACGAGTGCTCGTCCTCTTCCGAATAGAGGCCATTCTCGGCCATCCACGTGCGCTTGGCTTCCTCGGAACGGACCCAATCTGCATCATACTTGGTCATGGCGTGTCTCCTTCGACAAAGGGATTATTCGCTTCGTATTGCGCCTGCGTGGCACGTTTGTGGTCGCCTTTCAGCTGCCCATAGGCAGGCGCGCGATCACAGTAAATCTCTGAGATCACCGGGAATGCATCTGCGTCTGTGAAAAGAGCAGGCACAAACTCGTAATCGTCTTCCGGTTCGTTGTTGCGCAGCCAAAGGTTGGTTCCGCACACTTCGCAAAATGCCCGCGTTGCAAAAGGCGTTGAGGCATAGGTCTTGACCGGACCTTCCACATGCACCGCCTCTGGCGACGCCATGAAATAACCGGTGATCGTCCCGGTCCAAACGCGACACTTCCTGCAATGGCATATGCCGACGGCGGCAACGTAATCGCCGTCGATGCCAACACGGGTCGCGCCGCACAAGCACATGCCGTCAAGCGTGCCGGTTCGGCGAAAAGGGGCGGCCAGGTCGCTCATTCCGCAGCGACGGCACTCGCACCGTTCAACTGCTGCAATACGGCTTCAGCACAATCGCGCCCATCGCGGATCGCCCAAACAACCAGCGACGCACCGCGCACGATATCACCGACGGCATAAACACCCGGCAACGCAGTCGCACCCGTCGTGAACTCGGCCTTGATCGTGCCCCAGCGGGTCACTTCAAGTTCAGGCACCCCCCAGAGCGTCGGCAGTTCTTCTGGCTCAAAGCCCAGCGCTTTAATGACGATATCCGCGGGCTCGATGTAATCCGAGCCTTCGATGACTTCAGGCATTTGACGACCTGTAGCGTCGGGCAAGCCCAGACGCATCCGTTCCACGATCACACCATCCACCGGATCACCAGTAAAGCCTTTAGGCGCAGTCAGCCATTCGAACTGCACGCCTTCTTCCTCGGCGTTCTGCACTTCGCGCTGCGAACCCGGCATGTTGGCACGGTCACGGCGATACAGACACTTCACAGATTCGGCACCCTGACGGATCGCTGTACGGACACAGTCCATTGCGGTGTCTCCGCCGCCGATCACGACGATCTTCTTGCCTTCGGCGTTCAGCTTGCCACTGTCGAATTCGGATACGTCATCACCAAAGCTCTTGCGGTTCGACGCGGTCAAATAATCTAGCGCCTTAACGATACCATCAGCACCAGAGCCGGGCCCGACAAGATCGCGCGACTTGTAAACGCCAGTCGCAATGATGACTGCATCATGCTGTTCGCGGATGTCTTCGAACGACATATCCTCGCCAATGTTGCAGTTCAGAACAAAGCGGACACCGCCCTTTTCCAACTGCTCATTGCGGCGCATGACGACTGGCTTTTCCAGCTTGAACCCCGGAATGCCATAGGTCAGCAAACCACCGGCGCGGTCATACCGATCATAGACTGTGACCTGCACACCCTGACGGCGCAGCACGTCGGCCGCTGCCAAGCCACCTGGTCCCGCCCCGATGATGCCAACGCTTTCCTTACGTTCCTGCGCGGGCTTGATCGGCAGAACCCAGCCTTCTTCCCACGCTGTATCGGTGATGTACTTCTCGACTGACCCGATGGTGACAGTGCCATGGCCGGATTGTTCGATCACACAATTGCCTTCGCACAGGCGGTCCTGCGGGCAAATACGGCCACAGATTTCGGGGAAGGTGTTGGTGGCCTGGCTGACCTCATAGGCCTCTTGCAAACGGCCCTCGGCTGTCAGGCGCAACCAATCGGGGATGTTGTTGTGAAGCGGGCAATGCGACTGGCAATATGGCACACCGCATTGGGAACAGCGGCTCGACTGTTCCTTGGCCTTGGCATCCGCGTATTCTGCGTAAATCTCATGAAAGTCCTCACGCCGCTCATCGGCAGCACGCTTTGTGGGCATGTCGCGTTCAACTTTGACGAACTTCAACATCGGCTGCTTTGCCATGACTTACGTCCTTCCCTTCATGTGGTCGCGCTTAGTTATAGAAGAGTAGCATGAAAGAAAAGTCACTTATGCTGACCTATTTTTCGTATTTTCGCCGCCAACATCTGAAACTTTTGCTGCAATGCAGCTATTTTAGGTCCGGTTCGGACTTAAAATAATCCTTCCTATTGGTTTTACAGGCTTTATACCCAAGGCGAAATTCGCACCCGGACGTCATGACATGGCCCTGACCCACCTGCTTATCCTCGCTTTGATTCAGGGCGTTACGGAATTCTTGCCGATCTCGTCATCCGGACACCTGATTCTACTGCCGAATCTGACCGGTCTGACCGATCAAGGACAGGCTTTAGACGTCGCTGTGCATGTCGGCACATTGGTTGCAGTAGTACTCTATTTTTGGTCCGATGTTAAGGTCGTGACCACCGGAGTGGGGCGGCTGGCAAGAGGTCGGATCGACACCCAAGGTGCGTTTTGGGCGCTTTGCCTGCTCATTGCAACGATCCCAGTCGTCCTATGCGGCCTTGCGCTCAAGCTTTCGGGCTACAACGACGTGTTGCGCTCAACGGCAGTGATCGGCTGGACGATGTTGATATTCGGTGTCGTACTCTACTGGGCCGACCAATCAGGCCCAACCGTCAAGAAAGCCGCAAACTGGAGCATCAAGGACGCCGCGATCATGGGCCTCTGGCAAGCGCTCGCCCTGATCCCCGGCACATCACGATCAGGCATCACAATCACCGCGGGCCGCCAATTAGGCTATGACCGCGAGAGTGCCGCACGGCTTGCGATGCTGATGTCGATCCCGACAATCCTTGCTTCGGGCACATTGCTTGGGGTCGAGGTCGCGCAAGAGGCCAATATGGCCATATTACGAGACGCCGCAATCGCAGCCGTTTTTGCGTTCCTCGCGGCATTGGCCGCGCTGACGCTTATGATGCGCCTGCTGAAATCAGTAAGCTTCACGCCTTACGTGATCTACCGCGTGGTTCTTGGCGTGATCCTGTTGATTATCGCCTATACGTGACCACATCCGCGCATTTTCGGTCTATCGAAAGCCGTGGTGCGTCAACGCATCATCCGCCTAGACTCGATGATAGGGTGATCCCGCGACAATTGACGCCGCCCGATACAGTTGTTCGGCGATCATCACCCGAACAAGCTTGTGCGGCCACACCATCTTGCCGAAAGACAGCAGCATATCCGCATCACCGCGCAACGACGGGTCGATGCCATTAGCACCACCAATGACAAAAGTCACGTCCGGTCGCCCTTGATCGGCCCATCCTTGAAGCTTTTTGGCAAAATCGGGCGAGGACATCAGCGTTCCCCGCTCATCCAGACAGACAATCAAAGACCCGGTCGGGATGGACGACCGCAAAAGCAGCGCTTCCGCCGCCATCCCACCGTTCTTCTTGTCTTCAACCTCGGCCTCGCCCTCAAAGCGCCAGCCAAGCCCACGCCCGGTCTGCGAAAACCGGGAGAGGTAGTCATCAACCAGCGCGCGTTCCTCTGATCGGCCCGCAAGCCGACCTACCGCGCGAAGATGAACCCGCATCCTAGTTGGTCAGTGCCGTCCCAGCCGGGAGCCACATCTTTTCCAACTGGTAAAATTCGCGCACCTCGGGACGGAAAATGTGAACAATCACATCACCCGTATCGATCAGCACCCAATCGCCGGTTTCCTTGCCCTCGACCTTGGACAGGATCCCGCGCTCGGACTTGAGCATCTCAAGCAGCTTTTCAGCCAAAGCAGACACCTGACGGGTCGACCGACCCGAGCATACAACCATGTAGTCGCCAATCGACGTTTTTCCGCGCAAGTCGATCTGCACGATGTCTTCGGCTTTGTTGTCGTTAAGTTCAGAGAGAATCGCCGCGAGCGTCGCGTCGCTGGCTGATCCGTTTCCGGGCGTGCCCGTCATTGGCAGACCCCCGTCCGTGGCATGTGCCACATCCGATTGAAGAGACAGGACATCGTCCTCCTAAGTATACACGCCGTTCCGCCCCGGCGCTGGGTATTACAAAAATAACACTGCATCAGTGGATTCTCAATGACCCTTGCGAAAATTGGCAATCATGCGCCGTACGGAACCCAGACCGTCTTGGTTTCGGTCGCCGCAGCAAGGAACAGACGCCCCTCGCCATCGGGCCCCATCCAATCGCGCGAGCAGCCGTTATTCACCCATGTTCGCTTAAGATTCAACGCAGCCCCACGTTCGATCTCGGCAGACAGGTCGGACGACGAAAACGACCAAACGGCCTCCAGATCCATATGTTGCGCAAATGTCGTGGCCAACTCTGCGTGACGTCCTGTCAGGATGTTGACCACGCCTCCGGGCACGTCTGACGTGTCAAGCACCTGATAGAAATCCGTCGCCGCCAGCGGGAACGGTTCCGACGCCACAAGCACGACGCGATTGCCCATCGCGATGGCCGGTGCCATCACCGACACAAGACCCAGAAGCGGATAATCATCCGGGCAAAAAGCCCCAATCACGCCGCAGGGGCCTCGCATCGCAAGGGCCACACCCCGCAAAGGCACCTGCGCCACGCGCCCGTCAAACTTGTCCGCCCAAGCACCATAAGTGAACAGTCGATTGACCGAGGCGTCCACCTCTTTCGCGCCGGTACGTCCGCCCGTCATCTGGTTGATCCGCGTGGCAAACTCTTCTTTCCGGGCGGCCAAATTCTCGGCGATGTAATAGAGGATCTGCGCCCGCAGATGCGCGGTTGTTCCAGCCCAGCCTTTCGCACCGCGCGCCGCTTCAACAGCGTTGCGTACGTCTTTACGGTTCGCCAAGGGCGCTTGCCCGATCAGCTTGCCCGCTTTGGAAAACACCTCATAGGCATAGCCCCCGTCAGGCCGCGCTTGCTTACCCCCGACATAGAGCTTTGCCGTCCGGTCCACGGCCTGAGGCTCCGTATCGGGTCCACTGCTAAAGCCTTCAATTTTGCCCAGCGCTTTGCCCGTACCGCAGGGTTTGGTGTAGGCCATCATCCCTTCGGCCCCACCTTCACGCCCAAACCCACTTTCGCGCACGCCACCGAACGGTGCTGCCGCATCAAACATATTGGTTCCATTGATCCAAACCACACCCGCTGCCAGCTTCGGCGCGATGTCTAAAGCGACGTTGATATTCTCGGACCACAAAGTTGCCGCCAACCCATAGCGCGTGTTGTTCGCCAAATCGACCGCCTCAGATGGCGTGCGGAACGTCGTCCCTACAAGAACCGGCCCAAAGATCTCTTCCTGCATCAGCGCATCCGCCGTGCTTAGCCCAGTGATCAGCGTCGGTGGATAGAAGCACCCCGTTTCCGGCAACTCGCAATTCGCGCGATAGGTCTCGCCCGCGCTGTTACTGTCGACCAGACCTGTGATGGTTTCCAACTGCTTGGGGTCAACAATCGCGCCGACATCGATCGACTTGTCCAACGGCGACCCGACCCGCAGCTTGTCCATCCGCGCTTTCAGCTTGGTATGGAACCGATCAGCAACGCCTTCCTGCACCAAAAGGCGCGAGCCTGCACAGCAGACCTGTCCTTGATTGAACCAGATCGCATCGACCAGCCCTTCGACTGCGCTGTCCAGATCCGCATCCTCGAAGACAATATACGGGGACTTGCCGCCCAGCTCTAAGGTCAGCGCCTTGCCCGATCCCGCGGTCGCCTCTCGAATACGCCGCCCCACCGCCGTCGATCCGGTGAACGCCACCTTGTCCACGCCGGGATGTGTGACAATCATTTCACCCACAGCGCCATCACCGGTCACGATATTGACCACCCCTTTCGGCAGCCCGGCCTGACGGCAGATATCGGCAAACAACAGCGCAGTGAGCGAGGTGTATTCCGCTGGTTTCAAAACCACCGTATTGCCGGCAGCCAATGCCGGAGCGACCTTCCACGCCAACATGAGCAGCGGGAAATTCCAGGGCACCACCTGCCCACAAACGCCATGTGCCTCCCGCTCGGGAAATTCGCTGTCGAACAACTGTGCTTGCCCAGCGTGATAGTAGAAATGCCGCTGCGCCAAAGGCACGTCGATATCCCGGCTCTCACGGATCGGCTTGCCGTTGTCCAAGGTCTCCAGCACTGCAAACAGCCGCGCATGTTTCTGCATGAGCCGCGCAATTGCATAGATGTACCGCGCACGGCCTGCACCGCCCAGCTTGGCCCAAGCCCTTTGCGTCTTTCGGGCGGCTGCAACAGCGGCATCGACATCCGCTTGCGACGCCTGAGACACATGCGACAGCACCTCGCCCGTTGCAGGATTGCGGCTTTCGAACACATCACAGGGGTCGGTAATCGCACCGTAGATGAAATGTCCAAACCGATCCCCCTGATCGACCAGCCATGCCAATGCGTCGCCTGCCGATTCCGGCGCGGTCCCGTAGTCCATACTCTCAAAAATCTCTTGCACGGTCATTGGAAGGTGCCTTTCAAAAGCAGGAAAACAACATAGCCCAGCCACAGGATCGCAACGCTGCGGACAACCCATTCCACCCGACGTGTGCGATCATGCAGTACCGCAAATCGCTGCAAGGCATCCGGCGGATCGGCTGGAGGGTCAAACGCAGGTTCAGGCCCTAGCATACGTTGCATCAAAGTCGGCAAGTCGCGCACAGCACGCTTCAGCTTGCGGCGCCGCCAATTCTGCGCACCAAGCCACATCAGCGCTGACAGGCCAAACAACAAAACAACCGGATTATTGCCCATTGCGCCGCCTCATCCCGCTGCATGTCGCCAAGACGCCGAATAAGCCCCCGTGACGTGATGCTCCAACTGGCGTTCGATATCCCCCAAAAGGGACGACGCCCCAAAACGGAAGAGATCATTGTGCAGCCAATGATCCCCCAACTCCTCTTTCAACAAAGCCAGATACACCAACGCATCTTTCGCTTTTGAAATTCCGCCAGCCGGTTTGTAGCCAACGCGATACCCGGTCTCTTCGAAATAATCGCGGATTGCCCGGATCATCACCAGGGACACTGGCAGCGTAGCATTGACACTTTCCTTGCCGGTCGAGGTCTTGATGAAATCGGCCCCCGCCATCATGCAAACCAAAGATGCACGCGCGACATTCTGCAACGTGCCCAATTCGCCCGTCGCCAGAATGGCCTTCACATGCGCTTCACCACAGGCAGCACGGAAGGCCCGCATCTCGTCATAAAGCGCCTGCCAATTGCCAGTCAGCACATGCCGGCGCGATATCACGATGTCGATCTCGGCGGCTCCGGCTTTCACGCTCTCCTCGATCTCGGCCACCCGCAGGTGAAAAGGCGAAAGGCCCGCCGGGAACCCCGTGCTGACTGCAGCAACCGGAATCCCCGACCCGGCCAACGCGTCAACGGCCGCTTCGACCATATCGTGGTATACACAGACTGCTCCAACGGTCAGCCCGTCCATACCAAGCGTATTCAAAAGATCAGCCCGCACCGGCTGCCGTGCCTTCGCACAAAGTCGCGCGACGCGTCCAACCGTGTCATCGCCAGCCAGCGTCGTGAGATCGATACAAGTCACGGCCCGGCAAAGCCATGCCGCCTGATGATCTTTCTTGACCGACCGCCGCCCCGGCAATGTCGCCGCGCGCCGTTCAATGGCAGACCGGTTCGCTGTCGCACGCATCACCCAATCAAGGTCCAACCCCATCCCCTGATTGCGCACCTCAAGCGTCTGCGGCAAATGCAAGGTCTCTGTCTGCGATGTCTGAGTTTGCATGAAACACTCACTCCTTAAACCCAGATCCTGACATGGCCTCCAAGCGCGCACAAGCCGCAACGCAGCGTCCACATCCGCTTATCGGATCAAGTTGGAAAACCAGCGCTTGAATGCGGTCTTCTGTGGCCGCAGGATCGGAAGATGCAGGATACGAGGCTTCGGCTGATCCGAATAAACCAACTCCGACGCCTCAAAGATGCGCTTGTTGAATTGCGGCGGGAACACGTAAAATCGCAGATCCGAATTCCAAAGCGTTTCGCGGAATGTCGGCTGATCGATCTTCATCCCTGCTGCATCGTACGCCGTCTGCCACTGATCAAAAAACGCCTCCGTCCCGGCATTCTTGCGATACAGAAGGACCCCGCAATTGATCTCGGGAAAGGTCTCTGGCACCTCGGTCTTCCACATCCGCTTGTGGCGCGGCCGATGCCACAGCATCACATGCGCACCACAAAGATCAAACCGCTGCAACAGATCGAACAAAGACGACAAATCCGCCCGGATGATCGTGTCATTGTCCAGATACAGGGTCTCGTCATACGGGCTGAGCTTCAGCGCACCCACCTTGGGTCGTGTCATATCCGCCGGAATGACAAAGGCCTGATCAAACCCTGTTGTGTCGTCACCTGCCGCACACCAGATCGAACAGGACAGCCCCGGATTGTACTTTTTGACAGACGCCGCCGACCGCCGTGCCACGTCCACATGCGCCTTGCCCCAAGCCACATACATTACCCCCCGCGACGGGTGCCTATCCGACATGCTGACGCCTCCTAGCTGCAACACCGGCCTAAACCCGGACCTACGCCAAGTAAATGCACATCGGTTTTTGCTTGACCACAAGCGGACTTGCAGGGATTGCAGACAATCATGACCCAGACGCCGCTGACAAACCTGCAAGACGCCTCAAACGGGTTTCTCTCCGACATTCAGGAACAAGACAGCCTGATCCCCGGCGCGATCCTTGTCACGGCCAGTTATCACAACAGCGCATTTGCACAGCCTTTGTTCGATGCCATGGGCATCCCTTGCCCGGCCAAGCTTAGCCATGCCGTTGACAAACGCCGCGCCGATTATCTTGCCGGGCGCGCAATGGCACACTCCGCCATGTCCCGGCTGGATCACCCGCTGGTGCCGATCACCAACCAACCCAGCCGCGCGCCCCTTTGGCCCGAAGGCCTCAGCGGTTCAATCAGCCATGCCCGGGGTCGCTGCGCCTGTCTGCTCTCACGCGACACAACCCACACCTACGGCGTCGATACCGAGGCGATTGCTCAAGGCCGCAGCCTGACCGCGATCCTATCTGAGACCTTGAACGACCGCGAACGCACCATCATCGCACAAGATACCGGGCCCGCCGCCGCCAACGCCACGCTGGTATTCTCTGCCAAAGAGGCGCTCTTCAAAGCGCTGTTTCCAACTGTCGGTCACCATTTCGGTTTCGACGCAGCCGAACTGATCGCACCGCCTGCGGACAACACCATGACGCTGACACTGACCACCGATCTGACCAAAGACCTTATCAAAGGCCGATGTTTCGACCTCCACTACCGACGAACCGATACCCATGTGCTGACATGGCTGTCCGTGCCCATCGCCTGATCTTCTTCTTTTTCCAAATATGCCAAAACACCCCAAACCACCGGGTCAACCGCCCCGTGGGATTCGAATCATTTGAAATAGAACAAAAGAAGAACATAAAAGGTGGATATGTTCGCAGAGCTGTCGATCACCTCCAACTTTACCTTTCTCACCGGGGCCTCCCACCCCGAGGAATACATGGAGCGTGCCGCAACTCTTGGTTTGTCGGCCATCGCCATAACAGACACCAATTCCGTTGCAGGCATCGTGCGCGCGTGGTCCGAGGCCAAGAACCTCACCCGCCTGCTCCGCGAACGCGCAGAGCTTGAGGCGCGCAATGGTCCTATCGGCCCACCGGTGCCCAGCCATATCGATCATCAGCGCAGCCCTATCCTCACCCATGTCCCCCGCCTCATCCCTGGCGCCAAGATCGTCACGGACACCGGCTTCATTACCACAGCACTCGCCGTCAGCCGCGAAGGCTGGGCGCAACTCTGTCGGCTGATCACCACCGGTCGTCGCCGCGCGCCCAAGGGCGACTGTCACCTCACGCTCGACGATCTGGTACAATGCTCTGACGGTCTCCACTGGCTCCTGCATCCTCCGACACACGCCCCAACGTCCACGGGCGGCGCGGGCGATTGGCACACACAGGCGGAACGGCTGACGCGCCGCTTCCCCAGGCAAACTCATGTCATCCTCAGCCCCCGTTATGACGGGCGGGACGGACCACGTTTCGACCAGATCGCTGATCTTGCACAAGGCCTGAACCTCCCCACAATCGCCTCGGCCACACCGCTCATGCACCATGGCCGCCGCCGCAAGCTGGCCGATGTGGTCACCGCAATTCGTCAGGGCTGTCGCGTTGATGAGCTAGGCACCAAGGCCCTTGCCAATGGCGAACAGCGCCTGCGATCGGAATCCGAAATGCGCCGCCTCCTTGGTCCCCATGCCGGGTCTATCACCCGCGCCGCCCAACTGGCTGACAACTGCACATTCGATCTGGGTCAACTCCGCTATGAATACCCCAGCGAAATCACCGGGTCAGAGACCGCAGCACAGCGCCTCTCGCGCCTCGCCCATGAAGGCATGAAATGGCGCTACCCCCACGGCGCGCCCGACAAGGTGAAAAAGCTGCTGAACCACGAGCTCATCCTGATCGGCAAACTCAAATACGAACCTTATTTCCTCACAGTCCGCGACATCGTCGCCTTCGCCCGTGACCGCGGCATCCTATGCCAAGGGCGCGGTTCGGCGGCCAATTCCGTCGTCTGCTACTGCCTCGGCGTGACCTCGGTCTCGCCTGAAATCGGCACGATGGTGTTCGAAAGGTTCGTCTCCGAGGCGCGGGATGAGCCTCCGGATATTGATGTCGATTTCGAACACGAACGCCGCGAAGAGGTGATCCAGCACATCTACGAACGCTATGGTCGCCACCGTGCGGGCCTTTGTGCAACTGTCATTCACTACCGTGGCAAACGCGCCATCCGCGAAGTCGGCAGCGCGATGGGCCTTTCACAAGACACCATCGGCGCGCTCAGCTCCCAACTCTGGGGTTTTTTCTCGACCAATGGCCTCGAAGAACACCGCATGCGCGAAATCGGGCTTGATCCGACCGACCGCCGCCTACGGCTCACGATGGAACTGATTTTCGAAATCATCGGCTTCCCGCGTCACCTGTCCCAACATGTCGGCGGCTTCATCATCACCGAAGGGCGGCTGGACGAACTGGTCCCGATCGAGAACGCCACGATGGAGGACCGCACCGTCATCTGCTGGGACAAAGACGATATTGATGCCCTTGGCATCCTCAAGGTCGATGTGCTGGCCCTCGGTATGCTCTCCTGCATCCGCAAAGCATTTGACCTGATGACCCTGCATCATAGCCAGACCTACAGCCTTGCCACGCTCCCACCCGAAGACCCCACGGTCTACGACATGCTCTGCAAGGCTGACAGTATTGGCGTGTTTCAGGTCGAATCGCGCGCCCAGATGAACTTTCTGCCGCGCATGAAGCCGCGCACTTTCTACGACCTGGTGATCGAGGTCGCCATCATCCGCCCCGGTCCCATTCAGGGCGACATGGTTCACCCCTATATTCGGCGTCGCAACGGCGAAGAAGAGGTGAGCTTTCCCTCGGATGAGTTGGGCGCGGTCCTCGGCAAGACCCTCGGCGTGCCGCTCTTTCAGGAACAGGCGATGCAGATCGCCATCGTCGGTGCGGGCTTCACCCCCGAACAGGCTGACCGCCTGCGCCGCTCGCTGGCCACCTTCAAGAAACACGGCAACGTTAGCGAATTCCGCACCCTCTTCATGCGCGGGATGCGCAACAAAGGCTATGACGAAGACTTTGCCGAACGCTGCTTTTCCCAGATTGAAGGCTTCGGCTCCTACGGCTTCCCCGAAAGCCACGCTGCCAGCTTTGCCCTGCTGGTCTACGCCTCTGCGTGGATCAAACACCACCACCCCGGCATCTTCGCCTGCGCGCTGCTCAACTCTCAACCGATGGGCTTCTACGCCCCAGCCCAGATCGTCCGCGACGCCCGCGAACATGGCGTGACCGTCCGCCCTGTCTGCATCAATGCCAGCTTCTGGGACAACGTCATGGAGCCCGACGCCAAAGGCGGCCTCGCCCTGCGCCTTGGGTTCCGACAGATCAAAGGCCTAAACGAAGAAGACGCATCCTGGATCGCCGCGGGGCGTGGCAATGGCTATCAAAGCGTCGGTGACCTCTGGCGTCGCGCCGGCCTCGACCCCGCCACCATCGCCCGTCTGGCCGAAGCGGATGTGTTCCGCGACATTGGCCTTTCCCGTCGACAAGCGTTGTGGGAGGCCAAGGCCCTCACCACACGCAAGACCCTGCCACTTTTCGATGGCGATATCGACGGCGAAGCGATCCATGAACCCGCCGCTTTGCTACCGCAGATGACGGAAGGCGAACAGGTGGTCGAAGATTACGTCTCCATGCGCCTAACCTTGCGCCGCCATCCGGTGGCTCTTTTGCGGCACATTTTGACGCCAGATCCATCCCGTACGGTTGAACCTTACGTTTCAGCACCCGAACCGTACAAACCACCGATGCCGCTGCCCTTCACTCGCGCAAATCCAGATTGACCGGAAACGCCATGTTGAACTGCCGCAAGCCGTCGCTGGAAAACTGCACCACACGCGTGTCCCGCACCCGATAGGACCAGCCCATCATCTCGAACCGCTTGAGCAGCGCCCGCCCCAACGATCCCGCCAAATGAGGTCGCCGCGCGCTCCAATCCAGACATGTCCGACACAGTGGCGCGCGGGATTTTACCAACTGGTCAGAATCTACACCAAGTGTTCGGACAAACCCTTGCCCAGCCTCTGTGAGGCGCAGATCGTCTTCTCGCACCTCCATGAAATCCCGCACAATAAGACTCTCGTAAAGCTGTATTCCACGCGTCCCAGCCAAATGATTGTAACACACCCGCGCCTCACGCAGCTGCACATCCTTCGGCCCTGTCCGCGTGCGCAGATGCCCCTGCCCAGCGGCAAACCCCATCAGCACCTCAAGAACCTGCGCCACATCTTCCCCCGCCAAAGCGAAATACTTGTGCCGCCCTTGCCGCGCTTCCTTGACCAGCCCACCCTCGAGCAACCGCCCCAGATGCGACGACGCGGTTGAGGCAGACACCCCTGCCTCAACGGCCAACTCACTGGCCGTCAATGCTTTTCCACTCATCAATGCAGTCAGGATATTCGCCCGCGCCGGATCACCAATCAGCGCCGCAATCCGGGAAATGTCGGGCCCATGTTTCATGACGAACACCATACACGCGTGAACGACACGCACAATTCGATCGACATCGAAGTATCAACGTCGAACCTCGTGCCAAAAACAGGTCATCAACCTGAAAGGACCACCCATGCTGACTTGCATCATCCGCTATCAGATCGACCCGACCAAAAAGGCGCAGTTCAAAACCTATGCCCGCAACTGGGGTCAGGCCATCCCACGCTGCGGCGCAGACCTGATCGGGTATTACGCCCCGCACGAGGGATCAAGCACGCTGGCCTACGGACTCTACAACATTGAAAACCTTGCAGAATACGAAGCCTACCGCGCCCGTCTCTCGGCCGATCCGCTTGGACAGGAAAACTATGCCTTTGCCCAGAAAGAGAAGTTTCTCTTGCGCGAGGATCGCACGTTTCTGAAACTCTGCTCCACGCCGCATGGGAGCCAAAAATGATCGCCATCATCTTCGAAGTCATACCCGCCGAGGGCAAAAAAGACGCCTATCTCGACATCGCCGCAGAAATGCGGCCCATGGTCGAAGAGGTTGAAGGCTTTCTTGGAGTTGAGCGTTTCCAAAGTCTGACAAACCCAGACAAGCTTCTCTCGCTCAGTTTCTTTGAGGACGAGGACGCCGTCCTGCGCTGGCGCAAATTGGCAGCGCACCGCAATGCGCAATCCAAAGGGCGCAGCGGTGTCTTCTCGGATTACCACCTCCGCGTCGCCCATGTGATGCGAGACTATGGCATGTTCGACCGTGACGAGGCCCCTGAAGACAGCATCAAGGCGCACGGCTAGCTGCTTCTTCTTTTTGCAAATATGCAAACGCCGGCCTTATGTATCAAACGCACCAGCCCTGCGGAGGGCTGAGCGGTGATTAAGGCGATCCTTATGGCGTTAGCCATCACCAATTTGAGCGATTTCGACCACGGCATCACGCCATTCGATTTCGGGAAGGCATTCGACTGCGCCATCTGGACTTTCGAGCGGGCCGACGAAATCAACGAGAAAACAGAAGTGGTCAACGTGCCGCTTTCGGCCCTTGCGAAAGAACACGTCTTCATATTCGACACCACAAAGAAGGTAGACGTGCCAACCCCTGGCTATGGCTGCGTCGATGTCGCTCCAAGGTTTATCAGCTTCAAGTCTAAGCATCCCGCCAGCCGGGATGCGCATGGATGCTCTGACCCAAGCTTCTTCGCGGATGTCTATCTTTTCGAGAATTTTTTTGGAAATCAGTATACGGCTATAACGTCGGCAAATGAAGGCTGGCGATTGCCCACTGTTTTTGAGTTGCGCGTTGAGTTGAAGGATCGCTTGGCGTGGCGTGGCCTTAGCGGTAATTTTAGCCTTTTCAGGCTTAATCCCTACAACCCCCAAGTAGGCTCTAACCTGCGCTTCGCCAATGTCCCTAGTCACGCTGACAGCCTTTTGCGCGGCTTCGTTAGCTTTTCTGACCTGCACGAGATTAAGTATCAGAAGAAACGTACCGACCCAGACGGCGATTGTGGAATACAACGCATAATCCCGCATGTCTCGGGTGGCTTGCTCTATAGATTGTGTGGCGGCGTTCATGCCCTCTTGGGCGGCAAGATCCGCTATCTCCCTTTGGCGGGCTTCTTCTTCGCTGCGCTGGCGGGCATCAGCGGCGGCGTCATTCTCGACAATCTCAACAGGGAACGGCGTCGGAATGTTTGGGGCTATTGGGTTTTGCTCCTGACCAGTCTGCCCGCCGGGGCTTTCTGTTTGCTCTTGGGCCTGCCCTGACGTGATTAAGGCTAATCCAAGTGCAACTGCGATGATCCAACGGCCTTTAGACATGCCAACATAAACGCCGCTGAAAACTTCCCTCGGGACAGCTTGTTAGCGACGTTCACCTCTTTCTCACTGATTCCAATATCAGCAAGCCTTTCAACAAGTTGAGCGTAAGTCACCCCCTTACGTTTCAACTCTGCCTTGAGCAGACCTGCGGCCATCTTTTCCCAATCGTTCTGGTCAGGCATATATCCCTCATGATGTAAAAACTAACGTTTACGATATATAACCTATTGCAAACAGTATGTCACTATACTATATTCGATATGTAGATAACGGATACAGTATAAAATGGCACAGCACTTCCTCCTTTCCGCAGCGTCCCGCACCCTCAGCCTTCGTGCGATCTACAAGGCTGGCGAGGAAGCGGCTTACCAGACGTTCTGCGAAATGCGCTGGCCTGAGACCAATGGCGAGGCGGTTTGCCCGCGTTGCAGCCATGATGAAACGTACAAGATCACCACGCGCCGCAAGTTCAAGTGCAAGGCATGTGCGCACCAGTTCAGCGTTACATCCGGCACGATCTTTGCCAGCCGCAAGATGGACTTTGTGGACCTTCTGGCGGCGATCTGCATCATGGTGAATGCGTCCAAGGGCGTATCCATGATCCAACTTTCCCGCGATCTGGACTGCCAATACAAGACAGCTTTTGTGCTGGCACACAAGCTGCGCGAAGCAATGGCGCAAGAGGTCCAGACAGGCGTTGTGCTGGACGGTCACGTAGAGGTCGATGGCGCGTACTTTGGCGGTCACATCCGCCCTGAGAACGCCAAGGTTGACCGCAAAGACCGCCGCTTGAAAGAGAACCGTTCGGACAAACGCCGCGTCGTCGTTGCCCTGCGTGAGCGTCAAGGCCGCGTCCTGCCGTTTGTTGCCCGCACTGAGGGTGAAGGCGTGGCACTGGTGAACGAGAATGTTGACCGCATGGCGACTATCTCAGCAGACGAAGCAAGCCATTGGGACTTGCTGCACTCTGGCTGGAACGTTCAGCGCGTGAACCATAGCGAAATCTACAGCGACCACGGCAAGCACACCAACATGGCGGAAAGCTATTTCTCCCGCCTGCGCCGCATGGTTGTTGGTCAGCACCACCACGTCAGCCCGCAGTACCTTCACCAGTACGCGAACCACGCTGCATGGCTGGAAGACAACCGCCGCACCGACAACGGCACGCTGGCAAACACGTTGGTCAGCAACGCGATGGGTGCACGGGTTAGCCGGACTTGGAAGGGTTACTGGCAGCGGGCTGCATAACACAATGATATTGCGCAAAAATCTTAACTTACTGAATCTATTGACATTTTGGCGATTAGGCTTATATAACTCCTTGAGTTCCAAGGGGCCATAAATGCTAGATACAGCACACAAACCTGACTATCAGCGCGTAAAGAGTGTCGTTCGCGGCCTGCTTGCGGAGTTTGATGTTACGATTCCCCCCGTTAATCCGGTTGAGATTGCGCGGTCGAAAGGCGTTGGCGTAAAATTTGTAGATTTTGCTGGTGACGCAGACCGCATTTCAGGTTTCTATGACTGCGATGAAAATGCCATTTATGTGAATAAACACGAATTTCCTCTTCGGCAAACCTTCACTGTAGCGCACGAACTTGGTCATGCCTTGATGCATAAAGACTGGGCGGCGTCGGAGGATTATAAAATCCTTTTTCGTGATTCAGATTACGATGGCAATGATAGTTACGAGAAAGAAGCTAATGCGTTTGCTGCGCACTTGCTGGTGCCTCGGTTCATGCTGGGCGAATACTGGGAGGGAAACACGGCAGAGTCGCTTTCCCGTCTGTTTGCCGTATCAGTGCCAATGATTAAGAACCGCTTGGCTTTTGAGTATGGTGTCTGAGCGCGCGGCAGCTAAACAAGCGGCCTCTAACCAAGAAGATGATGATCCTGAACTTGATGCAGCCCTCAAGGCAGCAAAGGATCATCAATTGGCGATCAAGAAAGAAGATAACCGACACACTGAAAAAATTAACCAACAAAACATGGGAAAAATTGGATCTTGGGTCGGTGATGGCAAAAGCGTCCCGACGGTCGCAGCGTTATCAACAATTGTTTTGGGCTTTTTGACCGTTATTGGCCTGTATATCGCTATGTTTACAGACCCAGAGAACGGCGAGTTGTACTCAAGCAATGCAGAACGCGCATTCGGTGTCGCAGCAGCCGCCTTAGCGTATTTGTTTGGCAAGAGTAGCAAGTAACCAAACCCGCCCATCACGCTGCACCACCCCTCGCCCCTCTAGCGTTCTGAGGCAACGGCAGACGCAAGCGTGGTTGTGGTCAAGTTCTCTGGCTATCTGCGGCGCAGTCTTCGGGCCTTCTCTCAGCGCTTCAATAACTGCAATCCGAAACTCGCCCCTGCGGTAACGCCAATGCCTTTTCTCAGGGATATGCAGGCTTTCAGGATCAACGCCGCGCAATTTCAGCAGCGCGTCCACATGCTCCAACCCGTCCAGCCCTTCGCGGACGATCTGCGCCCGTAGGTGGTAGAGTGCAACGTTAATGCCTTCATCGCTTCGAGCGCCGGGTATCAATCTTCTAATCATACCCCGCATGATGATTCACACGGGGCAGAAGATCAGCTACATTGTTGGTGCGTTTGATACATAAGGCCGGCAAACGCAGCTTTGCAAACCAAACAACAGTCGAAAGACGCGTCACCTTCTCAAAAGCCCGAGGACAAAGCCAAAGGCTGCGGACGAGATAAAAAGTATGGACGCCCGAAGGCGTCCATACAATTAATTCAAATGGGTTGGATCAGATACCAACGTCAATCATCGCCTTAGCCAGGATCGGGACCGAGTCCTTGTTCAGACCGGCAATATTCAAGCGCGAATCGCCGACAAGGTAAATCGCGTGATCCTCGCGCAGCTTTTCGACTTGCTCCGGTGTCGCTCCAAGCCGCGAGAACATACCCCGGTGCTGGGCGATAAAACCGAAACGGTCAGACCCGGACAAGCGCTGCAATTCGGCCGCCAGCTGCTCGCGCAGGCCCAACATGCCGTTGCGCATCTCTTCTAGCTCCTTGGCCCACTCAGACCGCAATGCGTCATCGTTCAGAACCATCGTCACCAAACGCGCGCCGTGATCAGGTGGAAAGGAAAAATTCTGACGGTTCAGATAAGCCAGTGTACCTTGGTTGAGCTTGTGTGCCGATGGATCAGCCGCGACCGCCATCAGCAAACCGGTGCGTTCACGGTAGATACCAAAGTTCTTGGAGCAGCTTGCCGCGATAATGGTCTCTGGCACAGATGACGCGATCAGGCGCGTTGCTGCCGCATCTTCCTCAAGACCATCACCAAAGCCCTGGTACGCAATATCCACCATCGGGGTCGCGCCTGTCTTGATCAACAGATCAACCAGCGCCTTCCATTCGGTCATGTTCAGATTGGCACCAGTCGGGTTGTGGCAGCATCCGTGCACCAGCACGATGTCACCCGGCCCAGCTTGGCCAAGGTCTTCCATCATGCCGTCGAAATCGACCCCCCGGCTGTCCGCATCGAAATAACGATAGGGCACCATGTTCATGCCCATGTGCTTGAGGATCGACAGGTGGTTCGGCCAGGTCGGATCGCTGACGAATACCTTGGCATCGGGGTTTGCCATACGGACCATATCAAAACCCTGACGCACCGCACCTGTGCCGCCTGGTGTTGCCGCAGCAGCGACGTTCGCGCGCGGCACGGCATCGCCCAGAACCATTGCGACCATCGAGTCGGCAAAAACGGGATCGCCCGCAAGTCCGGTATAGGCTTTGGTTGTTTCCGCCTCCCAAAGCTGCTGTTCGGCCTGTTTGATCGCGCGCATGATTGGGGTGTTGCCGGACGCGTCTTTGTAGACACCAACACCGAGGTCAATTTTCATTTCGCGCGGGTCATCGCGATAAGTCTGCATCAACGCAAGGATCTTATCTGCTGGTTGTTCCTTAAGGGTCTCGAACATCAGTTGTCTCCAGTGGCCACGGGAACGGTGGGGAACATTCCCCATTCGGACCAGGACCCGTCGTAAAGGGAATGGTTGTCTTTGCCCATGCGCGCCATGGCCAACGACAGGATCGCGGCCGTCACGCCAGAGCCACAGGTGGTGATCGCAGGTTTAGCAAGGTCCACACCCGCCGCCTCAAAGATCGTGCGGGTCTCATCAGGTGATTTCATTGTCTGATCGGCGTTCAGAAGGCTGGCGTAGTGGACGTTCTTCGAACCTGGGATGTGCCCGCCGCGCATACCGGGGCGCGGTTCCGGTTCTTCCCCGCGGAACCGACCAGGGGACCGTGCGTCAATGATCTCTTGATCCCGCAACTTCGAGGCTGCGGATACCTGCGTCACATCCTTGACTAAATGCGCCTGACGCCGAACCGTCATGTGCCGGTCGCGCACGATCGGCGGCAGGTCTTCAACCTCGCGGCCTTCCGCGATCCATTTGGGCAACCCGCCATCCAACACCGCGACGTCATTCTGCCCCATCAGCTTGAACATCCACCAAACCCGCGCGGCAGAAAACAGACCCGCGCCGTCATAGACCACAACCTGATGCCCATCGCCCACGCCCATGGCACGCATCCGCGACATGAACTTTTCGATCGGCGGCGCCATATGCGGAAGGTCGGACCTGCTGTCAGAGATTTCGTCAATGTCAAAGAACCGCGCGCCGGGGATATGCCCGGCGGCATATTCGGCTTTGGCGTCGCGCCCAGTATCGGGGAGATAAAACGAGCCGTCGAGAATGCGCAGATCGGGATCGCGCATGTGCGAGGCAAGCCACTCTGTCGAGACCAGCGTTTTCGGGTCGTCCTGTGCCATGTCTGTCGCCACATCTGGAAAAGGTCGGTTCTGCATAGAACCCACAGGTCCGACTCGCAAGCGATTGACCACATCAGGACGACGATGCGTTTACGCATCATCCGATTTCAGTTAACGAAATGCCGCCGCGGATTAACCCGCGTTCTTGAGAAGACGTTGTTTCTGACGCCCCCAATCGCGCTTGGCCTCGGTTTCACGTTTGTCGTGGTTCTTTTTACCCTTGGCGATGCCGATCTTCATTTTCGCCATACCTTTGTGGTTGAAGTACAGCACCAGCGGCACAAGGGTCATGCCCTTGCGTTGAGTTTCATTCCACAGCTTGGCCAATTCCTTGCGCGACACCAACAGCTTGCGACGACGGCGTTCTTCGTGCGGAAACATCGCCCGATTGTAGGGCGCAATGTAGGAGTTCACGAGCCACAGTTCGCCATCTTCAACCGCCGCATAGCATTCGGTGATATTGGCGCTGTTTTCGCGCAGCGACTTTACTTCAGACCCTTGCAGGATGATGCCTACCTCCAGATCATCTTCGATAGCATAGTCAAACCGCGCGCGACGATTGTCGGCAATCACCTTGTAGTTCGGGTTGTCCTTCGGCTTTGCCATCACTGCGGTCTCCTTTGGCCCGCGAGAGCGTTAGATATAAGATGTCGCAGGAATATTAAAACCAGTTTTGATGCGCTCGCGAAAACGTGGGCGATGTTTCCGGTCCGAATAACGGCTGGTGGCATGCGCGGGTGTGCAACGCTGTCGCAGCACAGGTGAAACCGGGAACCGCGCCCTATCTTCTTTCCTGACAGAAACGCTCTCCTACCAAGGATTGGTTATCATCATGGACACACTCATTCTTTCGCGCATTCAGTTCGGCGCGAATATTTCGTTCCACATCCTGTTCCCGACAATCACGATTGCCCTGGGCTGGGTGCTGCTGTTCTTCAAATTGCGCTTTAGCCAAACCGGCGCCCAACGGTGGCTTGAAGCCTATCGCTTTTGGGTCAAGGTCTTTGCCCTGAGCTTTGCGATGGGTGTCGTGTCAGGCATCACGATGTCGTTCCAGTTTGGAACCAACTGGCCGGGATTCATGGAAAGCGTCGGCAACATCGCGGGACCACTATTGGCCTATGAAGTCATGACGGCCTTCTTCCTCGAGGCGGTGTTCCTTGGGATCATGTTGTTCGGCATGTCGCGAGTGCCAAGCTGGTTGCATACGCTTTCGACGTTCCTTGTGGCGTTCGGCACAACCATGTCTGCGTTCTGGATCTTGGTTCTCAACAGCTGGATGCACACGCCAGCCGGGTTCGAGATGCGCGACGGCGTGGCCTTTGCGACGGATTGGTGGGCGATTATCTTTAACCCGTCGATGCCCTACCGGCTTGTTCACATGCTGCTTGCTTCAGGCCTTACCGTCGCGTTCCTGCTGGCTGGCCTCAGCGCATTCCGCTGGTTGATTGGCGATCGGTCGAATGGAGTGCGTGCGACACTGAAAACTGGCATGACGATTGGCGCTGTGCTGATCCCTCTGCAAATCCTTGCCGGCGACTTCCACGGTCTGAACACGCTTGAGCATCAGCCGCAAAAGGTGGCCGCGATGGAGGGCAACTGGGAAACCGGGCCAAATGTACCGCTGGTGCTGTTTGGCATCCCGAACGAGGAAACCCGCTCTACAGATTACGAGATCGCGATTCCCAACGGGGCGTCCTTGATCCTCAAACATTCGGTGGACGGCGTTGTGCCGGGGCTGAACGATTTTGTTCTCGAAGACGGCACAGTAAAGCACCCACCTGTCGCACCTGTCTTCTTCAGCTTCCGTATCATGGTGGCCACAGGCATGGCTATGCTTCTGCTTAGCTGGGCCAGCGTATTCTTCATGGCGCGCAAAAAACGCGGGGTCGAAGGCCTGCCCAAACCACTGCTTTGGGCGATGGTGCCGATGGCGTTCTCGGGCTGGGTGGCGACACTTGCCGGTTGGTACACAACCGAGATCGGCCGTCAGCCTTGGTTGGTACAAGGCGTGCTGACCACCGAAGCTGCCGTCGCGGACGTGCCCGCGCCAATGGTTGCGTCAACGCTGATCGTCTATCTTGTGATCTACGCGGCGCTGCTGTCAGCCTATATCGGCGTGCTGTTTTACCTCGCCCGCAAAGCCGCCAAAGGCGAACCGCTTGGCCCCCGTGTTCCGGTGGCGCCAGAGGCAGCCGTCACAGTCGCTGCGGAGTAAGCCATGTACATGTTCGGAGACCCTGCCACCTGGCTACCGCTCGCTTTTGCAGCACTGCTGGGGGCATCCATCTTGATCTACGTCGTATTGGATGGATTTGACCTTGGCGTTGGCGTTCTGTTCCCATTCGCCGACAAGGAGGAAAAGGATCGAATGATCGCGTCGATCGGACCGTTCTGGGATGCCAACGAAACATGGCTGGTTCTGGCTATCGGCATTTTGCTGGTGGCCTTCCCAACCGCGCACGGAACAATCCTGACCGCGCTTTACCTGCCGGTCGCGGTGATGTTGGTCGGGCTTATACTTCGCGGCGTGTCGTTTGAATTTCGCGTCAAAGCCCCGGCCCATCATAAGACATCCTGGGATTGGGCGTTTTACATTGGTTCGATGATGACGTCGCTTAGCCAAGGCTACATGCTTGGCATGTACATCATGGGGCTTGAGGTCACTGCGTTTACGCTGGCCTTTTCAGCCGTCACGGCAGTTTTTCTGACCGTGGCTTATAGCTTTATCGGGGCGACATGGTTGATCCTAAAGACAGAAGGCGCGTTGCAGCTCAAGGCAGTTGCATGGTCGAAGGGCGGGATCTGGGGCGTCGTGCTTGGAATGGGGGCGGTGTCGCTTGCATCGCCACTGGTCAGCGAACGCATCTTCGATAAATGGTTCTCGATGCCTGAGTTTTTCTTGCTCATGCCACTGCCGCTTATGTCCGGCGCGCTGATCGTGTTACTGTGGCTGGCGCTACGGCGTTTGCCAACAAGCGATGACAGCTTTGCGTGGTTCCCGTTTGCAGCAACGATTGTGTTGTTTGTCCTTGGCTTTTTCGGAATGGCCTATTCGTTCTATCCGTTCATCGTGCCAGACCAGATAACGATCTACGAGGCAGCGAGCGCGCCGGAAAGCCTGTTCATTATCCTGATCGGGACAATCTTCGTGCTACCAATGATCTTGGGATATACGGCGCTGGCCTATACGGTGTTCCGCGGCAAGGCGACGGCTCTGAGTTACGACTGACGTTAGCTTTGCTCATCCAGGCGCTGCCGCCCACGTGGCGTCAGCGCGAAAACACCATTGCCTTCAATCACCACAGGCACGAGCGTCCGACCATAGCCCGCCCCCGTATCAACGGCCAACCGATTGCTGTAAAGTTCCGGATACTTTACAGGACTATGCCCGTGAACGACCAACACGCCATGGTCGGTGTAATCTTGAAGAAACTCCTGCCTGATCCAGACCAAATCGTTTTCGACCTGATCCGTCAGCGGGACACCCGGACGGATACCCGCGTGGGCAAAGAACAAATCGTTGATATGATGACTTAGCTTAAGCGACCTTAGAAAATCCTTGTGTGCGACTGGAACAACACTCCGAAGTTCTGCCGCAAGGTCCGCTTGGCGAATGCGTTCAGGAACACGGACGCCATAGGATTTGACCGTGTCTCGCCCACCAAGCGCCTCGTGAAACCAGTGGTACCCCACCAGAAGATGCGGATCGAACAGAGGTTCCGGCTCTGCCAGAAAGCGCTCGAAGAACCGATCATGGTTGCCCTTGAGACAGGTCCAATCGCGCCCTTCCGCAAGACCAGCCAAAAGCCTATCGATGACGCCGCGACTGTCGGGACCACGATCCACGTAGTCTCCGACAAAGACCACCTTGGCTTCCTGCCCTCCGTCTGCGTCGATCAGGGCCAGCGCATTATCCAGTTGGCCCAACTGCCCGTGGATGTCGCCTATGGTGTAAATCGGTTGCATGGCCTGGCCTTTCGAAGAAAATGGAGAAGGGTATGGAACTGTCTCATACGAAAAGGGCGGCCTAAAGCCGCCCTTCTGAGTTTCAGTTTAAACTTGGATCAAGCAACGTCAAACTGTAGCGGCTTGACCTGCCGGAACATCCCGGTCTCGTGCAGCTTGGCAACCACGTCAGCCGGTACTGGTTCGTCAACATACAGCAACCCAATCGCTTCGCCTTTGGCAGTTGATCGGCCAAGCGTAAAGTTCGCGATGTTCACGTTGTTCTGGCCCATGGTCATGCCCAGCGTGCCGATGATGCCCGGCACGTCTTCGTTGGTGGTATAGACCATGTGCGCCCCGATTTCGGCGTCGATATTGATGCCCTTGATCTGAATAAAGCGCGGCTTGCCATCGCTGAACACGGTGCCTGCGATCGACCGCTCACGCTCTGACGTGACCACAGTCAGTTTGACATAGCCGTCAAACGCACCCGACTTCGCTTGATTGGTCGTGCTGAGTTTGATGCCACGTTCCTTGGCAATCAACGGCGCGCTGACCATGTTCACATCCGGGTTCACGCGCTTCATGATCCCGGCAATCGCCGAACAGTTCAGAGCGTCAAGGTTCATCTCGGCGACTGAGCCATCATAGAGAATGTTGATCGCTTTGATCGGCTCGTCCGTCATCTGTCCGATAAAGCTACCCAAATGGTCGGCCAGCTTGATCCAGGGGCCCATGATCTTGGCTTCTTCCGCGGTAACCGACGGCATATTCAGCGCGTTTTCGACAGCACCGGTCAGAAGATAATTCGCCATCTGCTCGGCCACCTGAAGGGCGACGTTTTCCTGCGCCTCTGTGGTCGCCGCACCAAGGTGCGGTGTGCAGACCACGTTCGGCAGGTTGAAAAGCGGGTTTTCCTTAGCCGGTTCTTCCTTGAACACGTCAAAAGCTGCGCCTGCGACATGGCCGGATTTCAGCAGCTCGGCAAGGGCCTCTTCGTCGACAAGACCACCACGCGCGCAGTTGATGATCCGCACGCCTTTCTTGGTCTTGGCAAGGTTTTCAGCCGACAGGATGTTCTTGGTCTGGTCGGTCAGCGGCACGTGCAACGTGATGAAATCGGCCCGCTTGAGCAGGTCGTCGAGTTCGACTTTTTCGACCTGCATCTTCTCGGCCTTTTCGGCACTCAGGAAGGGGTCGTAGGCGACAACCTTCATCTTAAGACCGCGGGCGCGGTCACAAACGATGCCACCGATATTGCCGGCACCGATCACGCCAAGCGTCTTACCAGTCAATTCGACACCCATGAACTTGGACTTTTCCCACTTTCCAGCATGTGTCGAAACAGACGCTTCTGGGATTTGACGGGCACAGGCGAACATCATCGCGATGGCGTGTTCGGCTGTGGTAATCATATTGCCGAAAGGCGTGTTCATGACGATCACACCCTTTTTCGACGCCGCTTCTTTGTCGATATTGTCAGTGCCGATCCCGGCGCGACCAATCACCTTAAGGTTTGTCGCGTTCTCGAGAATCGTCGGCGTGACCTTGGTCGCCGAACGGATCGCGAGGCCGTCATATTGGCCTATTACTTCGGCCAGTTTGTCTTTGTCCTTGCCCAAGTCGGGCTGGAAATCTACCTCGATCCCGCGGTCCTTGAAGATTTGAACGGCAGCGTCGGAGAGTTTGTCAGAGATGAGTACACGGGGAGCCATGTTTGCGGTCCTTTGATAAGACAGGGAGCGCTCATCAGGGATTACACCCTTTTTAGCAAAGAAAGCCATCAGGCTTGATGAGCGCTGGAAATGTTTGGATTAAGCAGCTTCGGCAAGCGCCGCGATCTCGGCGTGGAACGCCCAGTCGAGCCATGGCAACATCGCTTGGATGTCCGAGGTTTCGACCGTACCACCGCACCAGATGCGCAAGCCCGCCGGGGCATCTCGGTAGGCACCAATATCCAGCGCGACACCTTCGGCTTCGAGCCGTTTGGCCACCGCCTTGGCGAACACAGCCCCATCGGTGATGCGATCGTCGGTGAACTTCAGACAGACCGATGTATTCGACCGTGTTGCTGGATCGTCTGCAAGATTGGCGATCCATTCATTGGCATCGCAGAAGTCAAAGATCGCCTGCGCATTTGCATCCGCGCGCGCCATCAGGCCCTTGAGCCCACCAACTGAACGCGCCCAATCAAGCGCTTGCAGGTAGTCTTCCACCGCAAGCATTGAAGGCGTATTGATCGTTTCGCCAACAAAGATGCCGTCGATCAGTTTGCCACCTTTGGTCAGGCGGAAAATCTTGGGCAGCGGCCATGCCGGTGTGTAGGATTCCAACCGTTCGACCGCGCGAGGGCTCAGGATCAGCATGCCATGCGCAGCCTCACCGCCCAGCACCTTCTGCCACGAAAACGTCGTCACATCGAGTTTGTCCCAAGGAAGATCTTGTGCAAACGCGGCAGATGTCGCATCGCAAATCGTCAAACCTTCGCGGTCTGCTGGTATCGCGTCTCCGTTGGGCATCCGCACGCCAGAAGTGGTGCCATTCCAAGTAAAGACGACATCAGTGTTGTAGTCGACCGATGCCATATCGACGATCTGGCCATAGTCAGCAGTTATCACCTCAGCGTCGATCTTGAGTTGCTTGATCACATCCGTGACCCAGCCAGCGCCAAAGGATTCCCAAGCGACCATCGTCGCCTTGCGTGCGCCCAGCAGAGACCACATGGCCATTTCCACCGCGCCAGTGTCCGACGCGGGAACGATGCCGATCTTGTAGTCGGCGGGTACGCCCAACACTTCGCGGGTCTCTTCGATCGCAGCCTTGAGTTTGGCCTTGCCAACAGCTGCACGGTGCGAACGGCCAAGCGGCGCGTCAGCGAGACTGTCGAGTTTGAACACGGGGGGTTTGGCACAGGGGCCAGAGGAAAAACGCGGGTTAGCCGGCCGCGTTGCCGGTTGTGAAATAGCCATTGATGCTACCCTTCCAGATAAGCGCCCCTCGTTGGGGAGGGGTGTCCCACGGGTGGGTCTATGCGGGGAACAGGATGCCCGCAAGTCGGAAAATGCGACCAATGTGACGCATTTGCGTATCGGTACGTAACGCATGTTGCGGATCGGAAACTTCATAGATCCGACCCCTTTGCCATCTGCCGATGCCTCCGGCGGCAATATTTGAAAAAAGAAGAAGGCTGAGCCTGCGCAGTCTTCGATCTGGTCTTTTGTTACAGCCATGGATACATCGCTGCCAGTTTTGCTTTGGAGATAAATTATGTTCACAGCCACGCTTATCGCCCAACCGGGAACGCTCGATCCTGCGCTGGCCGAAGCCTTGCGCAATGCATGGGGCGGCGGTGATCTGGTTTGGCTGTCGCCTGACGAAGCGGCGGAATTCGAAATGGCCGCCGTGCCTGACACAGCCGACACAAGCTGGAACGCGTTGCAAGATCAGGGCGTCGACCTGACCATTCAACCCAGTGCGGGGCGGCGCAAGAAGGTGTTGCTGGCCGATATGGACAGCACAATGATCCAGCAAGAATGTATCGACGAATTGGCCGAAATGGCGGGCGTCGGTGCGCAGGTGAAAGACATCACCGCACGCGCGATGAATGGTGAGTTGGACTTTGAGGGTGCGTTGATCGCACGCGTCGGGCTGTTGAAGGGCCTGCCAGAGTCTGTGATCGACGATGTGTTGAACACACGGATCAGCCTCATGCCCGGCGGGCCGGTTTTGCTGGCCACAATGAAGGCCAATGGCGCGTATGCCGCTTTGGTGTCCGGGGGATTTACTTCGTTCACTGCGCGGGTGGCAGCGACCCTCGGCTTTGATGAAAACCGCGCAAACACTCTGTTGACGGACGACACCATGTTGACTGGTGATGTGGCGCGCCCAATTCTTGGGCGCGAGGCCAAAGTGGCCGCTTTGGAAGATGTTACAAAACGACTAGGTCTCAGCGAAACCGACGTGCTTGCCGTTGGGGACGGCGCCAATGACCTGGGCATGCTGCAACGGGCTGGGTCTGGTGTTGCGCTGCACGCAAAGCCCAGCGTTCAGGCCCAAGCCAAGCTGCGGATCAACCATGGCGATCTGACGGCACTGCTGTTTCTGCAAGGTTACAGCCGCGACGCGTTTGTCACACCAGAAGACCGGGCGCTGGCTTGATCTGACCTGTGACCAACCCATCCCAGTTGCGGATGTTGGGATTGAGAAAAGCCTGAACCTCCGGGTTTTTTGCGTCAAGCACATCAAGCCTGACCAAAAGTGCAGCAATTGCGCATTCAGCCGCCCGTGTCGCGCCGTCCGACGCTTTCAGAGCAATGCCGAGACCGCGAGACGGCAGGATCGCGATAAAGTATCCTTCGGCACCGGTTTTCAAGGCGACCGGTTCTTTCGCAGCGCGCATCAATCGGGTGCATGCCCGGCCTTCACCAGCAACCAGATCGGGATGGGCGTACATCGCCTCGACCAGTTGGGTCGCGGCAGCACTGAGTGTATCAGATCGTTGGCCAGAGGTGGCGAACCAAGCCATTGCACGCGCCATACCGTGCATGGTCGTGGCGAAATTCGGCGCTGAACAGCCGTCGATGCCAAATCCCGGGCTGGTTTGATCCGTCACCGTTTCAAACACGTCGAGGCAAGCGCGCTGCACGGGATGATCGAGATCGACATATTCCGGACCCGCTCCAAGATGCTGGGTCAGTGTCAGGAAACCCGCATGTTTGCCAGAGCAGTTATTGTGCACGCGGCAAGGCGATTCTCCCGCTCGGATCATATCGAGCTTGAGGTCTTTGTCGCGGCTTGCCTGTGGGCCGCAACGGAGTGCGCCATCATCCAGACCAAGATCTTTCAACCAGCGCGACACACGCTCAACATGTATCGGTGCACCCTGATGCGACGCGCAGGACAGGGCCAGTTGTTCTCGGGTCAGGCTATGCGCCGTAGCGGCGCCCGACGTCAAAAGCGGCAGTGCTTGAATCATCTTTGACGAACTGCGCGGCAGTATCACGGCGTCCGCATCGCCCCAAGCCGCCACGATCTGCCCAAAGCCATCGCAGATGACGGCATGACCGGTATGATGGCTTTCACAAAAGGGGCCTCTCCAAATCTCGGCCAGAGGTGCGGCGTCTGTCATGGGGTTGCTCCCTTCTGAGTGGGCAAAAAACTGCCAATTGGGCTTTAAAGATCCCCATAAATCAGGCTATTCTCGATGGGTCGAGGGCAAAGTTGCAGTGACAAAGGGGTGGATAAACCCATATCTGTGACGGATAAACGATTTGAGGCTAAGGACAGTCTGGAGGCTGGACGCATGAATTCATGGATTGGCGGTGTGGTGATCGGCGCATTTGCGTTGGTGGCGGCAAGTGCGGGCGTGGCGCAGGAAACAAGTACCAACCGTGTGAACGCGATCACCGACTGGAGTGTGTTCGAGGGGCAGGACCCTCGGGAATGCTGGGCGGTGACCACGTACAAGGAAAGCGTGAACACACGTGGCGGGCGCGTTGTTGCTGTGACCCGAGGAGAGATTCTGCTGATGGTATTCTACCGACCAGGGGCAGAAGTGCAGGGACAGGTCGCCTTTACTGGCGGGTACCCCTTCGCTCCCGGATCGACTGTTAATGTGAATATAAGCGGCACGGAGTTCGAGCTTTTCACCGAAGGTGAATGGGCGTGGCCCGCAACACCACAGGATGATTCCAAGATCGTCACCGCGATGAAGCGCGGGGCGAACGCGATACTCACAGCGCGGTCGGCGCGTGGGACAACGACCAAAGACACGTTTTCGCTGCTTGGCTTTACCGCCGCGGTCGAAGACGCGGAAAAGCGCTGCGCGAACGGATAAGCCGGTCTAAAGGTTGCTGGCAACCTACAGCAATGCCACGTTTAGCCTAAGGATAATCAGTCTGGTCGGACATCACGTCCGGCCATTTTTTATGCGAACAAAAGTCTCCCTTGCATTAAAACTACATTTCTAGTTTTATAGTTCCATGAATCAGACACAGCATCACGCCCGCGGTTTGGCCGCCCTTGGTCACGAAGCTCGGCTTCAGATTTTTCGACTGCTGGTACGCGCCGGGCATACCGGACTGACCGTCAGTCAGATTACTGATCACAGCGGCTTGGCCGCCTCAACACAGGCGCATCACCTTAAGATGCTGGTTGAGGCCGGTCTGGTGACCCAAAGCAAACAAGGGCGGGAAGTGATCAATACTGCCGATTTTGACCGTATGGACGGGTTGATCGGGTTTCTTTCGGATGCGTGCTGTGCCGGGCTTGGCGCAGACAGCTCTGATACCGCAGCTTAGAACAAGGACACGACCCATGGCTGATCTTTCCTCGAACGCACCCCCAAACCAGATCTGGTCAACGGTCAAGAAACAAAAGGTATGGATCGCGTCCGGGCTGATCGTTCTGATACTTGCTTTGGTCGCGCCCTCGCAGGCGGCGGACAGTATTGGATTTGCCGGGCAATCCTTGTTGAACACCGGGCCGTACTTGCTTTTGTCGATCGGGATCGCGGCGTGGGCCGTCGCCACCGGGGCAGACAACCTTATCGCTCGCGCCTTTACCGGATCTCCTGCGTTAATGATCTTTCTGGCAGCATTGGCAGGCGGTCTTTCGCCCTTCTGTTCCTGCGGTGTCATACCATTGATCGCGGCCCTGCTGACGATGGGTGTTCCCTTGTCTGCTGTCATGGCGTTCTGGCTGGCGTCGCCGGTGATGGATCCGTCGATGTTTCTGCTGACATCTGGCGTGCTTGGTTTTGAATTCGCCATTGCCAAGACACTTGCCGCCGTTGGCCTTGGCATGGCAGGCGGCTTTATCGTCTTGGCCTTGGGCGGTAGCCACATTCTTCACGATGCTTTGCGCGAAGGTGTGGGCAATGGCGGTTGCGGCTCTGCCAAAATCCGCAACCCCAAGCCGGTGGTCTGGCGCTTTTGGGAGCATTCCGAGCGGCTTGAGAAATTTGGCAAGGAAGCATTAAAAACAACGCTTTTCCTTGCCCAGTGGCTAACGCTTGCCTTCCTTTTGGAAAGCCTGATGCTTGCCTATATCCCGGCCGAAACAATCACGTCGGTGCTTGGTGGCACAGGCATTGGCCCCATCGCTATCGCGACTGTTGTCGGTGTGCCCGCCTATCTGAACGGCTATGCTGCTCTGCCGCTCATCAGCGGATTGATGGAGCAAGGTATGGCACAGGGCGCAGGTCTTGCTTTCCTTGTGGCAGGCGGGGTGACTTCTTTGCCAGCCGCCATTGCCGTGTGGGCATTGGTGAAACCGCGTGTGTTCACGCTGTACCTTGCAATTTCGCTAGGCGGAGCGTTCCTGATCGGGTTGGCCTATCAGGGCTGGACGATGATCTAGGCCCGGCAAACCATCTTCTAGGATTCTATCCAAGGCTGTTGAAATAGCCTTGGACCCTTATTCCCCCTTTGGCAAAGCGAAAAGAATCCTATATGTGCCTCATCTCTTTTCGAGAAAGGCAAACTCAATGACCGGCTCTGCTCCGATCACGCAAGACGTTCTGACCATCCCGCGCAAAGCGCCCGAGGGAGGCAAGACGAATATTGTCGGCCTGACCCGCGACAAGCTGCGCGAGGCGTTGATCGGCATGGGCACGCCCGAAAAGCAATCCAAGATGCGGGTCAATCAGATCTGGCAATGGGTCTATCAGTGGGGCGTCCGCGATTTCCACGCGATGACGAATCTCGCTAAAGGGTATCGGGCGCAGTTGGATGACGCGTTCGAGATTGCACTGCCCGAGATTGTATCGAAACAGATCTCTGCCGATGGCACACGCAAATACCTTGTGCGCATCGCGGGCCGCCACGAGGTTGAGGTTGTCTATATCCCGGAAACCGACCGGGGCACGCTTTGCATCTCAAGCCAGATAGGCTGCACGCTGACCTGTTCGTTCTGTCATACTGGCACCCAGAAGCTGGTGCGTAATCTAACCGCCGGGGAAATCATCGGTCAGGTCATGCTAGCCCGCGACGACCTTGGCGAATGGCCTGAACCCGGTGTTGGCACTGGCGAAAACGGCCCGCGCCTGCTGTCGAATATCGTTCTGATGGGCATGGGCGAGCCGCTATACAATTTCGACAACGTCCGCGACGCCATGAAGATCGCGATGGACGGCGAAGGCATTGCCCTGTCCCGCCGTCGCATCACGCTGTCCACGTCTGGCGTTGTGCCTGAAATCGCCAAGACCGCCGAGGAAATTGGCTGCCTGTTGGCCGTCAGCTTTCACGCGACCACGGACGAGGTGCGCGATAAACTGGTGCCAATCAACAAGCGCTGGAATATCGAGACACTGCTCAACGCGCTGCGTGAGTATCCGAAGAATTCAAACTCGGAACGCATCACGTTTGAATACGTAATGCTCAAGGACGTGAACGACAGCGATGCAGACGCGCGTCGTCTGATCAAGCTGATCTCGGGGGTTCCGGCCAAGATCAACCTGATCCCGTTCAACGAATGGCCCGGCGCACCTTATCAACGCTCCGATTGGTCCCGCATCGAATCCTTTGCCGACATCATTTATAAGGCCGGCTATGCGTCCCCGATCCGCACTCCGCGTGGAGAAGACATCATGGCCGCTTGCGGTCAGTTGAAATCAGCCACCGAACGCGCCCGCAAGAGCAAGGCACAAATCGCGGCGGAAACGGGAACTGGATGAGTTTGTAAAAACGCGTCCATCGACAAAGCACTTCAAATTTTCAGTTAACAGCACGGCGATGAGCTCACCTGCGAGATGGCAGTAGACCACCTTTCAACGCTATCCCGATCGGTGCTTGGCCGCAAAATTCTGCCACCAGACTTGCCCAAGATATTTCCTGATTGTTTTTATCAGAATTGTCGATTAGCTTTTTCATAGCTTCGCGGAAAAAGGTTTCGACATGCATCATTCGCCAATACTACAGCCCGACACTGATCTGCGCGGTCCGGAAAAGCGCGTGATTGCACTGTTACGCGCATGGAAAAGCGGGCCCGATGCCCAGAGGGATTTATGGGATGAACTGCAAGGTTCCATGGGACCGGCGCGCACCCAATCCTGCATTCAGGCCTTTGAACAAATGTTACGCCTACTAGGCACACATGGATGGCACCGTCTGGCAGTCTTGTCTGTTGGAACAAACGGCGTGTCCTCTGATGAAGCTCTAGTGGCGCGGTTCGTGATGGCCGCGACAGAGCAACGTCGCGAAACTGCCTTGGCCGAGGCTGGATTTCTGGTCTCTCCAGCGGGATTGTTGCCACTGCTATGCGCGGCGACCCGTGTTGGCCTTCCGCTTTTGTGTGAAGAATGCAGATCGCGGATTTTGCCAAAGTCGCCTGTTCCATCGCTTCACTGAATTTGCTCAATCAGAATCCTTCCGAATTATTTCGACACCTCTTGACCCTCCAGTGACTGGAAGCCTTATCTGATCCTCAAGGCAAAGGATCAGAACCATGACAACGCTGCGTTTCTCCGTAGACAATATGAGCTGTGCAGGGTGTGCAGGACGCGCTGAGCGCACTTTGGCCGGAGCGCCGGGCGTGAAAGAGGCCTCGGTGAATATCGCCAATCACATGGCGACTGTCACCGGCGACGTCGCTTCAATAACACTGCGCGATGCGCTTGAGTCAGCAGGCTACCCTGCGCGCGAGACAGTGTTCAGATTGTCCATTTCCGGAATGAATTGTGCCTCCTGCACCGGCCGCGTTGAGCGCGCGCTTGAGGATATGCCTGGTGTTCTATCTGCCAACGTGAACCTTGGCACACAAGCCGCATCCGTTACCGTCCTTGATGGCGCCGTCACTGCCGACGCGCTTGCTGCGACCATCACTGATGTGGGTTACCCCGCCAAGGCAGCAAGCAACGAGACACCAACCGCCGCTCCATCCGAGGTACCGCCGCTAAAGCGTGACACTCTCATTGCGGCGTTTTTGACCTTTCCTGTGTTTCTCACTGAAATGGGCGGGCATCTATATCCGCCACTCCATCACGCGATCATGGGCAGCCTCGGGATGCAAAGCTTCTGGGTGCTGCAATTCGTGCTCATCACGCTGGTTCTCGCTTGGCCCGGCCTGCGGTTTTTCCGCATCGGCCTACCGCTTTTGGCCAAGGGCAGTCCTGACATGAACAGTCTTGTTGCCCTCGGAACGTTGGCCGCGTGGGGCTATTCGACCGTTGCAACCTTCGCGCCTTCTTTGCTGCCTGACGGCACCCGCGCGGTCTATTTCGAAGCGGCGGGTGTGATCGTCACGCTGATCCTTGCTGGCCGTTGGATGGAAGCGCGCGCCAAAGGCAGGACGGGCGCTGCAATCCGGCATTTGATCGGTCTGCGCCCCGATACAGTGTTGCTGCTGCGCGAAGATGTCTATGTCGAGGTTCCTCTGTCCGAAGTAAAAACAGGTGATGTGCTCAAAGCGCTGCCCGGCGCGCGAATCGCGGTGGATGGCGTGGTAACTGAAGGCGAGTCTTTCGTTGACGAGTCGATGATCACGGGCGAACCCGTGCCGGTTGCCAAACACACCGGTGAACTAGTGACGGGTGGGACAATCAACGGGCGCAAAACGTTGATCTACTCTGCCACGGCGGTCGGGTCGAACACCGTCCTCGCCCGGATCATCGACATGGTGCAAACAGCACAGGGCGCAAAGCTGCCTATTCAGGCGCTCGCCGACCGCGTTGTGCGCATTTTTGTGCCTGTCGTTCTGGCGATTGCAGTATTGACCGTTCTGGCATGGCTAAGCACCGGGCCCTCGCCCGCGCTTGGTTACGCGCTGGTCTCTGGTGTCGCCGTCCTGATCATCGCCTGTCCCTGCGCGATGGGTCTGGCTACGCCGACTTCCATCATGGTCGGAACCGGGCGCGCCGCCGAACTTGGTGTGCTATTTCGCAAAGGTGATGCTCTGCAAAGGCTGGACGGGGCAAAGGTTGTCGCCTTCGATAAGACCGGCACGCTGACCGAAGGCCGCCCAACCTTGGTTGATCGTTTCACCGCGCCGGGGTTTGATCCAAAAGAGGTTCTGACACTCACAGCGGCTACCGAACAGAATTCTGATCATCCCATTGCCCGCGCGATTTTGGCAGCAGCTCCGACTGATGTACCTGCCATTTCGGACAGCGAAACGCGGCCGGGATATGGGCTCATTGCCAAGATCGACGGCCAAACACTAGCTGTGGGATCTGTACGACATCTTACGGAACTGGGTATCAACACCGCCCCGTTGGGCGATGCAATCGAGCGGTTTTCGGATAAAGGGCATACGCTTGTCTGTTCGGCCATTGATGGAACAGCGGCTGGTGTATTTGCCGTTGCCGACCAGATCAAACCAAGCGCGAAACCTGCGATAGATGCGCTGCACGAGGCGGGTCTGAAAGTGGCCATGATCTCGGGCGACAGTTCCGCCGCAGCCGAAGCAATTGCACGCCAGCTTGGGATTGATCATGTCACGGCGGGTGTTTTGCCCGACGGTAAGGTCGATGCGATCAAGGCCCTGCGAGACCAATTCGGCGCTGTGGCCTTCGTCGGAGACGGGATCAACGATGCCCCTGCCCTCGCCGAGGCTGAGATAGGGTTGGCTATCGGAACGGGCACCGATGTGGCCATCGAAGCGGCCGATATCGTATTGGCGTCCGGCCGTGTCTCGGGAGTGGTTAACGCCGTTGACGTATCGCGCCATACGATGCGCAACATTCGGCAAAACCTGTTCTGGGCCTTTGCCTACAACACAGCGCTGATCCCCGTTGCAGCGGGCGTACTTTATCCAGCCTTTGGGATTTTGCTGTCACCGATGCTCGGCGCGGGCGCGATGGCGCTCAGTTCGGTGTTTGTTTTGACCAATGCCCTGCGCCTGCGCAATATCGCTCCGGCCCAGCAAGACACGGCATCTCCAAAGTTCGAGGAGGCTCCGGCATGAACATCGGAGACGTCGCCCAGCGCGCGGGCCTGCCCCCCAAGACAATTCGCTATTACGAGGATATCGGCCTTATCACACCGCTGCGCGACACCAACGGGTATCGCAGGTTCCGCGACAGTGACCTCCATAAACTGGCCTTTCTCGGGCGCGCTCGCGCGCTGGGCTTTACGATTGAGGATTGCCGCACGTTGCTTGCCCTCTACGATGACAAAACTCGGGCAAGCGCCGATGTGAAAGACTTGGCACAAGCACATCTGAACAAAATCGAAGACAAGATTTCACAGCTTCAATCTATGCGGGACACCTTATCAGAACTGGTTCAAAGCTGTGCCGGTGACAACCGGCCCGACTGCCCAATCCTAAGCGATTTGGCCACAGGCAAGCATTAGGCCGCTTGATTAAAGCGGCGCCCGATCAGCTACATAGTTCCGACGCTCGACACGGAAATCTGGTTCGATCCAATCGCTCAAACACGACCGCAACTGCCACTTCGTCGCCCTCGGAAACGGCCTTGGATTTTCGGCCTTGTTATGGCGGACATAATTGCCATTCTGTTGTTGATCTACACCCAGCCGATTTCCCAAGGAGCCCGCCATGACCAAGAAACCCGAAGACCTTCGGTCTGCCCGCTGGTTCGCGCCTGACGACCTGCGGTCGATGGGGCATCGTTCTCGGGCAATGCAGATGGGACTGGATGGTGCCGATTGGGAAGGCAAACCGGTGATTGCGATTATCAACACGTGGTCTGATTTGTCACCTTGTCACCACCATCTGCGGGACCGTGCCGAATACGTCAAAAAAGGCGTGTATCAGGCCGGCGGCATGCCGGTTGAAATGCCCGTGCATTCCTTTTCAGAGCAATTCCTCAAACCAACTTCGATGCTTTACCGCAATATGGGCGCTCTTGAAGTGGAAGAAACCCTGCGCTCTCACCCAATCGATGGTGTTGTCCTGATGGGTGGCTGTGACAAGTCCACACCAGCCTTAGTGATGGGCGCTGTCAGCATGGGCTTGCCGTTTATCTTCATGCCCGCTGGCGCAATGCTCAGGGGCAATTACGCCGGGCAAACGCTGGGGTCCGGGACCGACGTCTGGAAATACTGGGACGAACGACGCGCAGGCACGATCACCAAAGACCAATGGGATGGCGTGCAAGGCGGCATTGCCCGCAGCTACGGCACCTGCATGACCATGGGGACGGCCAGCACAATGATGTCGATCGCTGATGGTTGGGGTCTGACCTTGCCCGGTGCATCGTCGATCCCAGCCCCTGATGCAGGGCACAAGCGTATGGCGGCTGCCTGTGGCAGGCGAGCCGTGGAAATGGTTTGGGAAGACCTGACGCCTGACAAAATCATGACATGGGAAAGCACCCGCAACGCAGTTACGGTTGCGATGGCTACCGGTTGCTCGACCAATGCGATCATCCATCTGATTGCGATGGCCCGCCGCGCCGGGATTGATCTTGGCTTAGATGATCTGGATGCCATCGGCCGCACCACGCCTGTGATTGCCAACATCCGACCCTCTGGCGCCGAATACCTGATGGAGGATTTTTTCTACGCCGGTGGCCTGCCAGCGCTGATGAAGGAACTGGGCGATAAGCTCGACCTGTCCGCAATGACCGTGAATGGGCAAACGATGGGAGAAAACATCTCAGAGGCGGTCAACTACAATGACGATGTGATCCGCCCGCTGTCCAACCCAGTTTATCACGAAGGGTCGCTTGCTGTTCTGCGCGGCAATCTGGCCCCCGATGGGGCGGTCATCAAGCCCGCCGCGATGGACAAGAAATTCCAAACCCATACCGGCCCAGCGATCGTCGCCGACAGCTATGCGCAGCTGAAAGAGATCATCAACGATGAAAACTACCCAATGACGCCTGACCATGTCTTGGTGCTGCGCAACGCGGGGCCACAGGGCGGACCGGGTATGCCTGAATGGGGCATGATCCCCATGCCGAAAGCGCTCTTGAAGCAGGGCCACCGCGATATGCTACGCATGTCGGACGCCCGTATGTCCGGCACGTCCTATGGGGCCTGCATTCTGCATGTCGCCCCCGAAGCCTTTGTCGGCGGGCCTTTGGCCCTGATCGAAACCGGCGACATAATTGAAGTAGACGTCCCAAACCGAACCTTGCGCGTCGATCTGACTGATGCTGAATTGGACGCACGACGGGTCAAGTGGCAAGCGCCTGCGCCCCGTTATGAACGCGGCTATGGCAAGATGTTCAGCCAGCATGTGGAACAGGCCGACAAGGGCTGTGATTTTGATTTCCTTCGCACGGATTTTGGCGCGCCTGTGCCAGAACCAGAAATCAACTGATGGACCTCGAAACCGCACTTGCCGGGATATCGGGAATCCTGGTCACACCCTTTGACGAAGAAGACACTGTCGCTCCAGCCAAGCTTGCTCCGATCATTGATCGCGCGCTTGTGGCGGGGGTGCATATGCCTGTGGTCAATGGCAACACGGGCGAATTCTATGCCCTGACCACGCACGAAGCAGTCGAGATGGTTCATGCCGTGACAAACCTTGTCGATGGCCGCGCGCCGGTCCTGGCCGGGGTGGGGCGGGGAATACATGACGCCATACATTTGGCGCACGAGTCTGCTAAGGCTGGTGCGACAGCCATCATGGTGCATCAGCCGCCCGACCCATTTGTAAGTCCGCGCGGCATGGTCGAATACCTCAAGCGGATCGCCGATGCCGCTCAAGGCTTGCCGCTGATGCTATATCTGCGGAACGATGCAATTGGCACAGCGGCAATTGCCGAACTCTGTACCGTTGAAGGTGTCAAAGGGGTAAAATGGGCGACACCTAATCCTTTGAAGCTTTCCGACGCCATCAACGCCTGTGATCCGGGCATAACATGGGTGGCCGGACTGGCCGAGGTTTGGGCGCCGGCACTCTATTCCGTGGGTGCGCGCGGATTTACATCCGGCCTGATCAATGTCTGGCCAGAACGATCAGTTGCAATCTGCGATGCGCTCAGTGCCGGAGATTATACGAAAGCCAATGCACTTATCGCGGACATGCGCGTTTTCGAAGACATCCGGGCCGACGAGATGGGCGGCACCAACGTGACCGGCGTGAAATCGGCGCTGAAGATGCAGGGTCTCGACTGCGGCGATGTGCGGCCGCCAGGTGCTTGGCCCCTAACTCTAACGCAGCACGCAAAGCTCAAATCCTTCATGCAAGACAATGGCCTGCTGGCCGGAACGACGGAACCAAAAAATGTCAGAACACACGCTCAAACCTGAAACCAAGGCAAAGCTCGAACGGGTCTCGGTGGCGACGCTCGCCACAGCGCTTTTCAAGCGCGGACTGCGCAATCAGGTCATTCAGGATGTTCGCCCTCTTTCCCAGAAGGGCCGCAACATGGTCGGCCCAGCTTTTACGCTGCGCTATATGCCAGCCCGCGAAGATCGCAATCAATTGGTAGAATTCCGCAACCCCGAACACCCCCAACGCAAAGCGATTGAGACCTGCCCACCCGGTCATGTCATGGTAATGGACAGTCGGAAATCCGCTTATGCTGCTAGCGCGGGTGATATTCTGATCACCCGTTTGATGATGCGCGGTGGTGCTGGCGTCGTGACCGACGGCGGCTTTCGCGATGCCATGAACATCGCAAAACTTGACATGCCAGCCTACCATAGCCGCCCATCTTCGCCCACGAACCTGACCACCAACGAAGCCATCGATATCAACGTGCCTATTGGCTGCGGCAACGCACCGGTCTTTCCCGGCGATGTCGTCGTTGGTGACGACGACAGCATTATCATCATACCTGCGCATCTGGCCGACGAGATCGCAGACGAAGCAACAGAGATGACCGCCTATGAAGACTTTGCACTTGAGCAGGTCCAAAACGGCGAGACGATCATCGGCCTTTACCCAGCGACCAAAGAGGAAAACCTCAAGAAATTCGCAAACTGGCGAAAAGCGAATAACCGCTGAAGGCAAAAGACCAGCCACACGGTGTGATGATAGAACACTTTTACAGGCTGAAACCAAACTGGACGCCCGCAATTCATGTCCGCGAGCGCAGCACTAATGGCCCACATCGACGGATCAGAACCGCGCGTCTTCAAAGGGGGAAAGATGACCATCACTATCACCTGCGTGGCACCAACCCGCAGTCGTATCGGCGAAGGCGCGGTCTGGGACCACCGCGATCAATGCCTATGGTGGGTTGATATTCCAGCGGGGTTGATACACCGCTTTGATCCCGAGTCTGGCGAAAACGTCACATACAAATTTGGCGAACCCGTGGGGTGCCTTGCCGTCCGCGAGAGCGGCGGACTTGTTGTTGCGGCCAAGACCGGGTTTTGGTTCTTTGATCCCAACACAAATACGCGCAGCCACATCGCAGACCCAGAAGCGCATCTGCCGGACAACCGGTTCAATGATGGTGGAACTGACCTGCAAGGCCGTTTTTGGGCTGGCACCATGAAAGATGCGGGCGACCCAGACGCCACCGGAACCTTTTACCGGCTGGATCCGGACTTGACAGTCACTGCGTGGAAAGACGGTTTTTGGACAACGAACGGCTTGGCATTCAGCTCTGATGGTGAACGCATATATTGGTCCGACAGCAACCCACGTGTGCGCACAATCTACGCTGCCGATTACGATCCAAAAACAGGCACGCCCGGAACTCCAGAGGTATTCTTTGATACCAAGGACATGCCCGGGCGGCCTGATGGCGGCACTGTGGATGCGGAAGGGCACTATTGGCAGGCAGGGATCGAAGGATGGCAACTGTATCGCATCGCGCCGAACGGCCAAGTCGTTCAAACCATCGACCTGCCGGTCGAAAAACCCACCAAGCCACAATTCGGCGGGCGCAATCTGGATACGCTGTTTTTCACATCGCTCAGCCTTGGCTTGACTGAAGACCTACCGCAACCCGAGGCAGGCAGCCTTTTTGCGATCACCGGTCTTGGCATCCAAGGCGTGCACCAAGCGCGGTTTCAGGGGTAAAGTGCATCTAACTATGGTCATCGCAATAGCGCAGAAGACCTAACACATAATGCACACACAACCCGTAAAAATGATGAGGACACGATGCTGAAAAAACTACTGATCACTGGCGCGACCGGAAACCTTGGCGTGGTGTGCCGCGAAGGACTAAAGCCGCTTGCCGAAACAATCCGGCTAAGCGACCGGAGCGGACTGACAGATGCGGCGGAACACGAAGAGATCGTTCATTGCGATCTGGGTGACAAACACGCGGTCGAAGCTTTAGTCGAAGGATGTGACGGGATTGTCCATCTCGGCGGTCAATCGGTCGAGGCTACGTGGGAGACCGTGCGCAACGCCAATATCGATGGGGTTTTCAACCTCTACGAGGCGGCGCGCAAATCATCGGTCACGCCGCGGATTATCTTTGCCAGTTCGAACCACGCCATCGGCTTTCACAAACAAACCGAGCGCCTTGATGCCAACTCGTTGACGCGCCCCGACGGGCTCTACGGCGTTTCCAAAGTCTTTGGCGAAGCGATGGCCAGCATGTACTATGACAAATTCGGAATTGAGACTGCCTGTGTGCGCATCGGCTCTTGCTTTCCCGAACCGCGTAATCACCGCATGCTTGCGACATGGATGAGCCACGACGATTTCTTCGCGTTGATCAAACGTGTCTTCACGGTGCCACGGCTGGGTTGCCCGATCATCTACGGCGCCTCAGCCAACAGTGAGTCTTGGTGGGACAATCGCGAAGTTGCCTATTTGGGCTGGGAACCAAAAGACAACGGCGAAAAGTTCCGAGAAAAGATCGATGCAGAAATGGACCCACCGCCCGCTGACGACGTAACTGCAGTTTATCAGGGTGGCGCGTTCTGTGGAGATGGCATTCATGAAAGCTGATGACATGCGCGACGTCACGCATCATCAACCTCACCCAATCTCAATAGAGGTGACCTGCCTGTAAGGCGCATCCGGCGAACACAAGATCGACGGAAAGTCGGGCACATTCACCGCGTTCGGAAAGCCCTGAGCCTCGAGGCACAGCCCAGCAAAAGACCCATGCTCAGCGCCAGGGCCTGATGGCAGGTCCGGCCTGAGGCTGTTTGACGTGTATACTTGCAAGCCCGGTTGATCCGTCCACAACCCTAGCCGCATGCCGTCGGGTGCCACAACCTCGGCGGCCTGGCCGGGGTGATTGTTCAAAGCCAGATTGCCGTCCCAGCCATCACCATCGCCCAGCCGAACAGGAGTCCGGAAATCAAAATCTGTTCCATTAACAGGTTCAATCCGGCCCAATGGTACTTGGTCCGGGCCATTCGGCGTGTATCTGTCCGCCTGTACGCTGAGCACATGATCTGCGACCGTTCCCACGCCGTTGAGATTGAAATACAAATGCTGCGCAAGGTTGATAGGCGTCATTCGATCTGGAACGGCATGCATGTCCCACGTCAAACGCCCCCCCTCAAGGCGCATGATTACGCGGAATGCCACCCGACCTGGATATCCCTGATCGCCATCTTCGGACACCAAACGGAATTCAACTGCGCGCGTGCCATCCGGCGACATATCCCAATTGCGCCGTGCAAGACCGTGCGGCCCTCCGTGCAAGTGATGCGGCGCTGCATTGGCTGGCAAACGGTATTCAGTCCCGTTCAAGTCAAAACGCGCCTGTGCAATCCGATTGGCAACGCGCCCACAAATCGCTCCCATGGATGCAGGGTTCTGGCGATAGTGTTCCGGGTCCAAATACCCAAGAACAACGTGCCGACCACGAATGATCCAATCCATTACAGCACAACCCATCGACAAAACCTTCACTTCGGTTTCGCCATCCTGCAAACAATGCGACACGATCTGATCCATAGCACCTCCGAACACCAAGAGAGCG
>NZ_CBFHLV010000002.1:0-157958 GCF_965656765.1 Marivita sp. | reverse complement strand
AAATCACCGATTTTCGGTCAATGGTCATTCGTGATCCCGAAGGTGATGCAGAACGCGCGCTGACGCAGGTCAAATCGGTCGATGCAGCCTATCCCTTGACGGGCGAAGTTTTGCTTGAACCGGACATGCCGCTTGCTGATGCCCTTGCCGGAACAGACACACAACCCGGTGCCGTTATGGCACCACTGCTCGCTGATCGTTTGGGCCTGACGCCGGGCGATAGTTTCCGTCTTGGAACGCAAGATTTCACCCTCTCTGCGATCCTGATGAAAGAACCCGACAGCTCTGCGTCTGGATTCTCACTTGGACCACGCACGCTGGTCACAACAGACGCGTTGCGTGCGGCCGGGTTGCTGCAACCCGGAACCTTGTACGAAACCGAGTACCGCCTGTTACTTCCGCCGGACAGCAATCTTGATGCCTTGGAAACCGCGACCGAAGCGGCGTTTCCCAGCAGCGGACTGCGCTGGCGCGATTCACGCAATGGCGCACCGGGTGTGGCCCGCTTTGTCGAACGGCTGGGCGCATTCTTAATCCTTGTAGGGCTGTCCGGCCTTGCCGTTGGTGGCATTGGTGTTTCCGCTGCCGTGCGCGCGTATCTGGCCAGTAAGACCAGCGTTATAGCCACGCTGCGCACGCTCGGCGCCACCCGCGCAACGATTTTCCAGACATACTTTCTTCAGATCGGCGCGCTTAGCCTGCTGGGCATCGCCATCGGCCTTGTGCTTGGAGCCCTGGTGCCAATCCTCTTTGGTCCCATGATCAGTGCGTCGCTGCCCGTTCCCGCGATCTTTACGATCCACCCAGCCCCACTGATCGAAGCCGCGCTCTACGGCATACTAACGGCACTCGTGTTCACGCTGTGGCCGCTTGCCCGCACCGAGGATATTCGCCCCGCTATGCTATTTCGTGACGCGCTGGACGGCGGCAAGGTGCTTCCTGCATGGCGCTACGTTATTGCCACGCTGCTCTTGCTCGGTGTGCTGGTCGGCGTTGCGTCCTTCTTCTCCGGCAGCCCCTTCCTGACCCTTTGGACAGCCGGGGGCCTGATCGGCGCCTTGATCGTTCTGGTGCTCGCCGCGATCGCGATCCGTTGGCTGGCCAAGCGCTCGACCAAAGCAACGCGGGGTCATCCAGTTTGGCGTTGGGCACTGGCCGCCATCGGCGGGCCGCGTGATGCGGCAGCACCCGTAGTTTTGTCTTTGGGCCTGGGCTTGTCTGTGCTGGCGGCCGTTGGTCAGATCGATGGCAACCTGCGCACGGCCATTGACCGCGATCTACCCGAGGTGGCGCCGGCATATTTCTTTGTCGATATTCAACCCGATCAGATGCCGCAATACACCGAAATGCTCGAAAACGACCCGGCTGTCGCCCGGATTGACACAGCGCCAATGCTGCGCGGTGTCCTAACCGAAATCAACGGTCGCCCAGCGCGCGAAGTGGCCGGCGATCACTGGGTTGTCACTGGCGATCGGGGTTTGACCTACGCCGCGCAACCAGACGCCAACACGCGCGTCGTTGCCGGTGAATGGTGGGATGCCGATCATGATGGTCCGCCCGAGGTAAGTTTTGCCATAGAAGAGGCCGAGGAAATGGGCCTCAATCTGGGCGATGACCTAACCGTCAACATCCTTGGACGCGACATCAGCGCGACAATCACCAGCTTCCGCGATGTCGACTTTTCGACCGCCGGGATGGGCTTCGTGATGACCCTTACGCCCAATGCCCTCCAAGGCGCGCCGCATACCTTTATTTCAACAGTTTATGCACCTGCCGAAGACGAAGCCCGCATCCTGCGTGAACTCGCCACCGCGTTTCCAAACATCACGGCAATCAGCGTTCGGGACGCCATCGACCGGGTCAGCGTCCTGCTTGAAGGCATCGGTGCTGCCGTCCGCTGGGGGGCTGCTGCTACCTTGCTGACCGGGTTTCTAGTCCTGATCGGCGCTGCTGCGGCTGGCGAAGGCGCCCGCACTTACGAAGCTGCTGTTCTCAAGACCTTGGGCGCAAGCCGTGCGCGTATCTTACAAAGCTTCGCTCTGCGCTCTGCGCTGCTGGGTGCCGGAGCTGGCATCGTCGCACTGGCTGCTGGCATCCTAGGCAGTTGGGCGGTGATGACGTTCATCATGGACACCAGCTTTGCAGTGGTTTGGCCCTCCGCCCTTGGCATTGTCGTCGGTGGCATCATGGCAACGCTTGTGGCTGGGTTGGTTTTTGCATGGAGACCACTGGCTGCGCGACCCGCTCAAGTATTGCGCGCGCGCGAATAAACCACGTCCAATCGACTGGAACACGCACAATCGGCGTCATGAAGGGCAATATACCATCTTGCCCTGACGCCATTCCCTTGGCATGCCCCAGACACCAGCCACAACAAATCGAGTCGCCCGATGTCCGATAGCCTGCCAATGACGATCCCGGCCCCGTTGACCCAATCCCAGCGCACCCAGATCATCAACCTTGTCCGTCGGGCCGCGCGCGCCGAAATCCTGCCACGGTTCCGGACATTGGGTGTCGGCGACATCGACCAGAAATCAGGCCCTATGGATGTCGTCACCGCAGCCGATAAAGAAGCGGAAAAGATGATTGTTCGCGGACTGCTTTCAATGTTTCCCAACGCATTGATGGTGGGCGAAGAAAGCGTGACTGACGAGAAGGTCGCGCAATTGGCTGATGCTGAAATGGGCTTCACGATTGATCCGGTCGATGGCACCTGGAATTTTGCCCACGGGCTGGCGACCTTCGGCGTGATCCTGTCGATGACCCGCTTTGGCGTGCCAGTGTTCGGGCTGATTTATGATCCAATCACCGATGAAGTGTTGATCGCTGACGAAGCAAGCCCGGCTAAAGTGATGGCCCCACGGCGCCCAGCACGGTCGGTATCCGTCACCAAAGGTGGCCCAGTCGAAGACCTGAGCGGCTTTGCTTCCGTCTATAACATCCCAGAGGTGCATCGCGCGGCGATGGCTGGCCTCATGTCACGGTTTCAACGTCTGTATATGCTGCGCTGTGCGGCACATGAATTCCGCATGGTGGCGATGGGTCACGTCGATTTCATGCTGTGCTCCAACCTGACCCCATGGGACCACGCCGCCGGAGCCTTGATTGTGCAACGCGCAGGTGGGCACGTTGCGTGTTTAGACGGGTCGGAATACCGCGCCCAGATGCGCAGTGGGTATCTGCTATGCGCACCGGATGCCGCAACTTGGGGCCGCGTGCGTGATGCGATGTCATTCCTGCTTCAGGATGACACCAAGGAATAACCGCTACCGCGCCAAAACAACATCAGTGCGCACATCCAAATCCTGCTCAACCGCGTCGATCAGATAATGCGCTACACTCGCACGGGCGATCAAACCGTTGCGCCATGTACTCGGCTCACGCAATACGCGATAATCCTCAGTGCGCGGGCCTTTGGTCAAAATGACAGGGCGCACGATGGTCCAGTCCAAGGGGCTTTCAACAATCAAAGCTTCCTGCCGGTCCTTGTCTGCATAAGGCTTGCCCAAAATGGCACGATGTCCGGTCTTCTCGAACCAACTCATGGCCGATTTGCTGCGACCCGCACCAAAACCCGTCACGACGACAAGTCTCGATACTTCGGCTTTCGCCATTTCGTCCAAAAGTACTGCTGTGGTCTCTGAAAACAGCGTTTCCTCTTCCCACAACATCGCCAGCCGCTCTGTGATGCCCAATGCATACACGACAGCCTGAACGCCCTTGAGCGCCTCGGCAATGTCTTCAGCCTTCTTGGCATCTCCGGTAAACGGCTCGACAAGATCCGTTGCGCCGAGGCTGTCCGCTCCGCGAGCAAAGGCCCTTACAGACAAACCCCGCCGCACCGCTTCGTCCAGTGCGCAACGCCCAATCCCTGACGTTGCGCCCATGATCAAGATCGGCGCGCTCAATTCTGCATATCCTCAAAATGCGCCGTATAACGTCGGTGCTGCGCCCGATCATGTTTAAGCGCCAGGTTGCCTCGGTACTCAGCCACAGTGACGACTGGGATGGCTTGTTGTTCGGTGATCAAGGTTTTGGCCCCAAGACCATGGAACCAGCGTTTAAGTCTGCGAGATACATGTTTCATACCCAAGGAACGTAGCGCAGTGCGTTTGGTTGCACAGGGCCAAGTGATTTCATGGATATCCAACTGAAAGCGCGGGCCGAACCAAGACGCCCGGCCCAAACAGTGTCATCGCAATTCGGCTATTCCGCCGCTTCGGCATAGTCCTCCATTGGCGGGCAAGTGCAAACCAGATGCCGGTCGCCATAGGCGTTGTCGACCCGGTTGACCGGTGGCCAGTACTTATCCACCCGGAACGCCCCCGGAGGAAAGCAACCCTGTTCGCGGCTGTACGGCCGATCCCATTCCTTCACGAGGTCCTCCATCGTGTGCGGCGCAAGCTTAAGCGGGTTCATCTCGCGATCCATCGTCCCGTCCTCAACCGCGCGGATCTCGGCCCGGATCGCAAGCATCGCATCACAGAACCGGTCAAGCTCGGCCTTGGTCTCGGATTCGGTCGGCTCCACCATGAGCGTACCCGCTACTGGCCAGCTCATTGTCGGTGCATGGAAGCCAGCATCCATCAGCCGCTTCGCGATGTCTTCAACCGTGACACCGGCCGATTTCTCGAACGGACGCACATCAAGGATACACTCATGCGCGACACGCCCTTGCTCACCGCGGTACAGCACGTCAAACGCCCCTTCGAGCCGCGTCGCAATGTAGTTCGCGTTCAGGATCGCCACGCGCGTCGCTTGCGTCAGACCCTCTCCGCCCATCATCAGGCAATACGCCCATGAGATCGGCAGCAATGACGGCGACCCGAACGGAGCCGCGCTGACCGCGCCCTGACCCGCCAACGGATCACCCGGCAAATGGGGCACCAGATGCGCCTTGACCCCGATCGGCCCCATGCCAGGGCCACCGCCGCCATGCGGAATGCAGAATGTCTTGTGCAGGTTGAGGTGGCTTACATCACCACCCAGATCACCCGGTCGCGATAGCCCCACCATCGCGTTCATGTTCGCTCCGTCGATGTAAACCTGCCCACCATGTTCATGTGTGATGGCGCAGACATCCTTTACCGTGCCTTCGAACACACCATGTGTAGACGGATAGGTGATCATAGTACCAGCAAGGTTCTCGGAATGCTGTTCCGCCTTGGTGCGAAAATCATCCAAGTCAATGGAGCCGTTCTCATCACACTTGACCGGCACGACTTTCCACCCGACCATCTGCGCCGAGGCCGGATTTGTTCCATGCGCGTTGACCGGGATCAGGCAGATGTTCCGATGCCCCTGGCCGTTCGCCCTGTGATAGCCGGCAATCGACAACAGCCCCGCATATTCCCCTTGCGCGCCCGAGTTTGGCTGCATGGAAATTGCATCATACCCGGTAATCGTACACAGCTTCGCGTTTAAGTCGTCAATAAGCGCATGATACCCACGCACCTGATCATCGGGCACGTAGGGGTGAATATCAGCAAACTCACGCCAACTCACCGGCATCATCTCGGCAGCTGAATTGAGCTTCATCGTACAAGAACCCAACGGGATCATCGCCCGGTCCAGCGCCAGATCGCGGTCTGCCAGACGGCGCATGTAACGCATCATCTCGGTCTCGGCACGGTTCATGTGGAACACGTCATGCTGGAGGTATTCAGAACTGCGCAGCAATGCGTCTGGCAAATGGTAATCTGCCGTCAAATCGTCATCCGCCTTCACCAAGCCGAACGCCCGCCACACCGCCTCAATTGTGGCAGGGCGCGATTTCTCGTCCAATGTGATCCCGATCTTTGTTTTGCCCACGGCCCGCAGGTTCAACCCTTCGCGAACTGCTGCCTGCAAGACACCGCGCTGCAACAGCCCCACGTCGACAGTGATTGTGTCAAAATACGCCTCTGGTTCGACCTTAAACCCTGCCTTTTCCAGCCCCTTTGCCATCCGCACAGTCTTGCGATGAATGCGCTGCGCTATCGCACGCAATCCCTTGGGTCCGTGGAACACGGCATAAAACCCGGCCATCACCGCCAAGAGCGCCTGCGCAGTGCACACGTTCGACGTCGCCTTTTCGCGGCGAATGTGCTGTTCGCGGGTTTGGAGTGAAAGGCGGTAGGCCTTGTTGCCGTGACTGTCGATGGAAATGCCGACGATCCGTCCCGGCATTGCGCGCTTATAGGCATCTTTAGTCGCCATATATGCCGCGTGCGGGCCACCATACCCCAAGGGAATGCCAAAGCGCTGCGTCGAACCAACCGCGATATCCGCCCCCATCGCGCCCGGTTCCTTCAGCAAGCAAAGCGCCATCGGATCCGCCGACATCACGGCAATCGCCTTTGCCGCATGTAGCCGCGCGATGTCGTCAGTGAAATCACGCAAGTGCCCGTAGGTGCCCGGATATTGAAAGATCGCGCCAAACACCGCTTCGGGATCCATATCCGCAACATCGCCAACGATCACCTCAATCCCCAAAGGTGCGGCGCGGGTTTTCATCACTGAAATATTCTGCGGGTGGCAGTTCTCATCGACAAAAAATACCTTGGCTTTCGACTTGGCAACACGTTGCGCCATTGTCATCGCCTCGGCGCAAGCGGTCGCCTCGTCAAGCAATGACGCGTTGGCGATCTCAAGCCCGGTCAGGTCACTGACCATGGTCTGGTAATTCAAAAGTGCTTCCAGTCGCCCTTGGCTAATCTCGGGCTGATAGGGCGTATACGCCGTATACCATGCCGGGTTCTCAAAGATATTCCTCTGGATGGCAGGCGGCGTGACCGTGCCGTGGTATCCCATCCCAATGAGAGAGGTCAGGACCTCGTTCTGCGAGGCGGTCTCGCGCATGTGATACAGCAATTCCCGCTCCGACAGCGCCTTGCCAAAATCCAAAGGCGTTTCCTGCCGGATGCTCTCAGGCACGGTTTGTGCGATCAGATCATCAAGCTTTGACACTCCAACCTTCGCCAGCATTTCAGCCATTTCCACAGGGGATGGGCCAATGTGACGCCGGTTGGCAAAATCATATGGCAGATAGTCGATGGCATCATAACCCATGTCGCTCTCCTTGAGTGTCAGAACGGCGCTCCGTCCTCTGCTTCTTCTTTTTCCAAATATGCCCAAACGACCGCAGCCAAACTGCCGTCCGGTCGGGATGATACGAAGGGCGGATCAACCGCCCCTCTCACGATCAGCCGATGTATTTCTTGTAAGCGGCCTCATCCATCATGTCGTCCAGCGCCGACATGTCTTCTATCTTCATCTTGAAGAACCACGCATCGCCTTCAGGGTCTTCGTTGACCTTGCCCGGCTCATCGACCAGCGCTTCGTTCACTTCGGTGAGTTCGCCATCCAGCGGGGCCAGAATGTCAGATGCGGCTTTGACGGATTCGATCACCACGATTTCGTCATCCTTGCTGACGGTCGTGCCTTCGTCAGGCAGTTCGATAAACACCACATCGCCCAACTGCTCAGCCGCGTGTGCTGTGATCCCCACGACCACTTCGTCGCCTTCGACGCGCAGCCATTCATGTTCTTCAGTGAATTTCATAAGGTCCTCTTGGTGTGATTATCGTTTGAAGCCTGCCGCGACGAAGGGCAGCGATGCAACAGTAACAGGGAGCCGTTTACCCCGGACTTCGCCAAAAAGCGTTGTGCCAGTTTTGGACATTGCAGTTTCGACATACCCCATCGCCACCGGCCCGCCGACAGTTGGGCCAAATCCTCCGGATGTGACGGTTCCAATTGGCGCGTCAGCGTCAGCACTTATGAAAAGTAGCGTGCCTTCACGCATTGGCGCACGGCCCTCGGGCAAGAGGCCCACGCGCTTGCGGCTCGCACCCTCTGCCATTTCTCTCAGAATATGGTCGGCACCGGGGAAGCCACCCGCGCGATCGCCTTCGGCGCGGCGCACCTTTTGGATGCCCCAAGTCAGCCCGCCTTCGACAGGCGATGTGGTGGCATCGATGTCATGACCGTAAAGACAAAGCCCCGCCTCAAGCCGAAGCGAATCCCGTGCGCCCAGCCCGATGGCTTCGACATCCTCGTGTGACAGCAATGCCTTGGCGAGGTCTTGAGCCGCGGCCACTGGCACGGATATCTCATATCCGTCCTCACCGGTGTATCCAGACCGTGACACCCAACACTCGGCGCCGGCAATGGGCAAAGTGACCACATCCATAAACCGCATTTCGGCGACCATCGGATGGTGTTCCGCCAACACGGCCTCGGCCTTGGGCCCTTGCAGTGCCAGCAGCGCACGGTTCTCGAGAAGCTTGACCGTCACGCCCGGCTCCAGCGCCGCGCGCATGCGGGCCACGTCGGCGTCTTTGCAAGCAGCATTGACGACGACAAACAGGTGATCGCCACGATTGGCAAACATCAGGTCGTCTTCGATCCCACCGCCATCATTTGTAAAAAAGCCATAGCGCTGACGCCCGTCGCCCAGGCCCAGCACGTCCTGCGGGATTAAACGTTCCAGCCCGCGTTTTGCGATCTCGGGGTCATCCGCACGCAGGATGACCTGTCCCATATGACTGACATCAAACAGTCCTGCTGCGGCCCGGCTATGCTGATGCTCCTTCATCACACCAAGGCTGTATTGCACCGGCATCTCATAGCCCGCGAACGGCACCATCTTGGCACCCAGCGCGACATGCAGATCGTATAGCGGTGTGCGTTTCAATTCGCTCACGCGGCATCCCTTCACGTTCGACCGGATGCATGTGACGCGACAACCGGCATATTCTAAACCGCGCTGTCGCGCGATCGTCCTATGCCCCCTCTGTCCTTTCGCCTGAGATCGTTATCCCTTCGGCGTTCCGGGTCAGGCCCGAAATCTCTCCAGAGTCTATGTCCACGACGGTCCTTCGGCCTGAGAGTTTCCGGGGGCGGTTGCTCCTTCGGCACCGGTCAAGACCGGTTCTCCCATCGTGGATGTGTACAGTGGTAGACCGAATCCCGTTCGGTCTCAAGGGTCAAACCGCGAGGGCTGCCTCGCGCGCAGCACAGGCGCGCTCCGGGTTCAGAATGTCCAGAAGATCGGCATTTGTGCACACCAGTGCATCCAGCGTGATCGGGTCTAGCGATTGATAGAACGCCTCAACCGCGTCGGTCAGGGCGGTGCGAAGACGACACGCCTCGGTCAATGGGCAGGTGTTATCAACATCCGCAAAGCATTCGGCCAATGGCACAGGCGCCTCAAGCACGCGAAACACATCGCCGATATTTATGTCTTCGGCAGGACGCCCCAGAGACAGTCCCCCATTTCGCCCACGCTGCGTATGCAGGAACCCAAGCTGGGCCAGCTGGTTGATCACTTGAGCAAGGTGATTTTCGGACGCATTACAGCGCTGAGCGATTTCCGCCTTAGTCACAAGTCGCCCCGTATTGGCGGCGCAGAACATGAGGACACGCATCGCTATGTTGGTTCGTTTGGTGACACGCAAAGCAGGTATCCTTTTACATCGGTTGGCCAAGCCTACCCATTCGTGCAAAGTTGTCTTTGATATACATCAACCGTTCAAGAGCAGATAGCCTCGTGAAACACCCGCATTTTTTTGGTTACGGATCGCTGGTTAACCGCAACACCCACGATTTCACGCCAATCCACACGTCGCAAATCACTGGCTGGCGGCGTATCTGGCAACGTGCCCCAAACCGGCAAGTCGCGTACCTGTCGGTCATTGCGGACCCGGATGCACTGATTGACGGGGTCATTGCACCAGTCCTCAACGACGATTGGGTGGCGCTGGATGCGCGTGAATTTTCGTATGCGCGGCTGGCGGTAACAGATGCGGTGACTCATGGCGCAACAGATGTGCGGGATATCTCAATCTACGCCATTCCGCCCGGTCAATCTGCCCTGCCGGACACCGAGCACCCGATCCTACTGAGCTATGTAGACGCTGTCTTGCAAGGCTACCTCCACGAATTTGGCGAGGCTGGCGCGCAACATTTCATGCATACCACCGAAGGCTGGTGCACCCCGGTTCGCAATGACCGTGCCGCACCGATATATCCCCGCGCGCAAACTCTAACAGCGTCTGAACGTAGCTTTGTCGATGACATGCTGCTAAGCGTCCGCGCCAAGGTGTTTGCCTGATGCGGGAACGGATCTGGCTTTGGTTCAAACGCTTGTGGCGGCGTCCAGGCTTTAGGATCTCGGCCTTCGGCAGCGTGGCCTTGCTGGTCGCGCTGATTGCGCCGCTGCTGGATCGATCCATTCCGGACGCCCTGGTTGACCGCTTTTCGCGAGAAGCAGTGTTGCCGATCCTGAACATCCTCGCGTCCTCGATGCTGGCGGTCACAACGTTCTCATTGGGTATCATGGTACAAGCGTTTCGCTCTGCTGCCGGGCAAGCCACGCCGCGGGTGTACCGGCTGTTGATGCAGGACATGACTACACTCAACGTGATGTCTGTGTTTGTTGGGGCATTCCTGTTTTCTCTGGCGTCGATCGTGATGTTTCGCGCTGGGTTTTATGGCGATTCCGCTGCGGTAATCGTGTTTGCGATGACAATGGTTTGCATCGTCCTCATCGTCATCGCCATCCTGCGCTGGATTGCACATTTAAGCCAATTGGGTAGTTTGCATCATACGTTGACGATGGTCGAAAAGGCCGCCAAGCCGCCTCTCGACCGGCTGGCCAAAACCCCTAATCTGGGCGCACGCGCGGCCAGCGACGCCCCTCGCGCGCCAAAAGATTCCACGCCGATCCTGTCACCTAAATCGGGCTTTGTGCAATTCATCAGCTTGGCCGAATTGAACGAACAGCTCGACAGCAAAGATGCAACACTTTGGGTTTACACGCCTCCGGGCAGTTGGGTTTTGAAGGACACACCCGTGGCCTATCTCGATGGAGATTGCGATCCAGATACGCTGATCGATAACTTTACATTGGGCGATGAACGCACCGTCGAACAAGACGCGCGCTTTGGGCTTGTGATCTTGTCCGAGGTAGCATCGCGAGCATTGTCGCCAGGGGTCAACGACCCCGGCACGGCGATTGACGTGATCCACCGGATCGAACGGATCTTGTGGGATTTAGGACAAGGCATGTCTGTCGAAGATCGCAACACTGAAACCCAATATGATCGCGTGATTGTGGGCACCGTTTCCGCCAGCGACCTGATGCATGACGGATTTGCCAGCTTAATGCAGGACGGTGGCGGCCGGTTTGATGTCATGGCTCAGATGCTCAAGGCCGCAAATCGTCTCAGCAAAAGCGACTGGTCAGATCTGGCCAAGGCCGCTGAAGAGACCCGCGATACGACACTGGGCTTGATCGAACGCCGGATCGAAGATCCGGATGCGGTCAAAGCCCTGCACCAAAAGGCGAAAGAGACTTAGGCCTTCGCCAGTTTCCGCGCCGGGATCGTCTGCAACAAAGGCAACAGATCTGCCATCTCCGGTCCGCGCTCTTGTCCGGTCAGCGCTTTCCGCAGCGGCATGAACAGCCCTTTGCCTTTGCGACCTGTGGCTTCTTTCACGGCACTGGTCCAGTTGCTCCATGCGTCAGACCCGAGCGGCCCTTCGGGCAGCAGCGCCATTGCTTCGGCGATGAACTCTGCATCCTCGTCCGCAACCGTTGGTTCGGCCCCTTTGGAGCACAAATCCCACCACGCCGCGATATCGTGGCGGGTGGTGATGTTTTCTCGTGCAACGGTCCAGAACGCCTCGGCCTTGTCCTCGGGCACGCCCAAGGCGTTCAGATCAGGTTTTATCGTCGTGTAATCCATGGCGTGCAGTTTGCGCGCGGTCAGAGGGAACAGGTCGTTGAAGTCGAACTTGGTCGGCGCTGACCCAAACTGGTTAAGGTCGAATCCCTCTGCGATCTCATCCAGTGTCATGCGCAATTCCACCGGCTGCGAAGATCCAAGCCGCGCCATCAGGCTTAACAACGCCTCAGGTTCGATCCCTTGCTCGCGCAGATCGCGCAGCGCCAGCGTGCCCAGACGCTTAGACAGCGATTCACCCTGCGGCCCAGTCAAAAGCGAGTGGTGTGCAAAGGACGGCACAGAGCCACCCAGCGCGCGAATGATCTGGATCTGCGTCGCAGTGTTGGTCACATGGTCCGATCCGCGCACGACATGGGTCACACCCATTTCAGTGTCATCTACAACAGATGCCAGCGTGTAAAGGATCTGACCGTCTGCACGGATCAACACAGGGTCACTGACACTGGCTGCATCAATGGAAATATCGCCCAATATACCATCTGGCCATTCGATCCGTTCCTGGTCCAGCTTGAAACGCCAAACGCCGTCGCCTCGCTCGGCGCGCAGGGCCTCCTTTTCGGCATCTGACAACGCCAAAGCGGCACGGTCATAGACCGGCGGCTTGCCCATGTTCAGTTGTTTCTTGCGCTTGAGGTCCAACTCGGTCGGCGTCTCGAACGCCTCATAGAACCGCCCCATCGCGCGCAGTTCCTCGGCAGCGTTGTGGTAGCGATCCAACCGTTCGGATTGCCGTTCAACGCGATCCCATGTCAGACCCAACCATTCCAGATCCCGCTTGATCGCGTCGACGTATTCTTCCTTCGACCGCTCGGGATCGGTGTCGTCGATCCGCAAGATGAATGTGCCACCCGATTTGCGGGCGATCAGATGGTTGAACAAAGCGGTGCGCAGATTGCCAACGTGGATGTAACCGGTGGGCGACGGCGCAAAACGGGTGGTTGTCATGGGATGCATCTCCTGTTGCTGCGCGCTTTCCCATACCGGGATGGTTTTGTCCAGAAAGCCGCGCACCAACCCCGTGCGTCACTGCACAGTCACGAAGGCGTGAAAGATAAAGCTTCCGGTCTTTTTTCCGCTACCTTCTGCCGCAGTCCTAACAGGGGAGAGACCACAATGTCCGATTTTTCAATGTCACGCCGCGCAATGCTTGCCGGTGCCGCTGCGATGCCGATGGCTGCAGGTTTAGGCGCAACCAAGGCAAGCGCTGCCGGCCACATGCAGGGCGCGCAGGTTCCGCGTGTAAACCGGTTTGGTATCGGCGACTTCGAAGTCACAACGATGCTCGTTGGTAGTCGCACAGTCGAAGATCCGCAGGGCATCTTTGGCATGAATGTCGATGCCGACACCTTTGCCGAAGTATCAAACGAGGCGCACATTCCCGTCGATAAGGCGCAGTTCTTCTTCACGCCAACATTGGTGAACACCGGCTCCGAGCTGATCTTGTTCGACACCGGTCTCAATGGTGCCGCCACATCTCAGGCGGTTGAGATGGCAGGCTATTCGGCAGATGCCGTGACCCATGTCGTACTGACCCACATGCATGGTGACCATATTGGTGGCCTGATGACCGACGGGGCAGAAACATTCTCGAACGCCGCCTATATCACCGGCCAAGTGGAGTTCGATCATTGGTCGGCAGCAGGGAACGAAGGCTTCGACAACAATGTCGCGCCATTGGCGGAAAAGATGTCGTTCCTCGGTGATGGTGGCAGCGTCACCTCAGGCATCACCGCGATGGCCGCGTTTGGGCACACGCCGGGTCACATGACTTACATGCTCGACAGCAATGATCAGCAGTTTCTGATCTTTGCCGATCTTGCCAACCACTATGTCTGGTCGCTGGCGCACCCGGATTGGGAAGTGCGGTTTGATATGGACAAGGCCGCCGCCGCAGCGTCGCGCCGCAATGTGCTGGGAATGCTGGCTGCCGACGACGTCCCGTTCATCGGCTATCACATGCCGTTCCCCGGTGTCGGATATGTCGAAACACGCGGTGACGGCTTTCACTACGTCCCGCACAGCTATCAGCTGATGCTCTGATCATCGCTTGACGCGGTCACACGACACGGTGCTGATACGCACATGACCGAACAAGACGATATCGACGACATTACACGCTACGCCGAGGCAGCTCTGAACAGGCTGCCTTTGCAGTTCAGAGAGCTGTGTCAGCACGTTTTGCTTCAGGTCACCGACTGGCCCCCCAATGATGTGTTGGCCGACCTTGAGATAGATGATCCGCTGGAATTGACCGGGCTATATGACGGCATACCGCTGACTGAGAAATCGGCAGGCGACCCATCACCGTTTCCCGATCAGGTTTGGCTTTATGCCGAACCGATCCTCGCTGAGTGGCGCGACCGGAAATCAGTGACGCTTCAAGACTTGGTAACGCATATCGTCGTCCACGAAATCGCACATCACTTTGGCTGGAGCGATCGTGAGATTGCTACGGTAGACCGCTGGTGGGAATAACCGGGGCAAAGTTTGCAAACCCTTGCCCCTAATTTGCAAACCGCGCCTTTATCCGTCCGTCAGCGCACCATTGACCCATTCGCCCGTGGCCTCTTCGCCTGACGCATAGCGCATGGTGCCAGCACCCTGACGTTTGCCGTCAAGGAACATCCCCTCGTAGACATCGCCATTGGCATAGGTTGCAACACCCTCACCGCTGATTTCACCGTTCTGCCATTCGCCTACGTATTTGAAACCGTCAGCCATCGTGATCTCACCCTGACCGCTGCGCTGTCCGTCTGCGAACTGACCGACATAAACAGTCCCATCCGTATAGGTCGCCGTGCCTTGCCCAGCGCGTTTGCCGTCCAGCCATTCGCCTTCGTACTTGTAGCCATCAGGGTATGTCATCACGCCGTAGCCGTGATTGCGGGCGTTCTTGAACTCACCCTCGTAGATCAGCCCATTGGCATAGACTGCACGTCCTTTGCCGTCGATCACCCCGTCGACCCATGCCCCTTCGTAAGTCGAGCCATCGGGATAGGTGATTTTGCCCTCACCGTTTGCCAAATCACCACGGAACTGGCCCTCGTAAACAGACCCGTCCGGATACGTGACCTTGCCGGAGCCTTCGATCTGCCCTGCAACCCATGCGCCCTCGTAGCGATAGCCGTCCGTGCCAATAAACGTACCCTGCCCGTGGCGCAGATCATCTTTGAAGTCGCCCTCGTAGATATCGCCATTGGCATAAAGCACCTTGCCCTGCCCGGCACGACGACCGGCGACAAGTTCGCCTTCGTAGACGTCGCCATTGCTTTGGGTCAGTGTACCGACCCCGTCAATCTGGCCGTCTTTCCACATGCCGTCATAGATCAGGCCGTCGGGCATCGTCAGCTTACCCTGCCCCTCGCGGTCGCCATCGGCCACGCGGCCTTCGTAGATGGACCCATCGGGATAAGTGATAGTGCCGTTGCCTTCCTTGACACCGTTGACCCAATCGCCTTCGTAGACATAGCCGCCGGGGCTTTGCATGGTGCCCCGCCCATGGTGCAGCGCATTGCGGAACGACCCTTCGTAGCGCACGCCATTGGCATAAAGCGCGACGCCCTGACCGGTGATCTTGCCGTCCAGCCACGATCCTTCGTAAGTGGAGCCATCAGCAAAGACGATCTTGCCGATCCCTTCGGGCTTGCCCTTCACAAACTGGCCTTCATACACCGACCCATTTGGAAAGCGCGCAACGCCATCGCCGCGGATTTCGCCATCGACCCATTCGCCGGTATATTCGTATCCGTTTGGCAATCGGTATGTCCCGGTGCCGTGCTGCAATCCGTTCAGGAACGTGCCTTCATAAACACCGCCATCGTCATATTGCTTGGTCTGAACGTCCCCGTCCTGCGCCTGTGCTTCGAAAGCTATGCTTAAGACGGCTGCGCCCAAAATGCCTGTAATGCCCGGTTTCATCTGTCTGCTATCCCACTCATGTCCGTTGCCATGACCCTGTTCCCGAAACCTAAGCGAGCCAGCGAGGTCAGACAACGCCTTATCCGACAAGATGCTTTCCCTCGCGCGGCGTTCTGCTATGTCACCGGCGATATCGGGAAAAGAAGGACCGCCCCATGTCGGACCGGTTTCGCATCACTCTGGCACAGCTGAACCCCATCGTGGGTGACCTTGTAGGCAATGCCGCCAAGGCACGCGCCGCGTGGGAAGAGGGCAAAGCGGCAGGTGCTGACCTTGTGGCGTTGCCCGAGATGTTCATCACTGGTTATCAGGCGCAAGATCTGATCGTGAAACCTGCCTTTGTAGCAGCCGTACAAGACGAACTGGCTTCCTTGGCCGAGGCCTGCGCAGATGGCCCTGCCCTGTCGATTGGCGGGCCGTGTGTTGGAGAAGACCTCAAACTGCACAACAGCTATTTCGTTCTGCAAGGCGGCAAGATCGCGTCTGTGGTGCACAAGTATTTCCTGCCGAATTTCAACGTTTTCGACGAAGTCCGCCTATTCTCGCGCGATATGATGCAGGGACCAGTGGCCATAAATGGCGTGCGCATCGGCATGCCCATTTGCGAGGATGCGTGGTATCCAGATGTGGTCGAGGCGCTTGAGGAAAGCGGCGCTGAGTTCATTCTTGTTCCCAACGGATCACCCTATTTTCGTGACAAGTTCGAGACCCGACTGAACCATATGGTCTCCCGCGTTGTAGAAAGCGGGTTGTCGCTGATTTACCTCAACATGGTCGGCGGTCAGGACGATCAGGTCTTTGACGGCGGGTCTTTTGTGCTGAACCCCGGCGGCATTCCAGCTGTGCAGTTGCCCGCCTTCGACGAAGTTATCAGCCAGGTCGACATGGAACGCACAGATGCGGGCTGGCGCGCAGCCAATGGCGATTTCACCCAGCACCCCGACGCGATGGAACAAGACTACCGCGTTATGGTTACGGCCTTGCGCGATTACATGGTCAAAACCGGTTTCAAGAAGGTGCTTCTGGGTCTCTCGGGCGGCATTGATAGCGCGATCGTCGCCACCATCGCGGTCGATGCGTTGGGCGCTGACAACGTGCGCTGCGTGATGCTTCCATCGGAATACACCTCGCAAGGGTCGCTTGATGATGCCAAGGCAGTGGCGGAAAACCTTGGCTGTCGGTACGATTTTTTACCAATTGGTAAAACCCGCGATGCAGTGACCGAAACGCTCGCTGCATTGTTCGAAGGAACCGAGGAAGGGCTGACCGAGGAAAACGTCCAGTCCCGCATCCGGGGCCTGTTGCTGATGGCGCTTTCGAATAAATTCGGAGAGATGCTTTTGACCACCGGCAACAAGTCCGAAGTCGCGGTGGGATATGCGACGATCTACGGCGACATGGCGGGCGGCTACAATCCGATCAAGGATATGTACAAAACCCGCATCTTCGACTGCTGCCGTTGGCGGAACGCGAACCACCAAAATTGGATGATGGGGCCAGAGGGCGCTGTAATCCCAGAGGCGATCATCACCAAACCGCCTTCGGCCGAATTGCGCGAGGATCAGAAAGACAGCGACTCGCTGCCCGACTATCCGGTGCTGGACGGCATCTTGAACATCCTTGTGGACGAAGATGGCGCTATCGCGGATTGCGTCGCCGCTGGATATGATCGCGACGATGCAAAACGGATCGAGCATCTGCTTTACATCAGTGAATACAAACGCTTTCAGTCTGCGCCAGGCGCCCGCCTGTCAAAGCGCGCGTTTTGGCTGGATCGGCGCTATCCCATCGTGAACCGCTGGCGCGACCCGAGCTAGGGACGCGCCGTGCAAGTCAGCTTGCCTTGAGTACACCGCGTTCGATTTGGTCGGCTTCAATTGATTCGAAAAGCGCTTTGAAGTTACCCTCACCAAACCCATCATCCCCCTTGCGTTGGATGAATTCGAAAAAGATCGGCCCGATCACAGTTTTTGAGAATATCTGAAGCAGGATGCGCGTTTCGCCGCCGCCGACGACACCTTCCCCATCGATCAGGATGCCGTGTTTCTTCATCCGGTCGATTGGCTCATCGTGACCGACGACGCGCTCCTTGCTCAGATCGTAATAGGCGTCCGGCGGTGCGGGCATGAATTTCAAACCACGCGACGCGATCTCGTCCACGGACTCGTAAATGTTCTTTGCGCCAACTGCGATGTGTTGAATGCCTTCGCCCTTGTAACGCTTGAGGTATTCGACGATCTGCCCAGTCTCGCCCCGGTCTTCGTTTATCGGGATTCGGATGCGCCCACAGGGCGAGGTCAAAGCGCGGCTTAACAGGCCAGTGAATTTGCCTTCGATGTCGAAAAAGCGAATTTCCTTGAAGCCAAAAATCTTACCGTAGAAATCGAACCACATGTCCATGTTGCCCTTGTGGACATTGTGCGTCAGGTGGTCGAGGTAGTGGAATCCGACACCTTCGGGATTGGCAGTCGCAACCCAATTGAATTCGGCGTTGTTAAGGGTTCTGGCCATAATACTGGTCGATGAAATAGATCAGCGATCCACCGATGCCGACAATCGCAGGCACATCCATCGCCTTGTCGTTGCCATCATAGGGCGTGGCACCAAGCATGACCGCGCGGTCATAGGCGTGTTTTGCATCGACCACGCGCCAGCCCATCGACGGGGCGCAGGGGCCGTGTTCGTCTACAAAGCGCATGGCGTGACTGCCAGGTTCGTTGTTCAGAACGTATGTGATATCGCCCTGTTGCCACAGCTCGATCTGCTTGGTTTTGTGCTTGGCGGTGCGGGTGTAGCCCATCTTGGTAAACAGTTCGCGCAGCGCATCCGGATCGGGGTGGGCAAACTCGACGAATTCGAACCCATCGGTTCCGGCGGGATTCTCGTTAGAGATCGTGGCTTTTGGTGCATCGTGTGGAAACGGACCCATAATATCCTCCTTGTTTGTCCAAAGGATAAGGTGGAACCGCTGCGGAGTGTGACTGATTACCGGTATACATCGCGCCAAATGTGCGCAAAATTTGCATCACTTAATTAAATCATACATGATTCACGCATGAATACACTGGACCCAAAAGATCTGAAGCTGCTTGCGCGATTGCAAAAGGACGGCCAGACCCCAGCGCAGGAACTGGCTGACCATCTGGGTATGTCCGCCTCTCAGATCAGCCGTCGCCGTCAGAGGCTCGAGTCTGAAGGCTACATCATCGGCACGCCCTGCCGGTTGAACCCCGCGCGGCTGAACCTGAACGTGCAGGCCTTCATCCAGGTCGAGACACGGGCACAGAGCAACGGCACGCACCAGTCGATCAAGCGGCTGGTCTCGACCACACCTGAGATTGTCGCGGCATGGACGCTGACCGGCGAGGCCGATTACATCTTTCGGGTCTATTGCACCGATCTGGCTGCTCTTAATCGGCTGGTGCAGGACGTGCTATTGCCGCACGACTCAATTGGACGGGTGCACAGCCAGATCGTGATGGATCAGGTCAAAGACGACACGGCCCTGCCCCTTCCAAGGTGATCAATCGACTTTCACGAACCGGGCTCCACCGGTTGACGAGCGATGCCCAACCGTTACGCGCTTGGCCCCAGCGCTGACAGGTGCGCGCGCCGCATCGTTACGCATGTCACGCATCATTGCAGAGACTGTTTGCGGCAGTGACATGCCAATCGCTTCTTTGTCGGCACCCGGCGCCGTCGACATCATCGACACCACCGACACGATGCGCAAAAGCCCCTGATCGTTTACGAAGACAGGCGCACCAGAGGATCCGTAGGTCACATCGCAGTCAAAGGTCATCACCCCACCGAGGTAGGTTTCCTTGTGCCGGCAACCGGACTCGCGTTGCAACGATGTGTTGCGACCACGTCCGTAGGACACGAGGATCACTGGCCCAGACGCCATCGCTCGGTCGTGGACTTTGAAAGGTTCCGCCTCAGTGCTGAAGATCGGACTATTGAGCCGCAACAGCGCAAGATCATTGCGGACCTGATCGGTCAAAGAGGCTTCAACAGCGCCAATATAGCCATCGGCCAGAACGATCTTTTCAATCTTGCGGGTGGCGGCTGTAAAATCATGGGTCAAACCCGCATGGAACCGCATTCGCGCGACGGGCAATACGGATTGCTTGCTGGCATCGACAACACAATGCGCAGCCGTCAACACCAGATCGCGCGCAATCAATGTACCAGTGCAGGTGCCGCTTGATGTGTCCAGCCGGCCTACACCCTCCCAACCCAGAACCTCACCGCGATGGTCCAGCCGGTCCCGTTCTTGCGAAGCTGCTACACTTGGGCTCAGCATCAGTGCCGCGAAAAGAAATATCTTAAAGAAGCGCATCCAAACCTGCCCTCTGCCATCAACTGCGAAGGCAGAATAATCGGTCGAAATGGCACAAGATGGGCAGTTTTGCGACGACACCGCGCCTTAGACGAACTGTTCGCGGATCAGCCTTTCCTCGAGCCCGTGCCCCGGATCAAAGAGTACTCGGTGGGCTATGGAGGGCTCGGACCGTATGTCGACCCGCACCACGTCACGCACCGCGCGCGCATCAGCTTCGGCCATCACCGGACGTTTGTCGGGGTCGAGCACTTCAAACGTGACTTCGGCGGTTTTGGGCAAAAGCGCGCCACGCCATCGGCGAGGCCGAAACGCAGCCATAGCGGTCAGCGCCAGAACATCCGACCCAATGGGAAGAATGGGTCCGTGAGCCGAATAGTTGTAGGCAGTGGACCCGGCAGGCGTGGCGACCAGCGCCCCGTCGCAGACCAGTTCGGACATCCGGACCTTTCCATCGACGCTGATCCGAAGACGGGCCGCTTGCGGGCCCGCCCGGAGGAGCGACACTTCGTTGATTGCCAACGCGCGCTGCGTCGTGCCGTCTTTGGTGATGGCGGTCATCGACAGCGGGTTGATCACCTCTTCCTGTGCCTGCTTGAGGCGCGTTTCGAGGTCATGCTCCGAGTATTCGTTCATCAAGAACCCGACAGTGCCACGATTCATACCGTATACGGGCGCGGCCAGATTCTGTGTACGGTGCAACGTCGCCAGCATGAACCCGTCACCGCCCAAAGCCACGATGACATCGGCGCCGTCTTCGTTGTGATCGCCATAACGACGGGACAGACCAGCCTTGGCAGATTGGGCAATCGGCGCTGAACTGGCGGCAAAAGCGATGCGCAATGACATGAGAATTGTGTTCCTATCGGGGTCGTGCCGTTCTGAAACAAGCACAAACACGTGGCCCACACCAGCCATGGCGCAGCTTTGTCGCGTGTGGTCGCTTTCCAACCTTTGCCTTTTGCCACATTTCAGATACGTAGTCGCCAACTCAAAACCCGCTTCCAGGAGGCTCTGCCCATGAACGCCCCGCACCGCGAAACCGGCTTTTTCACCAAGTCGCTGGCTGACAGCGACCCGGACCTGTTTCAGTCGATCACCGACGAGCTGGGTCGCCAGCGCGACGAGATCGAACTCATCGCATCGGAAAACATCGTCAGCCGCGCCGTGATGGAGGCGCAAGGGTCGGTGATGACGAATAAATACGCAGAAGGGTATCCGGGCCGTCGCTATTACGGTGGATGTCAGTTCGTCGACGTGGCAGAAAACCTTGCCATTGAACGTGCGTGCGAACTTTTCGGCTGCGGCTTTGCGAATGTTCAGCCCAACTCTGGTTCTCAGGCGAACCAAGGCGTGTTCACCGCTCTGCTCAAGCCCGGTGACACGATCCTTGGCATGAGTCTTGATGCAGGTGGTCACCTCACCCACGGCGCGGCGCCGAACCAGTCGGGCAAGTGGTTCAACGCCATCCAGTACGGCGTGCGCAAAGAAGACAACCTGCTCGACTACGATCAGGTTCAGGCGCTTGCCACCGAACACCAGCCCAAGTTGATCATTGCCGGTGGTTCAGCCATTCCGCGTCAGATCGACTTTGCGAAGATGCGCGAGATCGCGGACTCCGTCGGCGCCTACCTGCATGTGGATATGGCACACTTTGCTGGTCTGGTGGCGGCAGGCGAGCACCCATCACCATTCCCGCATGCGCATGTTGCGACCACGACAACGCACAAAACGCTGCGTGGGCCCCGTGGAGGGATGATCCTGACGAATGACGAAGCGTTGGCCAAAAAGTTCAACTCGGCCATCTTCCCTGGCATTCAGGGTGGACCGCTGATGCATGTGATCGCGGCCAAGGCCGTCGCCTTTGGCGAAGCGTTGCGTCCGGACTTCAAAACCTATCAACAGAATGTCATCCGCAACGCACAGGCTTTGTCTGACCAGCTGATCAAGGGTGGGTTGGATACGGTGACACACGGCACAGACACGCATGTGGTTCTGGTCGACCTGCGGCCCAAGGGCGTGAAAGGCAACGCGACCGAAAAGGCGCTTGGTCGTGCGCATATCACCTGCAACAAGAACGGTGTGCCGTTTGATCCGGAAAAGCCGATGGTGACATCTGGGATTCGACTTGGCACACCCGCGGGCACAACACGCGGCTTTGATGAAGCCGAATTCCGCCAAATTGCCGATTGGATCATCGAAGTGACTGATGGTCTGGCTGCCAATGGTGAGGATGGAAATTCTGCGGTTGAAGAAAAAGTCCGTACTGAGGTCGCCGAGATGTGCGGTCGTTTCCCGATCTATCCCGACCTCTAGAATTTTATGGGATGGCCCAAGATTCTTCGTACGAAGAATCTCAGAGCCGCCAGTTAAGATTCCGACAACAAAAATGCGCGTCCAAGCACAGGGCGCGCATTTTTTTGTCTGACGGGTTTTCTTTCACAATTTGCTGCGTATAGTCCACCGCATGACACACGTGGCCCATATCGCAGAACTGACGCGCACTCGCGCGCCCCTTGCGCTTGCCACCCGTCTTCTCCTAATCCGCCTCTGAGCGCGGCCCACCCGGCGCGACCGCTCAGAGGATGACCGTTTCGCGCCGACGGATTTGGACAAGACAGAAAGATCAGAACAATGACGACGACAGATAAAGACCGAGTGGTCATCTTTGACACCACCTTGCGCGATGGTGAACAGTCCCCCGGCGCAACCATGACGCATGACGAAAAGCTCGAGATTGCCGAGCTGTTGGATGACATGGGTGTCGATATCATCGAGGCTGGGTTTCCAATCGCCTCAGAAGGTGATTTCCGTGCAGTGAGCGAGATCGCGCAACGCAGCAAGGATGCAGTGATCTGTGGTCTGGCCCGTGCGCAATTGCCGGATATCGACCGCTGCTGGGAGGCGGTTAAGCACGCGCAGAAGCCGCGTATTCACACGTTCATTGGCACGTCGCCCCTGCACCGTGCCATTCCAAACCTCACGATGGACGAAATGGCGGAACGGATCGAACAAACCGTAACCCACGCACGCAACCTGTGTGACAATGTGCAGTGGTCCCCGATGGACGCCACCCGCACCGAATGGGATTACCTTTGCCGCGTGGTCGAGATCGCCATCAAGGCGGGCGCCACAACGATCAACATCCCCGATACTGTTGGCTATACTGCACCCGTTGAGTCCGCCGATCTGATCCGGCGATTGATCGAAACAGTGCCTGGTGCAGACAAGGTGATCTTCGCCACGCATTGCCACAACGATCTTGGGATGGCGACTGCGAACGCTTTGGCCGCTGTCGAAGGCGGGGCGCGTCAGATCGAATGCACGATCAACGGCCTTGGCGAACGCGCGGGCAACACCGCGTTGGAAGAGGTCGTCATGGCGCTCAAGGTGCGTAACGACATCATGCCGTTCCACACCGGGATAGACACCAAGAAGATCATGCACATCTCGCGCCGCGTCGCGACGGTGTCTGGTTTCCCGGTGCAGTTCAACAAAGCAATCGTCGGCAAGAATGCTTTTGCGCACGAGTCGGGCATCCACCAGGACGGCATGCTCAAGAACGCTGAAACCTTCGAAATCATGCGCCCCGAGGACGTGGGTTTGGCGGGTACCTCTTTGCCTTTGGGCAAACACTCGGGCCGTGCCGCGTTGCGCGCAAAGCTGGGGGAATTGGGTGTCGAGGTTGGGGATAACCAGCTCAAGGACATCTTTGTTCGCTTCAAAGACCTGGCAGACCGCAAGAAAGAGGTGTTCGACGACGACATCCTCGCGCTGGTCACGGCGACAACTGAAGGTGACGACGCGCTGCAACTGGTAAACCTCAAGGTGCTTTGTGGCACTGGAGGCCCTGCCGAAGCGACTTTGGAAATGGAAATCAACGGCGAAGACAAATCCGCTGTCAGTGAAGGTGACGGCCCCGTAGATGCCACGTTTAAAGCCATCCGCATGTTGCACCCGAACAAGGCCCGGTTGCAGCTGTACCAGGTACATGCCGTGACCGAGGGCACCGATGCGCAAGCCACTGTGAGCGTGCGATTGGAAGAGGACGGCATGATTTCCACCGGCCAGTCAGCCGATACCGACACGGTTGTGGCGTCGGCCAAGGCGTATGTCCACGCGCTCAACCGACTCATCGTGCGGCGCGGGAAATCAGGCAAAGACGTCAAGGAAATCTCATACCGGGATGTAACTTAACAGGCGTGTGAGACAGACTCCCGGCCTACGTTTCCGCTGCGTGGGCCGGGAGCCTTTCCGTCACCAACCTCAATACGGAACGCGCCATTTCGGTTTGCTGGGCTCCGCCTCGACTTGGGCTAGTCCGCTGGTTTCCATCAAGCGCGCAACCTCTTCTTCCAGCAGCCTCTCGTCGGCCAACCCGCGAACCGGCACGCGACCCGGTTCCAGAAACAGAGGCGCCGCCAAGGGCGTCACCCGATCAAGGCGCAGCAGATCAATGCGGTCGCCAACGCGTTCGGCCATTTCACGGATGCGGCTGAAATCGACCAATCCGCGCATCGCCTCTTCGTGGGTGATTTGCATCAGCAGATGGTCAGGATCGTATTTGAGAAGCGTATCATAGAGAATATCCGACGACATGGTGGCCTGACGCCCAGACTTGCGCTGCCCGCCAAGATTGCGTTCGATCAGACCCGCGATGGTGGCCGACGCGCGGAAGGTGCGTTTCATAACTGCGTTGCCGGCAAGCCAACCTTCGAGGCCAGCTTCGAGCGCGGCCAGATCAAACAGCGGCGCAGGGTCTATGACCGCATCCAAACCCCAGATCAGAACAGCATAATCGGTGGCGACAAAGCCCATCGGGGCGAGCCCTTCCTCTTCCATTCGTTTGGTCAAGAGCAGTCCGAGCGTCTGCATCGCATTGCGCCCGGCAAAGCCATAAGCCACCAGTTGCTCGCGTCCGTCATGCGGGAAGCTTTCGATCAACAGCCGACCAGGTTCGGGCAAGCGGCTGACCCGGCGTTGCATCTGCAACCAGTCACGAGTGTGGCGCGGCAGGGCGGGCCAATCGTCCTGCTGAAACATGCGTACGATGCGATTGGACAGCTGGGTTGAGGTTGCAAATTTGGTACCCATGAAGGTCGCGATCTTGGGCTTGCGGCCTGGGTCTCGTGTGACCTCGACCATTAGCTCGCGCAGCCCTTCGTAGCGTACGATCTGTCCGCCGATCAGGAAGGTGTCGCCACGACTCAGAGTGGCCGCAAAGCCTTCCTCGATTTCGCCCAAAGGTGCGCCGCCCCTGCCCCGCCATTTGACCTTGAGCGTGTCGGTGTCTTGAATGGTGCCGATGTTCTGACGGATGCGCGCGGCAGACCGTGGGTCGCGCAGTTGCCAGCGGCCATCGGGCAATTGCTTGAGCCGTTGCCATTGATCATAGGCGCGCAAGGCGTATCCGCCGGTGGCGCAAAAGTTCAGGCAAGCATCAAAACCCTCGCGGCAGAGTTCCGCATAGGCCCCGGCTGCGGTCATCTCGACATAAAGCGCAGTGGCATCGAACGGGCCGGAACAGGCGGCAATCAGAATATGCTGGCAGAGCACGTCACGGGGGCCGCGTCCGCGCCATTCACCGTCAAGATCGTGGGCTTTAACTGCGTCCAAAGCGGCCACACACTCGACGACCTCGAACCGGTTGGCGGGCACCAAGAGCGCTTTGGACGGGGCATTGTAGCGGTGATTGGCGCGGCCGATCCGTTGCACAAGACGTTTGACGTTCTTGGGCGCACCAATCTGGATCACGAGATCCACATCGCCCCAGTCGATACCAAGGTCCAGCGATCCGGTGCAGACAATCGCCCGCAGGTCACCACGCACCATCGCCGCTTCGACTTTTTCGCGCTGACCGCGATCAAGGCTGCCATGATGTATGCCGATGGGCAAAGCATCTTCGTTGGCGAGCCAAAGATTGTGAAAAAAGAGCTCGGCCTGCGCGCGGGTGTTGTGAAAAATAAGCGTGGTCTTGTGTTTCTTGACCTGCTCCAGCACCGCCGGGATGGCATATTTCGCGCCGCCCCCGGACCAAGGCGGAGCTTCGTCCGTGACTAGCATGGAGATGTCCGGCTCTGGCCCCGGATCGGCCAATAACACTTCGCATGGGTCGGGGTGATGCGCGAGAAGTCGCGCGATGGCAGCCGGATCTTCAACCGTGGCCGACAGGCCCACGCGGCGCAGGTCAGGGCACATGGTTTGCAATCGTGCCAATGCGAGCATCAACTGATCACCGCGTTTGGACTCCGCCAAGGCGTGGATCTCGTCGACCACGACGCGCTGCACCCCTTTGAACATCCGCGGCGCGTCTTCGTAGCTGGTCAGCAAGGCCAGCGATTCTGGCGTTGTCAGCAAGATATGCGGCGGGTCGGCGCGTTGACGTTTCTTGATATGAGCTGACGTGTCTCCAGTGCGATCCTCTACCCGGATGGCCAACCCGGCCTCATTGATCGGCGTGCGCAAGTTGCGTTTGATGTCGGCGGCCAATGCCTTGAGCGGGCTGACATAGAGCGTGTGCACACCGTCACGCGGATGGTCAGCAAGTTCCGCAAGCGTTGGCAAAAACCCAGCCAGCGTCTTACCACCTCCAGTTGGCGCGATCAGCAGAAGGCACGGGTCTGCCGCGCGGTCCAGCATCTGTTGCTGATGCGGGTGGATCGTCCATCCCCGTGTATCGAACCAGGACTGAAGGGCTGTGGGCAAAGCGGTCATGCCCTCTACATATGCCGTGCCGGGACAAAGAAAAACGAACAACCTACATTGCAGGTCAGGCGCGTTTAACAGAATGTCTGCGCAGGTCCGAAAGGGTTGGTTCCATGCGCACGCCTCATCCGCTTTTGTTGACCCTGACCCTTTATCTTGCGGGGTTGGGGGCTGCTGGTCAGTTTGCAAAACTCGCAGTGAGTTTCGTTACCCTGACGCAGGTGTATTCCGGTCAAAGCGAGACTATTCTTGGGCTTGCTGTCAGCCTGATTAGCCTTGTCGGCTTGGTCCTTGGACTTGTGGCTGGAATCGTGGTGTCGCGTATCGGAGCACGTCGCGCTTTGGTTGCGGCACTGGCTTTGGGTGCGGTCATGTCTTTGTGGCAGGCCATGTTGCCGTCGCTTCCCGTATTCATGTTGAGCCGCGTGTTGGAGGGTGCTTCCCACCTTTTGATCGTAGTTGCGGCCCCGACACTGATCGCCGAGGCGACACCGGATCGATATCGCCCTGCAGCTTTGACATTATGGAGCACGTTTTTCGGGGTCGCGTTTGCCCTGACCGCCGTGATCGCGCCATGGGTGATTGCGCAAGGCGGATTGTCGCTTTTGATCGGTGCGCATGGTGTCTGGATGGCCGTGGCTTGCGTTGCGATCCTGTTGGTCTTGCCCCAGTCAATCATCACCACCGTCCCGTCCGGTGTGCAGGTGTCTGTTTGGCACCGTCATATCACAGCCTACGCAACACCCGGCATCGCGACGCCAGCGCTGGCTTGGCTGTGTTATACGCTGACATTTGTATCCGTCCTTACGGCATTGCCGCTGCTCACAGAAGGCGACGCCCCGACATGGTTGACCGCCATCGCGCCGCTGGTATCGATCGCCGTCGCGTTGACCGTCGGGGTTGCGATCCTGTCGCGTCGTCCGGCGCAACCAGTGGTGACGCTGGGCTTTGTTCTGTGTGCGGTTGTTACGATTCTGACCTTGGTGGTCGGGTTCACGACACTCAGCGTGTTGCTCTTGTTTGCTGCGATGGCGCTTGTTCAAAGCGCGGGTTTCGCCGTGGTGCCACAGATCAATGCCGATGCGCCGACACGGGCTTTGGCAAACGGTGCGCTGGCACAGATGGGAAACCTTGGCAATCTTAGCGGCACACCGCTTTTGATTGCGGTTTATCAGGGTGCGCCAGTGTTGGGCCCATTTCTGTTTTTGATCATGGCCTATGGCGTGGGTATTCTGGTCACTTGGCTGATCGGGCGGCGTGCGGTTGCTGCAATGGACGAGCGGCGGGTTTCGGGTGTCTGAAACAGAATGCGTGTTGACGCGTTCTGCGCCTAGCCCTGCATTTCGGCCAGTCGGGCGACGTAGCGCGCGAGCGTATCGATTTCGAGATTGACCTTATCGCCCACCTTGGACACGCCCCAAGTTGTGACCTCTTGCGTGTGCGGAATGATATTTACACCGAACCGAGTGTCTTCGACCTCGTTGACAGTCAGTGATGTACCATCCAAGGCCACCGACCCTTTTGGTGCTATGAAACGGGCCAAGCCGCGCGGAACGTCGAACACATAGCGTACACTGTCGCCTTCGGGGCGCATCTCGACTATTTCGGCAAGACCATCGACATGGCCCGACACGATATGCCCGCCAAGTTCATCCCCAACCTTGAGCGCACGTTCAAGGTTGATCTGTTGTCCCTCGACCCAAGCGCCGATGTTGGTTTTATCCAGGGTTTCCGCGCTGATTTCGACCTCAAACCAGTCGGGACCAAGCTGAACCACGGTTAGGCAGACACCACTGCAGGCAATGGATGCGCCGATTTCAATCCCTTGTGTATCGTACCGGGTGCCGATCCGGGCACGCAAATCTCCGCTGTGATGCAAGCTGCGGATGTCGCCTATGTCGGTTACGATACCGGTGAACATAATGGTGCCCTTATTGTCTCAGTTCACAGGACCGCCTGTGGATTTCTTTTCTCAGACGTCCGTCCCTTGTGATAACATCTGCACATTCCGAGGGATACTGCGCCGACATGACAAACACAACGGGCAAGCAAGAGCCACAGCGGCAGCGCGTTTTCCTGTTTCTGCAAGGGCCGCACGGCCCATTTTTCAGCGAGTTGGCTGACCGGATCAAGGAAACCGGAGCTGATTGCTGGCGCGTCGCGTTCAATGCCGGGGATGTATCTCGGTGGCGCGACGACACGACTTTACTGGCGTTCCGCGACCCAGTGTCGGACTGGCCGCAAAAAGCCAATGAGTGGATCAGCCAAACCAAGGCGACAGATCTCGTGCTGTACGGAGATGTGCGACGGCACCATGCCGAGGCGATTGCCGCTGCCCGCGCTACTGGGTTGACCATCCATGTGTTCGAAGAAGGGTATCTGCGGCCCTACTGGGCCACATACGAACGCGACGGGGCAAACGGCAATTCAAAGCTCATGCACATCACGCTCGACCAGATGGAACAGGCCCTTTCGCGGACTGCAGATGTACCCGCATTGCCACCGGACCGCTGGGGCGATTTGCGTATGCACATGATCCACGGCGCACTTTATCATTGGCATGTGCTGTTCCGAAATCAGTCCTTTCCGAACTATCGACCACATCGCGACCAAACCGTTGCCGAGGAATTCCGGCTTCAGGTTCTGCGATTGCTGCGCCGCCCGCGTCACATGGTTGAGCGCTGGATCACAACACGGCGTATCCGCAAAGGCGGTCGGCCGTACCATGTCGCGCTCCTTCAATTGGAACACGACGCCAGCTTTCAGGCGTTTTCCGACTTTGCATCGCAAACCGATTTTGTGGACCTGGTGATCGACGGATTTGCCAAAGGCGCGCCTGCGCATCATCGACTGGTGTTCAAGGCGCATCCTCTCGAAGATGGGCGCGCACCACTTGAAAGCACCATCCGCACCAGTGCAGCCAAACATGGCGTGTCGGACCGAGTGTATTTCGTGCGTGGCGGTAAGCTGGCCTATCTTCTGCAGGCTGCGCGATCAGCTGTGACTGTAAATTCAACATCGGCGCATCAGGCACTGTGGCGTGGGCTGCCGGTGCGTAGTTTCGGGATCAGCGTATATGACAAGCCAGGACTGGTGTCGCATCAGCCCTTGGATGCGTTCTTTGCCGACCCAATGCCACCTGATCCCGGAGCATATGCGATCTACCGGCAGTTTTTGCTTGAAACCAGCCAAATTCCCGGCGGGTTTTATTCAGCGAAGGGCCGGGCACAGTTGTTCCGACAGGTGGTTGATCGCATGCTGTCGCCCAACGCGCCTTATGATCTGCGGTTGAAGACCCGAGAGACCGAGGCGCAACAGTTGCAGGTTGTTCGCTGAGAACCACCAGTCCTAGTACTGGCCAAACTGACCAGATTCCGGTAGTTTAACAAAAAAATATAAACCGAGGCAGTCTATAACTGGTCGAGGAGACCGAGCAGTGTTCAGTACGAAATTCCGGTGGGCGCATCCCATCGCAGTGATGCTGTCGGCATCCTTACTTGCGTCTTGCGGCCTTCCCGGCGTCGGTCCGACGAAGAACCAAATTTACGCGGGCTCTGTTCAACGCGAGGGTGATGCCTTTGTCGTTGCGATCAATGATCGCGTGACCCGCACCACGGCCGTGGTTCCGGCGCTTGGCTTTTCCGATAAGCTGAAAAACGCGGGCGTTCAAAGCGCGGATATTATCCGACCCGGCGATATCTTGGGTCTGACAATCTGGGAAAACGTGGATGATGGTTTGCTCGCGGGCGAAGCGTCGAACGCGACGGCGCTGGAAAGCGTGCAGGTTGACGGGTCTGGATTTATCTTTGTGCCCTACGCTGGCCGGATCAAGGCGGCTGGCAATACACCCGAGGCAATCCGTAGGATAATCACACAAAAACTGGAAGATCAGACACCTGACCCTCAGGTTGAGGTGCGCCGCACCGCTGGCGATGGCGCGACTGTGTCGATCCTTGGCTCGGCTGGGGCGCAAGGTGTGTACCCGATCACGCGCCCGACCCGAACGCTGGCTTCAATGCTGGCAAGCGCTGGGGGTGTAGGCGAAGCAGCCGAAATCGCACAGATCACCCTGACCCGGGGCAATCACAGTGAAACGATCTGGTTCGAGGATCTTTACGACCATCCAGAGCTAGATATCGCATTGCGCGACGGGGACCGTATTCTGATCGAAGCAGATCAGCGATCCTTCACCGCATTGGGGGCCGCGGGAACACAGACCCGTATGACCTTTGAGACGCAGACCCTGTCGCTTGTCGAAGCGTTAGCACAGCTTGGCGGGTTGGCCCCGACCACTGCTGATCCTACGGGCGTTTTTGTCTTCCGCAATGAACCTGGCGACATTGCCAACGCTGTTCTTGGCCGGAGCGATTTGGTTGGCGCACAGCGGCTGATCTACGTGATGGATTTGACCGAACCCAATGGCCTGTTCATGGCCCGCGATTTCCTGATCCGCGACAGAGACACGATCTATGTCACCGAAGCGCCGATCGTTCAGTGGAACCGTACGATTGCGTCGATCACCGGCACACTGGGCGGTGCGCAAAGCCTAACAAGCGTGGCGACAGGCGGAACCACGACCGAGTAGACGGGTGATGCAACCTAACCCTATCCATCACAGCGCCGGGGAGTTTCCTCCCCGGCGTTTGTGTGTCTACAACACCGGCTTTCTGACGCAGGGGCGGATAAAGCGTATCCTGCAACTGTCAGGCTGGCAGGTCGCGATTGGCCGCCCATCCGGTGACGATTGGGTCGGTGTTTGGGGCGATGCGCCCAGTGCCGAACGGGGGCTTGCGGTTGCTGAAGGTCGGGAGGCGCCAGTTTTGCGCGTAGAGGATGCATTTTTGCGATCCCTGAAGCCCGGTCGTGTCGACAAGGAACCGCCGCTTGGACTGCTGCTGGACCGAACAGGAATACACTTTGATGCGTCGCGCCCATCTGATCTTGAGACGTTGCTGATCGAAGATCCGCTGGACGACACTGCGTTGCTCAATACCGCTCGCGACCTGATGCAGCGGGTCTGCGATGCTCGACTTTCCAAATACAGCGCTTTTGATCCCAAGCTTGACCTTCCCGAACCGGGATACGTTCTGGTCATCGATCAGGTGGAAGGCGACGCATCTGTTCTGGCATCTGTGCCCGGAACGGATATGGCACGCGCCAGGTTCGCTGAAATGCTGTATTACGCGCAGACAGAACATCCTGGTCAGCGCATCCTGATCCGGTCACATCCCGAAACCCTTGCTGGCAAGCGGACTGGGCATTTCAGCACAGAGCAGGCGCAGGGACGAATCTCCTTTGTCGATGGGGACCACGCCCCGATGGACCTGCTTAACGGTGCAATTGCGGTGTACACCCTGTCGTCCCAGATGGGTTTCGAGGCGATCCTTGCAGGCCATAAGCCGAGGGTTTTCGGCACGCCGTTTTACGCCGGCTGGGGACTGACCGAGGACGAACATCAACTGATCCGCCGCCAACGCCAACTGACGCGCGCGCAGCTTTTTGCAGGTGCGATGATCCGCTTTCCCGTCTGGTATGACCCCTATCATGATCGTCTTTGCGATTTGGAGCGTATCGTCGGAACGCTTGAGGCGGCGCAGCGCGCATGGATTGAGGACGGCGACGGGTGGATTGGACGCAACATCCGCCTATGGAAAAGGCCACATATGCAATCGATGTTTGGCAGCCTGAAACCCATGCGGTTCGCCAAAGACGCGCAAAAAGATGGGCAACGCATCATGACTTGGGGACATACCGCGCAGGACGGCGAGTGGTGTGTTGAGGACGGGTTCATTCGATCTCAGGGGCTTGGAGCTGAATTAGTGCCGCCGCTGTCGCTCGTTCTGGATGATACGGGCATCTACTTTGATCCAACACGGCCTTCACGGCTGGAAGCCCTCATTACCAACAGCGGCACCCTGCCCGATCACGTATTGAACCGCGCACGGTCGCTGATGGACAGGATCGTAGCAGAAGGGGTGACAAAATACGCGGCACATGAGGCTGCGCAGGTCGAGCTGCCCTCTGATGGCAGGCCAATCCTGCTCGTGCCCGGCCAAGTCGAGGACGACGCCTCCGTCGTGCTGGGAAGTCCAGAAATCAAAACCAACGCCGCCCTCCTGCAACGTGTGCGGGAAGCCAATGCGGACGCCTATATTATCTACAAACCGCACCCTGACGTCTGTGCGGGATTGCGCCCGGGCTTGATCGAGGACGCGAGCAAATGGGCGGATCGGATTGTGACCGATCTGCCCATGGCGACAGTGCTCGAACATATCGATGCGGTTTGGACCATGACCTCTCTTACCGGGTTCGAGGCGTTATTGCGTGGCGTGCCTGTGACCACATTGGGCTTACCGTTCTACGCAGGATGGGGACTAACCACCGATCTTTGCCTCCCCCCTGACAGGCGCGGTCGGGTGATCAGTCTTGAAGGTTTAGTGCATGCGGCACTGATCGACTATCCACGCTATTTCGATCCGGTGACCGGCACGGCGTGCCCTGTAGAGGTTGTGTTGGATCGACTCAGTTCAGGCCAAATTCCGTCAAAGACGTCGCTACGCCTGTTGGCCAAGGCGCAGGGTGTGCTCGCCAGTTATGCTTGGCTTTGGCGGCGTTGACGGGTCCAGTTTTGGATCACGTCATTACCACTTTGACGAACATCCAACAGCGCGAAGCGGGGTGCGTCTGCCAACTGATCAAGCCCAAGAGCACCTAAGGCGGGACGCCCCTCAGCGCCGATCACGACACCACCCATGTGCAGATTAAGGCGATCCACCAGATCTGCGGAAAACAGGCTCGCCGCCAATTCGCCACCGCCTTCGCAGAACACGCGTGTTAAGCCTTCGTCCCCAAGCGATTGCATCAAGGCGGGGATATCCACCTGCCGACCGTCCAGCGGAACGCGGATCAGCTTAGCCCCGAGTTGCGACCATGCAAGACGCGCATCTTCTGGGGCATCGTCGGCGTGGCACAGCCACAGCGGCGCGATATCAATCATGCGCGCCAGATTGCTTTCCAAAGGAAGGTCGAGCCTGCGCGATACAATGATCCGAACCGGTTGTTGCACCACGTCAAACCCACGAACGGTCAATAAAGGATCATCGGCGCGAGCTGTCCCCGCCCCGACCATGACCGCATCATGCTGCGCCCGCACCTTGTGAACTTGGGATCGCGTTTCAGGTCCGGTTATCCATTGGCTGTCGCCATTTGCCGTTGCGATCCGTCCATCCAGACTGGTGGCAAGTTTAAGCGTCAGAAGCGGCCGGCCCGTGGCCAGACGACAAAAGAACCCGGCATGGTCTTTACTCGCCGCATCAGCCGCAACACCTGTCACCACCTCAACGCCAGCCGCACGTAACGTGTCGAACCCCTGCCCGGACACGCGAGGATCACTATCGGCAAAAGGCGCGACCACACGCGCAATCCCGGCTGCAATCAAAGCATCGGTACAGGGTGGCGTTTGGCCATGATGCGCGCAGGGTTCCAGCGTGACATAGGCGGTCGCACCTTTTGCAGCTGCACCCGCCTGCAACAAAGCTTGGGTTTCCGCATGAGGACGGCCACCTGGTTGAGTCCACCCTTCGCCGACAACGCAGCCATCCCGGACAATCACACAACCGACGGCTGGATTGGGCCATGTGTTGCCCAACCCGCGACGTCCCAGCTCCAACGCCCGGTCCATATGGTGCGCATCATCCGGGCGCATTGGAACGGATCACTCTTCAGATTTGGGTTTGTCTTTCTCAGACGGGCGCAGTTCGCTGACGAATTTGTCGAAATCGTCTGCTTCTTGGAAGTTCTTGTAAACACTCGCAAACCGCACATAAGCCACTGTATCGATCCGGGCGAGCGTTTCCATAACGATTTCGCCAATCTGTTTCGACGCGATATCGGTTTCGCCCATGCTTTCCAACCGGCGCACGATGCCCGAGATCATCTGACCGATACGTTCCGGATCAATCGGGCGTTTCTGCATCGCCATCCGGATCGACCGTTCCAGCTTGTCCCGGTCGAAATCCTCGCGACGACCATTGGTCTTAATCACCACAAGATCGCGCAATTGGACGCGTTCATACGTGGTAAAACGGCCTCCGCAGGCCGGGCAAAAGCGTCTGCGCCGAATGGCAACATGGTCCTCGGCGGGACGGCTGTCTTTTACCTGTGAATCTACATTTCCGCAAAACGGGCAGCGCATTGGCCGTTCCCCTCTTATTCGTCTCTGCCTCAGACTGTGGGTTTGCCCCACTTATCCACAGCCACTATAGGTCAGCCGCGAAGTTTTGGGTAGAGGGGAATTCATGACGCAAGCAGTGGTGGTTCCGCTGCATCAGCTGGGCGTGTTCGCGTCCAAATCCTCTTGGCATTTCTTCGTGAAATCAGTTGGATGCATAGGCCAAGCAGCGCGATTACAAGATGGGCGGTACCGACTCTCCGGCGATCAATGCGGCTTCGCGGGTCTTCATCCAAGTTTCGATCTCGGCTGGCGAGGGGTCATTGGCGGCAATCCAATCAGCGCACCATTCCAGTTCCTGAATAAGATCGTCTGGCGCGACACTGTCCAAGCCTCGTTCCGGATCATCCCAACGCGGTCCACCCAGATACACAGCAGCAAACATGATCTTGGCTTTTTGAGGGGATGTCCCAGCGACAATCAACGCTTCAAAGAACATGCGATGCACATCTTCCCAAGACCGGGTCTGAAAGGTTGGCAGAGCCTCATTTCCAACACCACAAAACGCGTCGTGCATTGCCGCTGCCAAAAGGTATTCACGGCTTTGACGGTCGCCCATAATCGGTTCAAAAATAGTTGGGATCGACGCACCGTCGGTCAGGGTCTGCACAGGCGCTGTCCACATAACTCCGCGCGCATCGATGAAAGTCAGTTCCTTGGACGTCGGAAGAAACGCGTGCTGAAATTTCTCGACGAAAACTGGCGAGCCCGCCATTTCAAGCGGCGCACCGTCAAAGCGGCATCTGTCCTCGCGATCGGCTGTAAACAGGCAGCTGTTCTTAGGTTGTGCCGTTTTGACCGTCAAAATCCCGGGCGCAAAGAAAATCATTACGGCGATTGCGGCTGCACCGACAAAACTAAACAAAATCAATTTGCGCATCATAGCTGGTATCGTGCCACTGAGATCATGGTTGGAACCTAACAGATGTTTGCGCGTCGAAAAGCCTTCGTCGCCTCTTAGCCAAGATGCGCAACGACTTTGCGCGTGTGTGGCGCCTCGCGGTGTTCGAACACGTAAATCCCCTGCCACGTTCCCAGCGCTGGCTCTCCGTTGATTACAGGAATCGAAAGGCTCACCGGGAGCATAGCTGCCTTGATATGCCCTGGCATGTCGTCAGGCCCTTCGTAGGTATGCGTAAGATAAGCCATCGACGGATCGCTCGTCGGTGGCACCAGACGATGAAAGAACTCAGCCAAGTCGATTTGTACTTCGGGATCGGCATTTTCCTGAATTAGCAAGCTGGCCGATGTATGCTGGATAAACAAGGTCAACACGCCATTGCCCTGTGCCCAGCTTTTGACTTGGTCGGTGAACTCATAGAGGCCGGGGCCGTTTGTCTGTATCGGAAAAATCGTCTGCATGATTGAACAATACCCAGTTTACCTCAAAGCGCTAACTTAACTCCATCCATGCCAGGTGATTTACCCTACGAGCATGGGTCCAAAGGGAGCAGTAACATGAATGAGATTACCCCGACAAAACGGATGACAGCCAAAGATTTCGATCAAGAGCTGCTTGAGCTGTATGATTATTACGCTCATGGACAGATCACGAAGCGCGAATTTCTAGATCGCGCGGGCAAATTTACTGTGGGTGGCCTGACCGCAGCGGCGCTGCTCAATATGATGTCGCCAAACTATGCCTTGGCCGAGCAGGTTAGCTTTAACCATCCTGATATCGTGGCTGAATACATCACCTACCCATCGCCCAATGGGCACGGCGAGGTGCGTGGGTATCTGGTCAAACCCGTCGCATTGGAAGGCACAGCACCGGCTGTTGTCGTTATCCACGAGAACCGAGGGCTGAACCCCTACATCGAAGATGTGGCACGCCGCGTGGCCAAGGCGGGCTTTATCGCCTTGGCTCCGGATGGGTTGACAAGTGTTGGCGGCTACCCGGGCAACGATGCCGAGGGACGTGAACTGCAGCGCACCGTGGATGGCGAAAAGTTAATGAACGACTTCTTTGCAGCATACGAATTTCTTGCAGACCACTCCGACACCACAGGCAAGGTCGGCTGTGTCGGGTTCTGCTATGGCGGCGGCGTATGCAACGCAATGGCCGTGGCCTATCCTGAACGGGGCGCATCGGTCCCGTTCTATGGTCGACAAGCCAGCGCGGCAGATGTGCCGAAAATCCGAGCGCCATTGCTGATCCACTATGCCGAGCTGGACGAGCGGATCAACGAAGGCTGGCCCGCCTACGAGGCTGCCCTGCAGGAGCACGACAAAACCTATACGGCGCATATCTATCCCGGTGTGAACCATGGCTTTCATAATGACAGCAAGCCTCGCTATGACGAGGCGGCGGCCGAACTGGCATGGGACCGGACGATTGCGTTCTTCAACGAACATTTGAGTTAATCTCATTTGCCAGCCCGGTGGAACCCGGACTGGCCCCTTTCGCGTTGGTGGCCTGAACACAGACATCAAATCGAAGGACACTTCATGACCCGCAAGACACTTTTCATCACCGGCGCGTCGACTGGCATCGGTGAAGCAACTGCGCGTTCCGCCGTCGAACATGGTTGGAATGTCGGCCTTTTTGCCCGTTCCGAAGACAAACTGGCCAAACTGGCCGATGAATTCGGCGACCACGCGCTTGCCTTGCCCGGCGACGCGACGGATTTGCAGTCACAGACAGACGCGCTCAACAAACTGGCGCAGCATTTTGGATCAGTCGACGCCGCTTATGCCAATGCCGGTACTGGCCTGAGCGCATCTGGCACCGATGCGGGCGATCCGGATGAATGGCACAAAATGATCCACTTGAACATTATGGGCCTTCTCTGGACGACCAAAGCAGCAATGCCGCATCTGAAAGAGTCCAAAGGTCATTTGCTGATGACCGGCTCCGCGGCAGGACGTGTTCACCTCAAGGGGTCAGTCTATGGCGCCACTAAATGGTTCGTACATGGCTATGGCGGGAACGTGGCACAAGAGATGCGCGAGTTTGGCGGCCGCTGTTCCGTAATCGCACCGGGCATGGTGGATACGCCATTCTTTGAAGAGGCCAAGCCAGACAAGCTTAAGCCTTCAGACGTGGCACGATCGGTGATTTTCGCGCTCGAAGCAGATCCACGCGCCAACATTCAGGAAGTGTTCCTGATGCCAACGCAATAAGGAGTCGTAGTATGACGGATGACGCCAATGATCCAACAAAGGGGCCGGGGTCGACCTCGGACCCGAACCAAGCGGATCGCACCGGGTATCCCGGTCACGACAAGTTCAAAGATGTGCCTAAAGTCTCGACTGGTCCGAAACAAACAAACCCGGATCCGAAAACCGGTTCGGGCACAACCAGTGATCCGAACCAAGCTGATCGCACATAAATTGAAAAGGCACGTCCCATACGGGAGTGCCTTTTTGCATTAGAATGCTGCTGACGCGTCTGAGGTAACCAGAGGATCGGTTGTCGGTTGTGACAGGATCGACTTGATAACGTCTCCCGAACTGGGCGCAGCGGTAACGTTGGGATCGGGATAAGCCGCTGCCAATGACGGCAACAACAGGAGAATGGCAGACAAAGTGTGTTTCATGTGAGTGTCCTTTCTAGACAGTCACATGCGCATTCGCTGGCCTATGGAAAAGACGCAGTCGCGCAGACTTACTGTGCAACTTAGTAGCATGACTTTTTTGTGTGCCATACGACGCCATACGTATCACTTGAATATCTGGTCGCCCTGCTGGTCCACCAGCATTTTTGCCTTATCGACCGACGCTTTCGCCGCATCCTCGAATGCCTGAAGCGTGTCGGCGCGCATCATGAAATGCGATTTGACCTCGCCTTCAATTTCTTTCTCTATCCGAGCACCGATCCGCCAAGTCCCGCCGTCTTTGACCGGCTCAGCGTAGATGGTGTAGCCATTATGCATCTCAGACGGCGCTGCGGGCGGTGTTGACCCGCCCCCACCAAAGAGTTTTTTCAGAAACGACATCCCTTACTGATCCAAGAAGGAACGCAACTTACGTGACCGGCTGGGGTGCTTGAGCTTGCGCAGCGCTTTGGCTTCAATCTGACGAATACGCTCGCGCGTCACGCTAAACTGCTGACCGACTTCTTCGAGCGTGTGGTCGGTGTTCATACCAATGCCAAACCGCATCCGCAGTACACGTTCCTCGCGCGGCGTGAGCGACGACAGCACCCGTGTCGTGGTTTCCTTGAGGTTTTCCTGAATGGCGCTGTCCAAAGGAAGCACAGCATTCTTGTCCTCAATGAAATCACCAAGCTGGCTGTCTTCCTCGTCGCCAATCGGTGTCTCAAGCGAAATCGGCTCCTTGGCGATTTTCATCACCTTGCGAACCTTCTCCAAAGGCATTTGAAGCTTTTCGGCCAGTTCTTCGGGTGTCGGTTCGCGGCCAATCTCGTGCAGCATTTGACGACCGGTGCGGACCAGCTTGTTGATCGTTTCGATCATATGGACAGGGATACGGATCGTACGCGCCTGATCCGCGATGGACCGGGTGATCGCCTGACGAATCCACCATGTCGCGTAGGTGCTGAACTTATAACCGCGGCGGTATTCGAACTTATCGACCGCCTTCATCAGGCCAATGTTGCCTTCCTGAATGAGATCAAGGAACTGCAATCCGCGGTTGGTGTATTTCTTGGCAATCGAGATGACGAGCCGCAGGTTGGCTTCGACCATTTCCTTTTTGGCCTGACGCGCCTCTTTCTCGCCCTTCTGAACTTGTGCCACGATCCGGCGGAATTCGCTGATATCCAGACCGACATATTGACCGACCTGCGCCATGTCGGCGCGCAATTCTTCGGCCTTGGGCAGTGAGCGTTCGATGAACATCTGCCATCCGCGACCCGACTTTTCACCCATCTCCTCAAGCCAGTTGGGGTCAAGTTCGCGACCGCGATAGGCATCAATGAATTCACGGCGGTTGATACGGGCCTGATCGGCCAGCTTTACCATCGCACTGTCGATGGACATGATGCGTTTGTTGATACCGTAAAGCTGGTCAATCAGCGCTTCAATCCGGTTGTTGTGAAGGTGCAATTCATTCACCAGAACAACGATTTCCGAGCGCAGCTTCTGATACCGTTCTTCATCGCCTTTGCTGAACGATCCGTCTTCATTCAACGTGGCCGAGATGCGGTTATCCTGCATGCTGGCCAGTTCTTCGTAGTCCTGGGCAATGCGATCCAACGTTTCGAGCACGCGCGGTTTGAGCGCGGCCTCCATCGCGGCGAGCGACATGTTCGCCTGCTCGTCATCGTCATCATCATCATCGCTGCTGATCGGGTTGCCGTCAGCATCCAGTTCCTGCTTTTCTTCAGACGGTTTCTCTGACGAGGCCTCACCACCGGCTGCGACAGCGGTCGAGACATCTTCGTCTTCGCCCATCTGATCGCCAAATGTGGTCTCAAGATCGATCACATCGCGCAGCAGAATGTCTTCGCTCAAAAGTTCTTCGCGCCAGATTGTGATCGCCTGGAAGGTCAGCGGGCTTTCGCAGAGCCCGAGGATCATCGTGTTGCGACCGGCCTCAATCCGTTTGGCAATCGCAATTTCACCTTCACGGCTCAGCAGCTCAACGCTGCCCATCTCGCGTAGGTACATGCGCACCGGATCATCGGTACGATCAAGCTTTTCAGAAGTTCCCGACGACAGGGTGACTTCACCGGGCTTTGCGGTCTGAACAAGGTCAGTTGTGCCCTTGTCCTCGTTCTCTTCGGAATCCTCGTCCTCTTCGGTGACTTGGATGCCCATTTCGGACAACATCGACATCACGTCCTCAATCTGGTCGGAACTGACCTGATCGGGCGGCAGCACTTCATTTAGCTGATCGTAGGTGATGTAGCCGCGTTCCCGAGCTTCGGCGATCATCTTTTTGACCGCAGCTTGGCTCATGTCGAGGCTGACGTCTTCCTCACGGTCTTCGGTCTTAGCGTCGTCGTTATCTTTGGCGGCCATGGATGCTCCTGTCGAGGCGGGGCGATTCGATTGACCCGAATCAATAGCGCGAATTGGTGATTCGCACACCCGTTTACCCTTTTTCGTTTACGCTTTCCTTAGCAAAACACCCTCAGCTCCGGGGTTTCTCGAAGCGAATGGTTTCCATCAAAGCGGCAAATGCGCTGCGTTCTTCACGATTGATCGCGGCCCCGTTCGGGCCAAGATCATATTCAGCCTTGTCTTCGGACTGCGCGCGTTGCGCAGTTTGCTGTGCGGCGGCAGCTTGGCTTAGGCGCCACGTCAGCGTTTCGTCCGCTGAACCATACAGATCTTCGGCAGCCTCAGCAATTTCCGCATCAAGCCCGATCCCCGCCTCCAATTTTGCCAGCTCCTCGGTGATGGTCAAACGGGTCAGGTCACGGTCTCCGGGGTTGCGAATACACGGCGTGATGGCGACATGGCGTGCGCGACACAGCTTTTCAAGGGCTGCCTCACCCAGAGCCGCATCGACGGCCGATTGGATCATTTCGGGTGGATCACCAGCGTGTCGCAAAAGACACGCTTTTAATGCGGCATGATCCGAGTCAACGCAGGACATATCTTCGATCTGGGACTCAAATTCCGAAACCAAGTCGGGCGTCGCGATAAATGCCGCCAGAATAACTGCCTCGCGCAAGCGTATCGCCACATCGTTTCCACCCGCAACCAGCATAGACGCGCGGGTGTTTTCCGAAGGCTTTGACGGCAGCGATCCGTTGAAATTTTGGAACCTGTCCCGCCCTTTTTTGGACGGCGTGCGAAACAGCTCCCAACGCAAGCGTTTGATTTCTTCACCGTAATGGCTGCGCAGGGATGGATCCTGAATGGTACGAATCCGTTCGCGGAGCGTCTTGTCCAAAGCCGCCTTGCGTTCTGGACTGTCGAACACGCGGCCTTCGGTTTCACGCCGCCATAGCAATTGCACCATCGGCTGTGCAGTTTCGATAAGCGCACGCATGGCATCGCGTCCCTCGGACCGGATCAGATCGTCAGGGTCTTTGCCTTCGGGCAAGAGCACAAACCTCAACGATTTCCCGGCTTCGAGTAGCGGAAGCGCTGTGTCGATCACCCGGTACGCCGCCTTGAGACCCGCTTTGTCGCCATCCAAAGCCATGATCGGCTCTTCAGTGATGCGCCAGAGCATTTGTAATTGGCTGTCTGTGACTGCCGTTCCCAACGGAGCAACTGCCGCGTCGAACCCGCCGGTGGCAAGCGCGATCACGTCCATATAGCCTTCGGCAACGATCAGTGGCTGCCCTTTGCCAGCAGCCTCGCGCGCCGGGCCTTGGTTATAGAGCGTACGGCTTTTGTCGAAAAGTGGTGTTTCCGGGCTATTGAGATATTTGGCGTTGTCGTTCGGGTCCATCGCGCGCCCGCCAAAGGCAAGCGCGCGGCCACGTGCATCGCGGATCGGGAACATGATGCGGTTGCGAAACGTGTCATACGGTTTGCCGCCTTTTTGTGAAGGCTTGGCAAGACCTGCTTCGATGATCTGTTCAGGCGCAACCCCCTGCCCTGTGAGATGATCCCAGAGTGTCTGCCACCCCGGAGGAGCAAACCCGATGTTGAAGCGATCCTGCGTCGATTCTTCCAATCCGCGTCGCATCAGGTAATCGCGTGCCTCACCTCCGGCACCACTGCGCAATTGCAGGCGGAAGAAGCGGACCGCTTGTTCCATAACCTCGACCAGTTGCGTGCGATGATCGGCTTTTTCCTGCGCTTTTGGATCGCGCTCCGGCATCTGCATACCAGCTTCAGCAGCCAGAATCTCGATCGCTTCCATAAAGCCGACGTTTTCGGATTCGCGCACAAAAGAAATCGCATCGCCTTTGGCCTGACAGCCGAAGCAATAGTAATATCCTTTGCGATCATCGACATGAAAGCTGGCGGACTTTTCTTGATGAAATGGGCACGGGGCCCACATGTCGCCCTTGGCCTGATTGGACTTGCGGGTGTCCCACAAGACCTTGCGCCCCACCACCTGTGACAGGCTGATGCGGGTGCGCAGTTCGTCCAGAAAATTGGGTGGCAGACTCATCTTTAGAATATCGGGTTTCGATGGCCAAGAGTCCAGTAGCGCCGACGTGAGAAGCTCTGGTGATTTGCGTCAAGCGCTACTGCGACAGGCAGGTCTGATACAGTTTGTTGCTGACCTCGGGTGTCAGTTGTTGTTCAGGCAGCGAATAGATCCAATCGACCAATTGTACGGCCAGCACTTCGTCGTTCTTGGATTTGTTCGGAATGGCACGGATCACACGCCGTTCTGCGCGGCGCACGTTTGTGCCATTCTTGCGTTCGGCCATGATGTTGGTGGCAATCTGACCGATCTTGCGACACTCGGCTTCTTTGTCCTGCGCAGTCGCGGGAACGGCCAGAGTGAACATCAAAGCGATGGTGACAGACGCGATACGGATCATGATTGTCCTCATGGGTTGGGCCGGGGGCCGGTTGCAGCACACCTAACCCAGCCCAAACCGATTGTCATCCGTCAGAGACCCTTAGCACGATAGCTGGCGGCAACCTTTTCGATAGAAGCGATATAGGCTGCTGTCCGCAGGTCATGCACATCGTCACGGGCATGCCACACCTCGCGCATCGACTGGTAGGCAATGCGCATCGTGTCATCGAGACCTGACCGCACCAGTTCCAGTTCGTCCGCGCCACGCAGGTATTTCGACTTGAAATCTGGGGTCATCGACCACTGATCGCCCAAATGATCGCTCAGTCTTTCGAGTTCTTGAACGATCAATTCATGACGCGATTCTTCTTGCCGGCGCTGCATGCGACCAAAGCGGATATGACTCAGGTTTTTGACCCATTCGAAATAGGACACCGTTACACCGCCTGCATTTGCGTACATGTCGGGAATAATGACCGTGCCCTTTTCGCGCAGAATGTCGTCTGCACCGGCAGTGATTGGGCCATTAGCAGCTTCGATGATCAGAGACGCTTTGATCTGTTTGGCGTTAGACAGATTGATAACACCCTCGAGGGCAGCCGGGATGAGGATATCGCAGTCTTCCTCAAGCACGCGGGCCCCTTCGGCGGTATGCGCCGCGTCGGGATATCCGGTTATCCCACCGTGTTTCACGATCCATTCCCGAACCGCATCAACATCAATTCCCTTATCATTAAAGAGCGCCCCATCGCGTTCGATGATCCCGATGATGTGCGATCCGTCTTCGTCTTGAAGAAATTTGGCTGCGTGGTAGCCCACATTGCCCAAACCCTGAACAATCACGCGCTTTCCGTCCAGACTGCCGGTCATCCCTGCCGCCTTGACGTCTTCGGGGTGGCGGAAAAATTCGCGCAGCGCGTATTGAACACCGCGACCGGTCGCTTCAACTCGGCCAGCGATACCGCCGTTATTGATCGGTTTGCCTGTCACACAGGCACGCGCGTTGATGTCGGTGGTGTTCATACGGGCGTATTGATCGGCAATCCACGCCATTTCACGTTCGCTTGTCCCCATATCGGGGGCAGGCACGTTTTGCGCCGGGTTGATCATATCGCGTTTAATCAGTTCATAGGCAAACCTGCGCGTGATCTGCTCCATCTCGTGTTCATCGTATTCGCGTGGATCAATGCGCAGTCCGCCTTTGGAGCCGCCGAATGGCGCTTCAACCAAGGCGCACTTATATGTCATCAGAGCCGCCAACGCTTCGACCTCGTCCTGATGGACAGATGGCGCGAAACGGATTCCGCCTTTGACTGGCTCCATATGTTCCGAGTGAACAGACCGGTAACCGGTAAACGTTTTGATCTGCCCGCGCAGGCGCACGCCAAACCGTACGGTATAGGTTGCATTGCAAACCCTGATCTTTTCCTCGAGACCAGGTGGGAGATCCATCAGCGCCACAGCGCGGTTGAACATTAGGTCGACTGATTCTCTGAATGTCGGTTCATTGGCTGGTATTGTGCTCATGTGTCCCTCCCGAGGTTGCAGGCACTTCGCCCTTGTCTGCGGGTATCGTATGACAAAAGGGTTAAATTGATAACGTATTATCCAAGCCACGTTTTAGGAACGAATGGACGAAATAGGGCTAACTGTTTCACTCGGGGCACCAATGTGGCCTCTTCAGCCCGAATTATCCATGAAAAACAATGTACTCCTTAATTTCTCCATATTTCCGGCCCTAATCCCGCCGCGTTTCGCCTTCACATCTCCCAACATCTAAGTGGGGTGTCAGTCCGTCCTGAAAGGGCGGGAAAGAGGTAACAAATGATCGGATTAAGCAACCTTCTGCCAAGGCTGCCGGTCGAGAAACGGACAAAGTCCAGATTGCGGTCCAGCGTGGCTTCAATACTGAGCCGTTACACTCGGGCGACCGATGGCAACATGACTATAATAGGCATCATGGGCGTGTTCGTCATGATGGTCTACGGTGGACTCGGAATCGATTTGATTCACTCCGAGGTGGAACGCACGAGACTGCAAAACACACTGGATCGTGCCGTACTTGCAGCAGCGGATTTGGAACAGCAAGTCGATCCAACCCTCTTGGTTCAGGATTATCTGGACAAGATGAACTTGGACGATGCGCTGGCCAACGTGGACATCACAGTAGACGCTGGTTTGAACTATCGCACCGTTACCGCCGAGGCCCAACGGATTTTCCCAGCGAATTTCTTGAAAATTCTTGGTTATGATGAGCTTCAGGCAACTGGTCTTGCGGCTGCTGAAGAACGGATTTCGAACATCGAAATCTCGTTGATCCTCGATATTTCGGGCTCAATGGGCCAGAACGATAAAATTGAGAACCTTCGGGATGCGGCGACAGAATTCGTTGAAACTGTTATTAACAATGATGACGCTGGCCTGACGACAATCAGCATCATCCCTTACAACGCGACCGTGAGCCTCGGCCCGACTGTGTCTCAGTACTACACACTGACCGACGAGCACGACATTTCGAACTGCGCCATTTTCCCGGATAGTGCATTCACGTCGCGTGCGGTTTCACCCACCGAAGCGTTGCAGCGTCTAGCGCACTTCGATCCTTATACGCTTGATGAAAACACAACTGTAACGCCCGATTCGTGGTGCCCAGTTGGTACGTATGGTTCGATCATTGCACATAGCTCGGACGAGCAAGAACTGGTCGACCACATCGCAACGCTCAGCGCCGGGGGCAATACTGCCATCGACCTTGGGATGAAATGGGGCGTGGCCCTTCTGGATCCGTCTTCACGTCCTGTTGTGACAGGCCTGATCGGTGAAGGTGCGGTTGTGCCGGCAGCGGCTGGGCGTCCAGCGGCCTATGACGCACCCGATGCTCTCAAGATCGCAGTGGTCATGACGGATGGCATGAACACAACGCAGTTCGACCTGGCCCCCGAATACACCGGCGGCATGTCCGAGATCTGGATTGACGACCGCGGCGATAATGATCCGACAAACGATCGGTTCTCCCACCGTGTTCGCAACCAAAGCGGCACCAATAACGACGTCTACTTCTGGTCTCGCTACGAATATTCCAACTGGAATGATCGTTATGACAATGATCCCGACGGTGACGACGACGCACGCCGGATGACCAATGCTGAAGTCTTTGCACGCTGGGGAACACGGGCCTTTGGCAACAAATTCTTCCGGCGCCCCTACTATGACGGCTGGGTTTCGTACAATCAGTACTACAATGCGTATTACTCGTATGTGCCGATTGTCAGCGGCAGCCAAGCGGATGACCGTTTGTCCAACATCTGTGCCTCGGCACGCGACGCAGACATCACAGTCTTCGCAATCGGGTTTGAAGCGCCTGACGCAGGTCAGGATGCGATGCGCGACTGCGCTTCTTCGCCGGCTCACTACTTCCCGGTTGAAGGACTGGAAATTTCTGATGCGTTCCAGGCGATTGCCCGGACCATTAACCAGCTGAGGTTGACACAATGATGCGGATTAACTCACCAAAATTCCGCAGCTTCCTGCGGGACGAAAGCGGCTCGGTCGTAACGCTCCCTTTCGTTATCTGGCTGCCAGTGTTCCTTGCCGTGATCATCGCGGGTCTGGAAATTGGGGCGCTGTCCCTGCGGCACACGCAACTTGAGCGTGGATTGGACCTCGCTGTGCGCGATGTGCGCCTTGGTACGGGTGAAAACTTGGATCACGACACACTCAAGGGCATGATTTGCGATCAGACATCCGCGTTGTCAGATTGTAATGAAATGCTGCGGCTTGAAATGATCCCGCTTAGCCTGCGCGATTGGGAAGAACCGCCGCGTGCTGCCGACTGCTACGACTCGGCGGAACCGGTGCGCCCGCTTCGTCAGTTCGACCCCGGCCAGCCGAACGAACTGATGCTGCTGCGCGCGTGCTACAAGTACAAGCCGATCACACCTGCAGGTGTCATTGCAGCTGCAATGCCCAAAGATGAGGACGGAAACGTCGCTATCGTGTCCTTCTCAGCCTTCGTACAGGAGCCTTACTAATGACTGCTCGTATCAGAAACAGAGTGTCGCAGTTCCTTCGCGACACCAAGGGCGATGCCTCGCTTGAAGCAATCATCATCCTTCCGGCTCTACTCGTTATCTTTGCGATATCTTGGTTGTATTTTGATGTGATGCGCCAGCAGGCCATCAACCAGAAAGCCAACTACACAATTGGCGATATCATTTCACGCGAGACCGAAATTCTCGACGAAGAATATATCGACAATGCGCGCAACCTTTTGATGCACCTGGCACAAGCACAGGGCGACGACATTGATCTTCGCGTGTCTGTGATCCAGTACAACAAGAGCGGTCAAGGCCAGAGCTTAGGTAACGAGACCTATGACGTTGTGTGGTCTGTCGCACGCGGCGATTGGTCTGCCCTGCAGCAAGGCGATATCTCGACCTATGAAGAGCATTTGCCGATTTTGGCTGTTGGGGACCAAACCATCATCGTAGAAACTCGTGATTGGTATCAACCATTGGTAACCCTCGCGAATGATGGCTTTGACATCTCGACCTACTCGTTCACACGCCCTCGCTTTGCATCGCAAGTGATCTTCGAAGGTGCGAACGATGGTTCTGGCAAGCAATGGCAGAACAACGGTTGGGGCAATGGTGACCAAGACGCCCCGGGCGGATCGCTCTGCAACAACAACGCAGAAAACGCCGACGAAGGGGATGCAAGTGCGGACTGTACTGCAACCACCACGAAGCCAACAAATGGCAAAGGCAAGAAAAAGCAAAGCTGATGCTTATGCCTTACGCCGGGCGATCAAGATGGCGATAATATCAGCCATTGGGCGGGCCTGAGACCCTGGGGTCACCCCGCCCACCGCAACCCGGCGACCAAGACGCCACCACAAACCCGGCTGCCACTCTCGTGGGGCCGGGTTTTTCAATTTGAGTGTGAACCCGTTCGAGGGCTTCATCGCAAACGCGCCGCGGCTGACCGACACAATATCTTCAACGCGCGCCAGCAATGTGCCATCGCTGTCAGTGAGTGCGGTTTCGGTGAGATAAAGCTTCCGTGTCGTCGCGACCTGAAGCTTATGGGCCAGCCATAGCGAAACCAGCCCCATTCCAATTAGGAACACCTGCCACCCAAGACTGGCCGGAGGGCTGACAAAGGCGAGATACAGAACCAGACCACCCAGCATGAGCAACATCGAAATGCCGATGATCCGTCGCGGACCACGCGGGTCTACCTCTGCGATGATCTCGTCTTGCATGGCGTCTCTCCTGTGATGCAAAGACGCCGATACCGCATTCCTTGGATCAAGGCGAGACCGCGCAGAAAACCTCTTGCCCGCGTTGTTCTGGTTCGTCGTCAATCAACTCGGTCGGAAACCCCGGCGCGGTGATCGACAGGCCAGTCGCGTCTTCAAGCCGTTCGATCAAACGGTCGGACTGTGCCCGGTCGCCATACCGCGCCTGCCCATCTTTGATGATCTCGATTACCTTAGGTGACAATTCAAGCGGAACAGCCTTGGCGTCGGCCAGTGATTGGAACAGCCCCACATCCTTGAGCACCAAATCCAATGTAAAATCCACGTCGCGATTACCCGACAGGATCAGCTGGCTTTCGGTTTCGTGCACAAAAGACGTGCCTGACGACGCCTTGATCGCCTCATATGTTGTAGCAAGGTCAATCCCATGCGCAGCCATCGTCGTCAGCGCTTCGCACAGGCTGGCAAGATGCACAGTCGCCAAGTAGTTGGTCATGACCTTTAGCACCGACGCGCTGCCGACATCGCCCGTGTGCAAGACACGGCGTCCCATATAGGTCAACAGCGGCAGAACCGTTTCAAACGTCGGCCGATCGCAGCCCGCAAAGATCGAGATATTGCCAGTCGCAGCGCGATGGCAGCCACCAGAAACAGGACAGTCCGCAGCTTGTCCGCCCAGCGCTTCAACCGCCTTTGCCTGCGTCCGGATAGCATCCGCGTCAGTGGTCGACATCTCAATCCAGATCTTGCCGGGACGGACCTCGGTCAAAAGCTGTTCCAAGACGGCTTGTGATGCGGCAGGGCTGGGCAGGCTAGTGATAACCACGTCACAATCGTGCATGATGCTTTCGGGACTGCTGCCTGCCTTGGCCCCTTGGCCAACCAACAGATCAATGCGTGCGGCCTCCAGATCAAAGACGGTCAGGTCCACCCCATTGCGTGCGAGTGTCCCCGCCAGCTTGGCACCGACAGCCCCCAATCCTACAAATCCAACCTGCATAGCGCTCTCCCTGTTCGACGTTTTGCATCAGGGTGCCGCTGCAGAATGAGACCTGTCATGGTCAAAACCGACACTTATCGGCTGACAAAAGCAAATATCTACTCGGCGGCCATGCCATCGGTGAACTGTAAACGCGCAAGCCGTGCATAAAGCCCGTCCTCAGACACAAGCGCATCGTGGGCGCCCGTGGCCACAATGCGGCCCTGCTCCATCACAATGATCCGGTCTGCCTTTTTCACAGTTGCCAGCCGGTGCGCGACAATGATGGTGGTGCGCCCTTCGGACAGTTCATCAACCGCTCGCTGCACCGCGCGTTCGCTTTCGGCATCAAGCGCGCTGGTCGCCTCATCCAAGAGCAGAACAGGAGCATCGCGCAGAATTGCGCGGGCAATGGCGATACGCTGTTTCTGCCCGCCCGACAGCATCACACCGCGTTCGCCCAGATAGCTGTCATACCCATCTGGCAGCGCCTCAATGAACTCGTGCGCCGCTGCAGCCTGTGCCGCCACCTCTATCTCGGCATCGGTGGCATCGGGTCGGCCAAAACGGATGTTTTCACGCGCCGAGGCCGCAAAGATCACCGGGTCTTGCGGGACAAGTGCAATGTGCTTGCGGAATGCGTCACGGGTCAACCCATCAACGCGCATACCATCCAAACAAATGGCCCCGGAGTCTGGGTCATAAAAGCGCTGGATCAACTGAATGATTGTCGTCTTCCCAGCACCGCTAGGCCCCACAACAGCAACCGTTTCACCCGGCGCAATTCGCAGGTTGATCCCATCCAAAGCTGCGACACCGGGGCGGCTCGGATACGCGAAATGCACGTCTTCAAAAGTGATCTCGCCTTGCACCGGCTCAGGCAGTGTCAGTGGGGTGTCAGGATCATTGACCGTGTCTTCGGCATGCAGCAATTCGACCAAGCGTTCCGTCGCACCTGCTGCCCTTTGCAGTTCGCCAAAGATTTCCGACAGCGCCGCAACTGAACCAGCAACCATGACCGCATAGATCACGAACTGAACCAGCTCACCCGCGCTCATCGTGCCATTTCGCACGTCGGTTGCGCCAATCCAAAGAACACCGACAATCCCCGTGAACACGAGAAAGATCACAATCGCTGTCATCTGAGCGCGCGTCCAAATCCTCCGGCGCGCTGCATCAAAGCTTTTCTCAGTCACATCGCCAAACGCATTGCGCGAGATGGCTTCGTGGGTGAAAGCCTGAACCGTTTGCACCGACGACAGCGCCTCAGACGCATTGCCCGACGATGCCGCGATCCAGTCCTGGTTTTCGCGGCTCAGCTTGCGCATCTTGCGACCCAGAACAAGGATTGGCACGACAACGGCAGGAACGATCAACAGCACCATCCCGGTCAACTTGGCCGACGTGAACAACATAAGGATCATGCCACCGAAGAACAGCAGCACATTGCGCAGCGCGATCGAGATCGAAGAGCCCAGCACGCTAAGGATCAAGGTGGTGTCTGTCGTGATCCGGCTCAGGACTTCTCCGGTCATCACCCGTTCAAAGAACGATGGGCTAAGGCCAATCACACGGCCGAAAACGGCCTTGCGGATATCCGCAACCACGCGTTCACCTAGCCGCGTCACCAGCGCATAGCGCAGCGCTGTGCCAATCGCCAACAATGCAGCGATGCCCAATGCGGCCGAAAAATACAGATCAAGCAGCGCACCGTCGGACGTGTTGAAATTGTCAACGACCCGTCGCACTGCCATTGGTAGGATCAACGACACGCAAGCTGTTGCCGTCAGCGCAAAAATCGCCGCCATCATCAGCAGCCTGTAGGGCGCCACGAAAGGCCACAGCGCCGCAAGTGATCCGATCTTCTTGGACTTTTCCCGTTCTTCGTTCTTTGCCGGTATTGGTGTAGCGTCCGCCATTTGGTTCCCGTTTTTAGCTGGACATGCTTAAACCTTGGCCAGCCCTTAATGGTCAAGCCGAACAGCCCGCAAATGCCGATTTGCCGCGCTAAGGTCGTAGAACTCCGGTTGAATTTACTGGTTTTCAGGAAATTTTGGAGCGGGCGACGGGAATCGAACCCGTATCATCAGCTTGGAAGGCTGAGGTCTTACCATTACACAACGCCCGCTCAACGTGGTCCGACGTATTTCATGCGTGTTCCGAGGTCAAGTATCTCAACCCGCCCGAGCTGCAGATTCCGCACTGTCCACCAGAACAAATGATCTCTGTATAAACCGAGCTTACGCAGACGGCAAAACATGCGCGTTCAGAGTGCGTCAAACAAACGACCGATCCGCGTGCACCGATCCGAAAACCCGCTCAGCGTCCCAAGATGCCAAGCCAATACCTGATTGCTCGACAAAGCCGGGATGCCAAGTTCGGCCTCAATATCGTCGATCACCTCCAGTGCCCGGAGATTGGTGCATGACATGAAGACGGCATCACACGCACCGCTGCGCCCGACATGGATCGCGGCATTGCGAACCGACGCGCTATCGATTCTGACCACACGTTCTTCTGATGGCTCATCAAAACTGCCAAACGAAGAAACAGTTATCCCCGCCGCCTCAAGCCCTTGGATCAGCCGGTCACTGACCGAAGCGACGTAGGGGCTGACCAGACCGATCCGGGTGATTCCAGCCTTTTGGCATGCCGCAATCAATGACGTCAGAGGGTCCGACACATGTGGCGTTGGCACACCAGCCTTGATCAACTCTGCCACCCGCTCGGCTCCGATCGCAGCACTGGCAGATGTGCAGCCGTACCCGACTGCTGTCAGTTCTGCGCCGACTGGCAAAAGGCGCGCTGAGGTGGTCAGACTATCCTCCATCGCACACAAACTTTCGAGGGATACCGTTGCCCCCGATGGGACACGCGACACCAGAAGTTCCACATCCTGCGGCAACAGTTTACGAAAATCCCGCTCTATCGTTTCATCGCTTTGGAGCGTGACAAGCCCAATCTGAATGGGCCGGTGCGCATCAATGGAATACGGAAGTGCCATCAGATCACCCTTATGTCTGCAGATTGCAGGTCGGACAGAAATTCTGCACCATGATCACGGATTACGATGTTTTCTTCGTGCACCAATATTTTGCCGGGGCTGACGGTCACCGAAGGCTCCAGCGTCAGCACCATCCCCGGCTCTAAAACTGTGTGATCTTGGGGAATGATCGACGGCCACTCTGTCAGCTGCATCCCCAATCCGTGTCCCAAACGCCCGGCCTCCATGACATCCCCAGATGGGTTCACCACAGCGTTCATTGCATAAAATAAGTCAGAGATGGTTTTACCCGGCTTGGCGACATCCGCCGCCGCTAGCGTTGCGGCGATCAGTTGGGAGTGCGCACATTGGACGACCGCCGAAGGGGGGCCAACGCTATAGTTGCGGTCGAAATCGCAAAAATAACCGTCCCACATCAGCCCCGTGTCGAGCATGAGTACGTCCCCGTCCTCCAAGGGTGCGTCGGTCGCTGGTGATATCACGTCGGCATACCCGGCCTGTTCCGCTGCGCCCGCAAGGTAAGGCACCCAATCCGCGCCCTCTTCGAGGCACAGCATTTGAAACCGGCGGAACACTTGGGATAAGGACATGCCGGATGCGACACATTCCGGCACACGATTGAAAGCGCCAGTGGCAATCGCTGCCGCGTGACGGATTTTGTCAATCTCACTCTCGGATTTGATCAACCGTAGGCGCCGCGTGATTGCCGCATCGCTGACCAAAGCCCGCGTGAGCAGCGCCGCTTCCAAGCGCCGCAGATCAGCAAACGGCATGCGGACATAGCTTTCCAACTGATCAGCAATTCCGATCTGACCCTCGTCGCCCGCGACCTCGTTCAAGGCATCGACCAATAACCCAATGCCATCGTCGTCATAATCAGGCGCGGCCCAAGTGCGGATATCGGTGACCCAGGTTTGGCTCATCAAATGCGCGCCGATGGATGGGATCACCGCAATCAGGTCGCCAGTTGGCGGGATAATCACAAACCAAGGCCGCGTCGGGCTTTCCCAGAACCGGGTCAGGAACCCCGTGTAGTAGCGGAGCTCGGGCTCTGTCGTCAGCAGCAGCGCGGCCAGATTATGTTTTGCCATCAAAGCTTGAGCCGCTTGGGTCCGGCGTCGAAATTCGTCTTCCGGAAATCCGCGATGCGGGGGTGTCATGACGCCTGCTCGCTCAAGACGACGAGCACGTGCGAGTTTGCAGACAGGCCAAACGCTCCGTGATCATTGTCCGCGGCCAAAAGTCCAGCAATGCCCGCGCCTCCGGATGGCGTGGTGGCAAAGCCGGCATCGCCGCAAACAGTACTGCCAGTCGCGCCCTCTTCCTCGGAAATCAGCATGAAATCATCAGCGTCACGCGCCAGACCTTTCAGGGCGATCAACGACGGTTCTTTGCAATCCAACCGGCCCATTGCCGATTCCGGTCCTTCAGTGACCTGCGGCTCGCCGGCCTTGATCGACGCAAAGATGGCCGGTGCCGCCTCTGGTTCGACAACGACGATACGGGGTGCATCGCCCCAAGCCAATCGTGCGTAGGACGCGCATGCAGTGGCCAAACCACCAACACCCGCTTGTAGGAAAATATGGGTTGGTGGCGATGGCATTTGCGCAACCGCCTCCTGCATCAAAACCAGATATCCTTCCATCAAAGTATGGGGTCGGTCTAGGTATCCGATCCATGAGCTGTCCGACAAAAGCGCCCAAGCCTTGTCCTCTGCCGCTTTTGCAGCACCTGCCATCGCGTCCTCGTAAATCGCACCGTGACGCATGACTTCAGCACCAAACGATCGCAGGCGATCCGCGAACCCTTCTGGCACAGTTTCGGCCAGATACACCACGGCGCGAGCGCCAAAGGCCTGCGCACCGGCGGCTACCGACAATCCATGATTGCCCGCGCTGGCGGTCACATAAGTTTGCCCTTTGGCCACTCCAGCTTCGGCATCACGCGCAATCACATAAGCGGCGCCCAGCGCTTTAAAACTGCCAAGACCCATGCGGTTGCGTTCGTCTTTGACAAAAACCTTCCCAACTCCTGCAACCTGCGCCAAGGCAGGCACCTCCTCCAATGGCGTCACTCCGGCGGCGGGACAGCGTGTCAGCAAGGCAACGGGTCGATCTGCCTCGACACTCGGGAACGGGATGTCGGCAAGCGTTTTGATCACCGCGTCAGCCTGCGCTGCGGTTTTATGCATAATATCCATGTGCCCATACTGGCAGCGCCGTGAGGCGTTCGGCAAGCCAAGTCCGACACAAGCCGTTCCCCAAACGACCCATCTGTTTGCCCTGTCGTTCGAACCGTTCTAGCGTTCGCCTACCCGAACCAAAGGCATCGCAGCAAATGACACGCCCCAACACCACCATTCGCGCCGCTGATCATCTGGTCGATCTGCTGGTCGCCCAAGGCACCAAAGCGGCGTTTGGCGTTCCCGGAGAAAGTTACCTACCCGTACTCGATGCTTTCTATGGTCGCGAAACCGACATAAGATTTGTGACTTGTCGCCAGGAAGGAGGCGCCGCGATGGCTGCCGATGCCTATGGCAAAATGACAGGCCGTCCGGGCATCTGTTTCGCAACGCGCGGCCCCGGTGCCACCAATGCCAGCGCTGGCGTTCATGTCGCCTATCAGGATTCGACCCCGATGATCCTGTTTCTGGGCCAAGTCGCCCGCGACATGGTGGACCGCGAGGCGTTTCAGGAAATCGACTACCGCCGGATGTTTGGGCAAATGGCCAAATGGGTCGCGCAAATCGACGATGCCTCGCGGCTTCAGGAATATGTCAGCCGCGCGTTTCGCACAGCCATGTCAGGACGCCCCGGTCCCGTGGTTCTCGCCCTGCCGGAAGACATGCTTTACGATGAATTTGCGCAGCCCAGCCCGTCAGCACGGATTGAAACACCCCGATATTCGGCCACGACAGAAGCCATGATGGCACTCAAACATCGTATTATCAAAGCCGAGCGGCCGTTAATTATGGCCGGTGGTGGTTCTTGGACCAATACTGGGATCAGTGCATTGCAGACGTTTGCCGAAACCCAGGGACTTCCAGTCTCCGTTTCTCTGCGCTGTCAAAGCCTGATCGACAACCGACATCCCAATTACATCGGCCACTACGGTGTCGGAACCCCGCCCTACCTCAAAGACATCATGGCCGAAACCGATTTGCTGATCGCCATCGGTCCACGGCTGGGAGAAATGACAACGGCCGGATACACGCTCTTGTCGTCACCGGTGCCCGAGCAATCACTGGTTCATGTCTTCCCCGAACCCGAAGAAATTGGCCGTGTCTATCAACCCGAAATCGCAATGGTGTCAGACACAGAGAGCTTTTGTCTTGCCGTTGCATCGTGGGACGCCATTGCACATGACCGGTTTGCCAACCGTACAAAAGACCTGCACGAAACGTACGTTTCATTCAGTGACCCTGCCGCGGTCAAAGATGACCCGCTGGCACCGTACTTTTCCCATTTGGCCAGCACGCTGCCGGAAGATGCGATCCTGTGCAATGGCGCTGGCAATTATGCGGGCTGGCTGCACCGGTTCTACAAATACCGCGCACCGGGTTCACAGCTTGCACCGACATCCGGCTCAATGGGTTACGGCCTGCCCGCTGCGATTGGCGCGGCGATTGTCGAACCCAATCGCGAGGTGTTCGCAATCGCCGGTGATGGGTGTTTCATGATGACCTGTCAGGAAATGGCAACAGCTGTGCATCACGATCTGAACCTGACCGTGATCATCATCGACAACGGCCGCTACGGCACGATCCGTGCACATCAGGAACGCGAATATCCCGACCGGGTCTCTGGCACCGGGCTGACCAACCCAGATTTCTGCGACTTTGCCCGGTCCTTTGGGGCCTACGCTGCCAAAGCCCCAGATTACGACAGCTTTGTCGCTGTGTTGGCCGAAACAAGATCGCGCAAAGGGGTCAAACTGATCGAGGTAGAGGCTGATCCAAACTTCCTATCGCCCGGAAAACGACTGGCCTGAACTTCGCCTCATAGAAAGGCCGTCGCAAACAGCAGTACACTGGTCGCCACACCAAGTACTGGGACAATAAGGGGTACGTGAAAGTGCTTTTCCGAAGCAGCACCGCGCAACTTGATCCGGATCAGCGCGGTGTTCACCAGCACGAACACAAAAAGCACGATCTGCGAGGTTCGCTCGGCCAGCGCATCAATCGGAAAAGTCAGCGCTAGAAGCAAGATCGCAACAACCACAGCCAGCGTTGCAACATCCGGCGTCTTGGTTTTCGGTGACACATGCCCCAGTTGACGTGGCAGATGACCCCGGTCCGCGAGTCCATAAAGCACGCGGGACGCCATGATCATCTGGATCAGAACGCCATTCACCGTGGCGACGATTGCGATGATGCCAAAGCCTTGTTGGATGGTGACGGGGGCATCTGAAAACACCATTGATAATGGGGCGGCAGAGTTCGACAGTGTTACAAGCGGCACCGCAACAAGGACCGCTGTTGTGGTGCCGATATACAGGATCGTGGCCAATATCAGCGTTCCAACAATTGCGCGAGGCATCGTGTGCAGTGGGTCCTTCACCTCTTCGGCAACATTGGCCATATCCTCGAACCCGACAAAGGCAAAGAACGCAAGCAATGACGCCGTCCCGATCCCGGCCCAATGCGCACCAGTTAGCGGAGGAACGATTTCGGCAAGTCCAATTCCTGACGGATCGGCAAAGCCAAATCCCCAGACCATTACAAAAACCAATCCCGACACCTCGATCACCGTGATCACAGCGGCGACCGTTACCGACTGGGTGATCCCCCAAAGCGCAATCAAGCCCATCATACACACAACAGCAACTGTGAGTATGCTCGTCGGCGCACCAGTGAGAACGTGCAGATAAGACGCGGCCCCCAGTGACACCGCTGCCGCAGACACCAAACCCGATAGAGCTACCGCCAACCCGACCAGGGTTGCGAGCTTGCCCGAAGAAAACCCGGCTTCGACATAAGCCGCTTCGCCCGCGCTGACAGGATAGCGGGTTGAAAGCTCGGCATAAGAGAACGCGGTGAAGGCCACGACGATGGCCGCTACGACAAACGACACCGGCGCGTATATCCCGGCCTCGGCAGCGGTCGCCCCAACAAGCACATAGATGCCTGCGCCGACAGTCACTCCCAAACCGTAAAGCGTGAGCAATGGCACGTTCAACGCGCGGCGCAGTTTGTTGTTTTCGGGTGTCATGCCTGCCCTCTTGGTGGGCGTCCCGCGTTGAACACCAAACCTAACACGGCTTATAAATCACATTCTGCGAGCAAGATATGACGTGGGTCAAACCGCCAAGGCGGCGCAGGGGCGTTCAAAGGGTATTTTGAACCCACACGGCGAGGTCTTGGAACACCATGTCCGACGCACCGCTGAAAGCGTCTATCACGGCAAGCGTCTGGGTCGACGTCGATGGCACGCTGGCGGAAAACCGGCGGCTGGCAACGATGCTGGCGTCCCGTTCTCGTACGACACGGACTAACAAAGTGATCTGCACCGTTGCAGTTTCAGTGTCAGGCAACACGTCGGCTTGGAAGTCTACGACTTCGGTCACAAAGGCAAAGTCGCCGCTTACCCCCAAAGGGGTGCGTCCGACATAACGGAGTGCACCGGTTGCCTCGATAGAGCGCAGCATCAGCGTTTGCACCATCACTGGGGTTGGATCGCTCCACCGGACATCAGGCAGATACTGCGCCTGCAGCGCGTTGGGACGGATCATAATCCTGTCGGTCGACAATGCCCCGCTTGTGGTTGGCAGTTCGACAATCACATCGCGCGCCGCTGGTCTGCCGCTGGCCGCAACGATACTGTCGGGCGCACGCAACTCGAACACATCCAAAGGTGTCGCCGCATCGCTGACTGCTGAAATCGCGGCGCAACCGGACAACACGACTAAGCCTGTCATGGCCAAAGCCTTTCGCAGGTGCACCATTGTCATCATCGTCTGAACTCCGGCGTTTCGCGGTCAAGGAAAAACCGCGTTGGGTCGCGCTGTATCTGATCCGTCAAACGATCCAGATTTGCAATCAACGCACGGCTTTCTTGTGCCAGACGAGAATAAAGCGGTAGCGCGGTTGTGGTGAATTCGCGGATCGACGGCGAGGCCGCATTCGTGAGGTTGCGCAATTCTGCGAAGGTGTTAGACGCCGATTGACTGGCCGCTCGGAGGTCTGCTGACATGCTTGGCAGATCAGCTGAAACCTGCGCAATCGCTCCATCAAGGCTGGCCAAGGACGCTTCCAACCCGGCAATGATGCCATCCAGATCTTCATTGATGACACGGTCTGCGCCAGTGAATGCCCGTTCCGCAGCGCCGAGCGCCCGGTCGCCAGTTTCAAGCGCTCCGTTGATGGCGCCGAGGGTTTCATTGGCATTGGCAAAAGACACACGCGCATCTTCCAGCGTCACCCGTGCCGTTTCCAGAACGACTTCTGCGGATTGGCTTGATGCGGTCAGGTTGCCACCCACTTCTGTAGCGACATTCCGAAAGGTTTCCGCTGTCTGTCGAATATCCGCTATGATGACGGGCAAATCGTCATTTGCAATCGTCACGACCGACGCGATGGCCTGGTTGGCATCTGCCACCATAGCACGGGTTTCCGACACCAATGGTGTGCCTTCTTCGCGCACCAAAGTGTCGATTGTCGATGCTGTGTTACCCACGATCGCCGCTGTTCCGTCCAGCCTGGCGATCAGGGCATCGGTCGCTTGCAACGTCGCCTGTGCATCTTCAAGCCGCGCGGTGGCGGTTTCGCCGGTTGTGTTCAGCGTCGCCATCAGCGCCCGCGCATCCGTGCTCAAAGCCGCAATCTCTTGCTGCAACGCCGCGGCTGTTGTCCGCAACTCTTCGGTTGTCCGGCTCAGGTCGGTCGTGACATATGCCTCAGTCATTGCAATCGCCGATTGCGCGGTGCTGAGCGTCTCCGCTCCGGTCTGCAACACGCCTTTGCCTTGCTCGGACAATTCCCCGATTGAGGTGAGCGTGGTGTCGGCGGTTTGAAGGACATCCGTCAAATCACCCGTCAGCGTATTGAGCGTTTCATTGAACAAGTTGATCTGTTCAGCAAAGTCATTGACCGTCGTGCTGATCGACGAAAACCCATCAAGCGTATTGGCGAATTCGGCCGATGCGGTTTCGACGTTTGATATGATGCTGTTGATCCGTTCCCTGTTTTCAGCCCCCAGAAGGTCGCCCACGTCAGTGACAAGAGTAAGGGTCTCCTCGAGAAGCCTCGGCGCATCTTCGGACAGGGTTTGCAAGGTGGACCGCCCTGACGTGATCTCGGGCACTGCAGTTTCTTCGGTTGGCTCCAACAGGACTGCCGATGGGGTGCCAGAGCTGATCCCGACAAAGGAGACGCCGGTCACACCCTGCGCCTCGATCGTTGCGATGCTGTCGGTGCGCACTGGTGTGGCCGCATCCACCTCGACCCGAACAAGGATCGTGCCATCCTGGTTTGGCGACAGTTTCACATCGACCACCTGTCCTACGGGCAAGCCGCTGAACCGGACATCGGACGCGTTTCCAAGACCGGACACAGAAGTGAAACGGATGTCATAATAATCGAACTGACGGTCCAATTCGACCTGCGCGAACCACAGGAAGAACCCAAGGGTGCCCAGCAGCCCCGCGAGGGTGAATGCTCCGATCAGGACAAAATTCGCCTTGGTTTCCAAATCAGTCGCCTTTCCGGGCCGCACTCGTGTCTTCGGATGCGGCAGCACGGGCGCGTGGCCCGTGGAAATACTCGTGCACCCAAGGGTGATCGACGTCCAGCATATCCTTCATAGTGCCAGTCACCAGTACCTTACGCTCTGCCAGTACCGCGATGCGATCACAGGTCGCGTGCAGAGTATCAAGATCATGCGTGACCAAAAACACGGTTAATCCCAACGAATGGCTCAGCCCCCGGATCAACTGGTCAAACGCAGCCGCTCCGATTGGGTCCAGCCCGGCAGTCGGTTCGTCTAGAAATACGATATCAGGATCAAGCGCCAAGGCCCGCGCCAGCCCAGCACGTTTGCGCATACCGCCTGATAGCTCGGACGGGTATTTGTCGCCCGCTAGGCATTGCAGCCCCACCATAGAAATTTTCAGATCGGCCAGTTTACTCCTGATATCCGGGTCCAGACCGTCAATGGCACGCATTGGCACTTCGACGTTTTCGCGCACCGTGAGGGACGAAAAGAGCGCACCATCCTGAAACATCACGCCCCAGCGATTCTCCAACGCCTGTCGTGTATCCTCGTCCGCATTAAGCACATCTGTGCCCAGCACATCGACAGTGCCGGCGGCAGGTTTCTGCAACCCAGCAATGGTGCGCAGCAGAACCGATTTCCCGGTTCCCGACCCCCCGACAACGCCCAGGATCTCTCCCCGATAGACGTCGAGATTGAGGTCATCGTGCACGACCTGCGTGCCGAATTGGTTGCGGATTCCCCGCAGTTTGATGACGATCTCACGCCCAGTCATATGCCGATCCGCGCAAAAAAGATGGAGAACACCGCGTCGGCGACAATCACCGCAAAGATCGCCGTCACAACTGCGTTCGACGTCATACGACCCAAAGATTCTGCGTTGCTTTGAACCTGCATACCCGCGTGACAGCCCACAACGCCAATTATCAGTGCGAAGACCGGCGCTTTGACCAGACCGACAAAGACATGATCCACCGACGTACCTTCGACCAAGCGCGTCATGAACATCGCAGGCGAGATGCCCAAGTCGATCCAAGCCATCAGCCCACCCCCAAAGAGCCCGGCCAAATTGGCAATCAACCCAAGAATGGGCAGCATGACAAACAAGGCCAAAATACGCGGAACGAATAAGATCATCGCCGGATCAAGACCAAGGGTCCGCATCGCATCGATCTCTTCACGCATCTTCATTGACCCAATCGCTGCCGTAAATGCCGACGCGGTGCGCCCAGCCACGATGATGGACGTCAGAAGGATACCCAATTCGCGCAGGATTGAGATGGCGATCAAGTCGACCACAAAAACTTCGGCTCCGAATTGCCTTAGCTGGGTCGATCCCTGGAAGGCTAGAACGATGCCGATCAAGAAAGCCATCAATGCAACGATGGGGACTGCTTTCAATCCAACCTCTTCGCAGTGATGTACCAGCGACGTGAAGCGAAACTCGCTTGGGTGGCGCATTGCACGGGCAAGGCGATGCAGAAAAATTCCAAGATAACCCATCAGCGCGCGGAGGAACATGATACCGGCAAACACGCGGTGGCCCAACTGATCCAGCCAAGCCGTGAAGGACGGTCGGTCATCAGGGTTGGCTTGGGGGGCAGGCATCGCTTGCGTGACACTGTCCAATAGGCTTTCGATTTCAGAACTTGTTCGCGTGAACACCAGCGCAGCATCGCCGCGGTTCTTCAGTTGGATCAACGCCCATGCGCCTGCTGTGTCGAGGCGTGATATGCCGGATAGGTCAATGCTCGTGAGATCAGCTGGGGGGATGGCCCCGAATTCAGCCTGAGCGCGGGTCACGTTGTATATCGTCAACTGTCCAGACAGCCGCAATTCACCCGGTGTATCGCCTTCAATGAGCTCAAGCTCCGCCACTGCACTCTCGGTCATGACACCCCTTTCACATGGGGGGCGTTCTTTTGAAACGTAATCATCGGGAGTGAGTCCATATGCCAAGGCTACTCCTATGCTGCGGCGCGCGAAAGCGGCGATCTTAGCGCCGTTCTGTCTGCGAAACACTGCGAATTAAGCGAGTTTACGCCACGGTTTTACGCCGCACTGCAGGTGCAGAAAGTACGGAAATATCCTTTCCCCTCAAATGCCGCAGATGCAAACAGACTGACTCGGTATACCGTGGTATTCCCATAAGTACTTAAAAACATTTGATTTTTTCAGATTTTTCAGTTATCTCACTCGTAGATGTGGGGAGGAAGATCATGGACATGTTGAACCTTGATGCGTGGACCGGGCGTGTGACCAACGACGCAGGAAGCGTCTCACCCGAGCTTGCGCGGCAGCTCCATGCAACCGTTGGTTTGGGCGCAATGCCAAAACATGGTGATCCCCTTCCGCCGCTGTGGCATTGGTGTGCCTTTCCGATGTCGACACCAAATGACAAGCTTGGAAAAGACGGACATCCGCGTGAAACCAACCTGCTGCCCCCCGTGCGGCTCGACCGCCGTATGTGGGCGGGTGGCGCGCTGAAATTCTTTGGGCCGACCTTGCGTATCGGCGATCCACTCGAGCGACGATCGTCCATCCGCTCCGTCACCGAGAAAGACGGGGCCGCTGGCCCCATGGTCTTTGTCACTGTGGACCATGCGATTTACGGTCCATCTGGCCTTGCCATCGAAGAACGGCAGGACATCGTCTATCTTGAAATACCGGACACCTACACACCGCCCAAGAAAAAGCCTTTGCCGACAGCGCCGGTCGATCAGATCAATACGGCGGAAACGCTGCTGTTCCGCTACTCGGCCGTTACGTTCAATGCGCATCGCATTCATTACGACCTAGCCTACACCCAAGAAGTTGAGAAATATCCCAGCCTTGTCGTGCACGGCCCATTGCAAGCCACCCTGCTGATGCGCGCTGCGATCAAAGAACGTGGCACAACGCCCAAATACTTCGATTTTCGCGGCGTACACCCGATGTTTGCAGGGTCGCCCTGTGACATTGCGTTTGAAGCCGAAGATGCCGTCCTAAGCCTTTGGACTGGTCAGGACGGTCATCAGTGCATGCAAGCCACCGCGATCTGGGCAGACGCACAATGAGCGTGCTCAAGGGAATGCGTGTCGTCGAAGGGTCAGCTTTTGTTGCGGTGCCCTTGGCGGGAATGACACTGGCCCAGATGGGTGCCGAAGTGATCCGATTTGATCGTCTGGGCGGCGGTTTGGATGCAGGGCGTTGGCCGCTCGCGCCAAACGGGCAAAGCTTGTTTTGGGCTGGGATGAACAAGGGCAAGAAATCCATCGCTCTCGATATGAAATCCGCCGAGGGGCGCGAATTGATCACCCGGATCATCACAGCGCCGGGTGATGACGCGGGCCTGTTTCTTACCAATTTGCGGGTACGCGGTTGGATGGATCACGAAACGCTCAAACAGTACCGCGAAGATCTTATTATGGTGACATTGACCGGCGACCGGCACGGCCGCCCGCAGGTCGACTACACCGTCAACCCCGCGCTTGGTATTCCGCATATCACTGGCCCGGTCGGCAGCGAAGACCCTGTCGCCAACGCTCTACCCGCTTGGGATCTCATCGCAGGCAATATGTGCGTCTCAGCCCTTCTTGCCGCCGAACGACACCGTTTGCGGGGTCATGGCGGGCAAGAGGCTGAGATCGCGCTTAAGGATGTTGCAGCAGCGACGTTGGGTCATCTCGGGATGATCGGCGATGTGACTTTGAACTCTGAGGATCGCGGCAAATCCGGAAATGCGCTTTATGGTGCATATGGCCAAGACTTTGTCTGCGCCGATGGTCGACGGGTGATGATCATTGGCCTGACAGATCGCCAATGGCGCGGCATATGCAAGGCGACCGGCACCACCGACGCCATGGCGGCGCTTGAGCAGCGGCTCGGAGTATCTTTGGCCGATGAAGGCAATCGCTGGCAGTTCCGCGATGAGATTACCGAGATCCTTACGCCGTGGTTCGCTCAGCGCCGCGTGCCGGATTTCGAAGCGGCGTTCAATGATTCTGGCCTTACTTGGTCTGAATTCCGCACCGTTCGTGAGGCCGTCGCGCATGACCCGGACCTGAGCACCGAAAACCCCATGTTCAGTGATGTTATGCAACCCGGCATTGGAACCTACCGCACGCCTGCGCACCCTGCCAGCTTTGGCACAACAGACCGCCTTTCTGCGCAGCCAGCGCCGACGCTTGGGCAGCACACCGAAGAAATCCTATCCAACGTGGCCGGGTGTTCGGGCACCGAGATTGCCAAGCTGTTTGATGCGGGTGTGGTACAATCGCCGGAATTTGCCAAACCCCGCAACGCCGCATGAGCTAGCGGGTCATGTTCCCTGAACCGTTCTTTCCAGCAATCCGTTTTGCTGGGCGGTTTGAACTGGGACATCGTCGAAAAAGTCCTTGAGAATACGATTAAAGATCGCAGGCTTTTCCAAATGCGCTGCATGGGCACAATCCGGGATCACCGCTAAACTGGTTTTTCCAATCGACCGCCAAAGCTGTTCAGTCTGACTCCAGGGGTAGGTGCGATCATGATCGCCCCAGATCACCAAAGTTCGCGCCCGGATTGCGCTTAGGTTTGGCACGCCGTCCCATGCCTCCATCGCGTCCAAACCGGCGACAATCGCTTGCAGGCTGCTGCATTCCGCAATGGTTGCGCAGCTTTCAAAAGCTGCAGATGATTCTCTGGTAAGAAACCACGTCGCCGCTATCCTGCGGGCCGTTTTGCGCGGACCATCGGTTTGTGCCCGGCTTTTCGAAATATGAATAGGTTCGAACCGACCGGGAAGAATTCCTGTTGCGCCTGTTCCATACAGGACCAAGCGATCCACGCGCGCCGGGGCACGCGCTATGATTTCCTGCGCAATCATTCCGCCCATCGAATGTCCGAGGAGATGAAAACGGTCAACCTCCTGTGCCGTCAGGAAGTCCAGCACCCAGTTGGCGTAGCCTGCGATGGTGGCCGGCGCAGTCAGCCCTGCGTTTTTGCCAAACCCCGGCAGATCAACGGTGACGACATCCAACGATGGGGCCAAGGCCTTTTTCTGTTCGGTCCATTGCCGGCTTCCGCCCATGAACCCATGCACAAAGACCAAGGGCGTCATTTACGTGCGCCCTGTACGATACGGTCGAGGATCATTGCACAGAAAAGGATCGAGAAACCCGCAAGGATCCCTTGCCCGACATTGGCATATTGCAAGGCCTCCAGAACGTCTTCGCCAAGACCCTTGGCACCAATCAAAGACGCCACCACGACCATTGCCAACGACAACATGATTGTTTGATTGATCCCAGCACGAATGGATGGGCTCGCCAAAGGAAGATCGACTTTGGTCAGCAGATACCATTTGTTTGCCCCAAAGCTGATCGCCGCTTCGCGCACGCTTTCGGGAACGCCGCGGAGGCCCAACACAGTCAGACGTACGACAGGCGTGCCGCCGAAAATCATCGTCACAACCACCGCAGCCGGTTTTCCGACACCAAAGAACGCAATGACCGGAACCATGAAAACAAAGGCTGGCATCGTTTGCATGAAATCCATGATGGGCTGGATGAACGAATAGAATCTTGGCCGCCGTGCCGCAAACATGCCCAAGGGAATGCCGATAGCAATCGACAGGCAGGCCGCAGTTCCCAAGAGCGCAAGTGTGGTCATTGCCGCTTCCCAAAACCCCAGAAGACCCATGTAAGCGAGAAATGCACCCGAATAGATTGCCGTACGTACTCCTGCGGTCAGCCACGTCAGCAGGACGATCAAGCTGGCGATCACAATCCACGGCGTCTGCACCAGAATAACCTCGAGCGCATCCAGCAGGGACCGAATGCCAAAGGTGAGCGCCTCAAAGAAGGTTTCGCTATTGCGAACGCAGAAGGCGATGAACTCTTCGACCCATGCTATGCTGATCAGGCGAATGTCAGGGTCGGTCGGAAACGCACTGAGGAGCGAAAACCGGCCGGGGAAACTATAGTGCAGCATTGCAGTCGAAACGATCAAAACCATGAAAACTGCGCTGAATATGATCTCTGGGACCGGCAGGCCTGAACTAATACTGCGATCCGACATCCATTCTGAAAACCGCGCTTCGAGCGCCCAATTTGCCACTGTGGCCTGTGCCAATTTGGCCAGGACCAAAAGGACCAAACCCGTAAACACAATCCACGGGCCTTGCGCGGCCACGGCCTCTGCCTCGGCTCGGATGCCGCCGATATTGGCTTCGAGAGACTCCACTGTGCGCCGGAACGCATCAACCCGGTCGGAATTGTTTTCGATTGCGGCCGCGAGTTGCTGACGCCGCAAATCAAGTGTGCCTTCGATCGATGCAATCCGCGCCATAGCGTCCGCCGCAAGATCCCCGAACAGGCCGCGTGCAATCTGAACGAAGGCAAGCGCCTCGATGATCAAGAACGGCAGCGCCCAGGACCAAAGCCCGCGTGCGCCAAACCAGATTGGGCCAAATAGGCCAGCCATAAGGTTCAAGGTCGGCGTGAAACGGGCGGATGCGCCGATCTTGTCAAAGTTCTGGATATAGTAATCGGGGCTGGTGCGGACAAAGGTCCGAATGTTCTTGCGGCGCTCTTCGGCATAGGCAAGCGCGGCATCGCTTTCGGTATCTTCAAGGGGATTAATCTCTTGCTTGTTCATGAGACTTCGGTTCCCTCAATCACTGTGCGCAACAGGTCCGCGCGGGTGATGACACCCACGTCCTGCCCGTCCATTTCGACAAGGATTGCGCTGGTGTTATCGATGGCCAGATTTATCAAAGTGCTGAGCGTTTCCTGCGACCCAACGCGCGGCGCATCCGAAGCCAAGGGCCCATGAGTTGCAACATACGCGCCAAGCGGCTGCATGACTGCGTGTGCGTGAACAACCTTGAGCCGCGAAATACCGGCAACGAAATCCGCAACGTAGTCGTCGGCTGGATGCATTACGATGTCTTCTGCGGTGCCAACCTGCACCAACTTTCCGTCACGCATGATGGCAATGCGATCGCCGATACGCACGGCCTCGTCCAAGTCATGGGTGATAAACACCGTCGTTTTTTTGAGTATCTTGCTTAAGCGAATGAACTCGTCTTGCAACTGACGACGGATCAGAGGGTCAAGCGCCGAAAACGGCTCATCCATCAAAAGCACGTCAGGGTTGGCTGCCAACGCCCGCGCAAGTCCAACCCGTTGCTGCATGCCACCCGACAATTCATGTGCAAACTTGGCGCCCCATGCGCCAAGTTCAACGATGTCCAATATTGCAGCGGCTTGCCGCATGCGTTCATTCTTGGCCACCTGCCGAATTTCCAGCGGCATAGCGACGTTATCAAGCACAGATCGATGCGGCATCAGGGCAAAGTTCTGGAACACCATCCCGATCTTGCGGTTGCGGAATGTCTGCAGTTCTTTCGGCCCAAGGGCCATCACATCTGTACCCTCGATTTCGATCTTTCCGGCAGTCGGTTCCAACAGGCGGTTGAAATGACGAACAAGCGTCGACTTTCCACTGCCCGAGAGACCCATGATGCAGAAAATTTCGCCGCGGTTGACCGAAAGGCTGACATCCGCCACGCCGACAACCGCGTTATGCTTGGCCAATACCTCAGCCTTGCTGAGCCCCTCTTCACGGATCGACCGCAAGGCAGCTTCGGGATGCGCGCCGAAGATCTTCCAGACGTCGGAAATTTCGATGACGGTCTCGTGATGCATTTAGGTGCGCCTTGTCTGAGATAAGATTGACTGGTCACCGAGACAAACCCAGTGACCAATGCTTAAAGCCCGCGCTTACAGCCCAAGCCAGCCATCAACGCGGTCGGAATTCGCTTCGACCCATTCAGCTGCAACTTCTGAAGGGTCACGGCCATTGGCGCTGATTTCAAAGGCCAGCGCACTGACATCCGAGGCTTCGAGGCCAAAATTCGCAAAAAATTCAGAAATCGCAGGCGAACGGTCTTCAAGCGAATTGGACCATGCAATCTGCACATCCTTGAGCGCGTCTTTGGTCGCGACCATCGACTTTGTGTACCAATCCGGATCATCCGACGGCTGAACCATGACATACTTTTCCGGATCGAATGTTGGCTCGGTCAACATCTTGACGTCGAACATGAACCAAACCGCGTGCGGCTCATAGCAGTAGAAAGCATATCCTTCGCCCTTGGCAATGCTGTCTTTGATACGAGCAGTTTTGACCGCTTCTTCAGTTCGGACCGGTTCAATGAAATCCAGCAAACCATAATCACGCACTTTGACTTCGTTCACATTGGCTGATGCCCAGCCGGGCGCGCCGATCCACATCTCGCCTTTGCCATTACCGTCACCATCCATCAACGCGGCAACATCCGGGCGACCCAGATCCGCGATATCGGTGATGTTGTTAGCTTCGCCAAAATCCTTGGTTACACAGAATCCCTGATTGCCCTGATACGGGTTTGAGGACAGCGTCACAGTGCCCGCCTCATCAACATATTGCTTGGTAAAGCTTTCCTGATTGGGCAGCCACACATCCGGGTGCACATCAATATCGCCCTTACCTTGATCCATCGCTTGAAAGATCGTGGCGTTGTTGCCGGGTACATATTCGACCTGGCCGCCAATACGCGTTTCAACAACCGTCCCTAGAACATACGCAATTGCCTGTGCGCCAGTCCAAGATGGCACTCCGATTTTTACCTCTTCGGACGCAAATGCCGGCATAGCAAGCGCACTAACGGCAGCGGCCAGCCCAATGGCTTTTAGATTTTTCATTATGATCGTCTCCTCTGTTGGTGGCTGGTCGTTTTTGTCCAGCTCTGCATGTTTTGTGCGCCGAGACCCAAGCCCCGACTCTAGCATGTCTCCGCGCCGACCCTTCCGAAATTGCCCAAGAGCGCCGGATATCGGGAACGCATGCCCATGTTCAAAGCGTAGGAACAGATTTTCGAGGCACTCCAATTCAAACATTTCATCAAACTATTCTTAATTTGCATAGTTTATGGTAACGATGGAAAAACATATTTATTTTCAGAGGCATAAATGGATCTGAACTGGTTGCGTGATTTTGAGTGCTTGGCCCGGGCACAGAATTTCACACGTGCTGCTGATGAAAGAAACATCACTCAGTCCGCATTTAGCCGACGGATCAAGGCTCTGGAAAGCTGGGTTGGCCTACCTTTGGTGAATCGCGCGACGTATCCCGTCCAGCTGACAGAAGCAGGGCAACAATTCTTGCCGATTGCCATCACCGCACTTTCGCAACTGTCCGAAGCCCGTCAAACGCTCCGGGACGCGGATCGCGGTGAACATCGCTTTATTCGCTTTTCCGTGCTGCACACGATATCGGTCAACTACCTGGCCAGCCGGATCGAAACACTTCAGCAAAGTATGAGCGACATTCGCACACGTGTGATCTCGGACTCGCTCGGGACATGTTGCGAACTTCTGGTTGAAGGCGCGGTCGACATTATGCTGTGCTACACCCATAGCGCCGTGTCGCTCACCATCGACGAGACTGCGTTCGACCGCAAAGATCTTCTGACTGACCGATTGATCCCTGTCGCTGCGGCGGAAGCGGCACATGATTTGGATTGGAATCTTGATCATCGCAGCAGCAAAATGATCCCGTATTTGGCTTACGAAAAGACCAGCTTTCTTGGAATGGTTGTCGACCATGCTATTGGACGTAAACACTTTAATGCCGAAACGATCTATGTTGACGGTTTGGTCGAGGCCATCAAACGAAGGCTGATGTCAGGAAGCGGCTTTGCCTGGATGCCTGAAACCGCCATTCAAAGCGAATTGGCAGATGGTACGCTGGTCGCCATCGGAGAAGAACATTGGACAGAGCACCTGACCATCGCCGCTTACGCGAACCCATCGCTCTTTGACCCGACAACCCGCGCAGTATGGGACGTATTGTAGCTCTCGCCAGTATCTCTACTTCAAATCGCCTGTAAAACGTTTGAACTATACTGGTTTTGCCAGAAGCCCCGCCTCATGTAGAGAATGGAACATATTTACAAAGAAAGCAGCCACCCGACGCTTTCGCACCGTTTAAGCAACCCGTTGGAAGTCGCGCAAGACGACACCTGTATTGCTCGAGGTGCGCTTCCCATTGTGCATGGACAGGCAGCCATTGACCAAAACATGCGCAATGCCCGAGGCATAGCGACGGGGGTGACGCGCCGTGGCATTACTGGAAATCGCGGCCGGATCAAACACGCAGATATCGGCGTGATAGCCTCTTTGCAGCTTACCTCTGCTTTTCAAACCCAAACGATCCGCCGGGATTCCGGTGATCTTGGCGATGGCTTGCGATAGGTTTAGTACACCCCTGTCCCGGACATAGTGTTGCAGGAACCGGGCCGCCCAGCCATAACCGCTGAGAGAACCAATATGGTCGCTGAGAATGCCGTCATTGGCGATTGCGACTGTATCGGAGATGACAGCGCATTCTGGCTGCTGAAGGCAAAGATCAATATCCATGTTCAGAAAACTCTTCGAGGACCACATGGTGGCCATCATGTTCTCGCCTTCCTCAAGCAGTATATCGAGCACAGCGTCGTAAGGATCAACGCCGCGCATCCGGCCAATCTCGTCAAAGTTTGCACCGACCAGGTCTTTGTTTTCGGTAGCGTTCAGCAGGATAATGTCCTTCCACTGCCGCGCTTTCACAAGCAGCCACATTGGCTTGGGATTGGCCTTGATCCGTTCCCGATCTTCGGGATTGGCGAGCCGTTTCAGCACATCGTCGATACCACCCGCCTGCGCCCATTTCGGTAGGATCGAGGCCATCAGCGTATGGTTCCAGTCATGTGGAATTACATCGAATGCGATGTCACCATCATGGGTGCGCGCGATGTCAATCATCTCAAGAGTATGCTCCATCGCATGGCCGGGCGCGCCGAATTTCGGTTGGATATGGCTGATCTGTAGCCGCGCGCCTGCCTGTCGCGCAGTGCTCATCGCTTCGGTAAAACCAAGATCATACTCGGTGTCGCGGTTGCGCACATGGGTCGCGTAAAGCCGACCGTATTTCGCCGCGACCTCTACCATCGGGACAAGGTGATCGGGTGCAGCCAGACTACCCGGAAAGTATTCAAGCCCCGAGGAAAAGCCGCCCGCACCTTCCTCCATACACTGATCCACCAACTTGGCCATTTTTGCCACGTCGTCGGGCTCACCCGCGTGCAATTCGCCGCCAAGCACCGCCCGGTGGATGGTGCCATGACCAACGAAGGCCACGACATTCACGCCCAGTTCGGTATCGTCCAGCACATCTAGGTATTCACCAAACCCCAACCATTTGCGGTGCTTGGCCTTTTCGGTGAACCACGGTGACACCCGCCGGATCGCGGCATGTGAACAAACCGGCGCGCAAGAGATGCCGCACTGGCCGATGACTTCGGTGGTCACGCCCTGATGCACCTGACTTTCGGCACGGCCATCCGCGATCAGGGTAAAGTCCGAATGCGTGTGCATATCGATGAACCCCGGCGACACAGCAAGGCCGGACACGTCTATAACCTTGGCACCGTTGTCGGTGTTGATTTCGCCGACCTCGGTGATCATACCATTTTTTATGCCGACATCAGCGATTTTCCCAACCGCGCCGGTGCCATCGAACACCTCGCCACCTTTCAGGATCAGGTCGAACATCAGACTACCTCACGGATGCGGGCCCGTAGACCCAGTTAGGGAGGAACAGTGTTAATTCCGGGAACAGGATCAAGATCACCATCCCGACGATATAGGCCGCAATGAACGGCAGCACTGCGACCGAGATCCGTTCGAGCGAAATTTTCGAGATCCGCGAGGCTATGGTCAGGTTTGCCCCAAGCGGCGGCGTCAGGAAGCCGATCTCGCAAGTGATGACGGTGAAGATGCCGAACAACACCGGGTCGATGCCCAAAGACACAACCAGCGGCAGGAACACAGCGGTGAAAAGCACAATCTGGGCAAGGCTTTCCATAAAGGTGCCGATGAAGATGTAGAAGACCCCGATCAGCATCAGAACAAGGAACGGGCTTGTAGTGATCGACGTGATTCCGGACTGCACGGCGGCGGGCACATCGTAGAACGCGGTCAACTGACCAAAGGCCAGCGTCGGCGTAAGCAGAATCAGGATACCGGTCAGCAGCGCCGTGAACCGAAGCGCCTCTAGCACTTTGCGCACCGTCAGTTCGCGGTAGACAAAAAGGCCAACGAATAGCGCGTAGAACACAGCGACCCCCGCCGCTTCGGTCGGGGTGAAGACACCGCCATAGATACCACCCAAGATCAAAACCGGCGCGCCAATGGACCATTTGCCTTCCCAGGCCGCGCTTAGGAATGGGCCCCAAGTGAACGGATCACCACCCCCACCGTAGCCACGACGGCGCGCGATGAGGTAAGTGGTCATCATCAACAGAGTCGTCACGATGAAGCCGGGGATGATGCCCGCCAGAAACAGTCGCGGTATCGAGGTTTCAGACACCAGCCCGTAGATGATCATCAGGTTCGACGGCGGGATCAGGCTACCCAACGCTCCGGCACTGGCCGTGATAGCTGCCGCGAAAGGCACATCGTATCCCTCTTTTTTCATCGCGGGGACAGTGGCCGATCCGATCGCAGCAGTCGTCGCCGGGCCGGACCCGGACAATGCGCCAAAGAGCATACAGGCAAACACTGTCACCAGCCCCATGGAGCCGCGATAGGCGCCCACAAGTTTGGTTGCGATGCCGATCATTCGGTTTGCCATGCCACCGGTTTCCATCAAGCGACCTGCAAGAACGAACAGCGGGATCGTCAGCAACGGAAACGGCGTCAGACTGTTGTAGCCTGTCTGTGCTAGCAGAGTGTACGGGATGTCGATCAAGAACAGCGCCAAAGCGGTGGTAAGACCCACGGCAGCGAAAAGCGGCACACCGACCAGCGTGAGAACGACAAAGGCGATGGCCAGAAGCGTCAGGTCGTTCAAAACAAATGCTCCTCATCCGGAGCATCGCCATCTTCAATCAGCATGCCGGGCAACCCATGCGCCCCGTCGCGATACCATAGTACATACGTCTGGATCAGCCGTGCCAACATCAGGCCGTAGCCGATCACCAGAATGGTCTGTGGATAAAATTCGTTTATCCCAAGGCTCGGGCTCCGGGACGGGAACTTCCAAAGTACGGTAAGGTATTCCCAACTGACCCGGATCATGATGATACTGAATGCGGCCCAGGCGAGATCTGCGATGAAGATTGTATAGCGGCCAACACTTGTCGGCAGGGCTTGGACTGCGACCAGAATGCGAATGTGAAACCGTTCGCGGACGCACAAAGATGCGCCCATGTAGACTGCCCAGACCATACAGATTGCGGCAGTCTCTTCTGTCCAATGAAGGGCAATTTCGAACACGTAGCGTGCCAGCACCTGCGAGATGACCGCCACTGCGATGATCGAAAGCGCAATACAGCAGAGCGCTTCCTCAAAGTGCTTTTCGAGCCATCGCAGAACGACCATGACGTGCCCCCAGTCTGAATTGGGCGAGAGCCTGTTTCGGCTCCCGCCAGTCGCGATTATTCTGCAGCCGCGTTGATCATATTGACCAGTTCAACAAATTCGTCGCCACGCTCTGCTGCAACAGCCTGCTGCACCTCTTGGGCCGCCGCGATAAAGTCTGCGCGATCCGGATCAGTCCGCGTCATGCCACCCTCGGTCGCAAGCCACTGACGGATTTCTTCCGTCTCGGTCCGGACTTCTTCACTGAACTGATTGCCCGCATCAACGGCAGCACGCATGATCTGTTCACGCTGTTCTTCGCTCAAACGGTCCATAAAGCTGGAGGATGCAAAAAGCGGTGCCATCGACACGAAGTGCTCAAGGATCACCAGATTGGGCATAAACTCATAAAAGCTCATGTCGCGGATAAATGAGGTGCCATTGTCCCCACCATCCACTGTGCCTGTTTGCAAGGCTGTCGGAGTTTCGGACCACGCGAGCGGCACAGGGTTGGCGCCGAATGCCTCGAACGTCTGGAGCATCACCGCGTTGTTCGGCGTGCGAATCTTCAGACCTTCCATATCCGCCATCGTGTTCACCGGTCGGACAGAGTTGTAGAAATCACGATAAAGCGCCGGACCAAAGCTCAGCAGATGCACACCTGTATCGGCCAAAAGCTGCGAGCGGATGAAATCGCCAACTTCGCCATCCACGACGCGAGCGAGGTGATCCGTGTTTTGGAAGATATAGGGCAGCACCGTCACATCCATCAGCGGCCAATGCGGTGAGACGTTGTTGGCAGTGATGAAGAAGCCATCTACTGTGCCCAACTGCATCGCACGGAATCCCTCGTCTTCGGTGGCAACCTGATTGCAACAGCGCAGGCGGACATCGACCGCTCCGTCGGTGTATTGCTCGGCCAGTTCCTCAAAGATCCCGCCGAAGCGACCGTAAAGCGAATCCTCAGGCGCGCCGAAGCCCACGTTCATTGTGATGTCTTGCGCTGAAACCGCGGCGGTCGACATCGTCAGCGCCATCACTGCGCCAAGTGTTTTGGTGTGAAATCTCATGATCAATCTCCTTGTTGTACGTCTGGTTTTTCTGTCAGCTTTGCACGACGATATGGATCTGCCTAGGCTGAATTGCGGAAAGCCGGGTCTTTTCATCACTCTGCCGCTTGCTTTGCCGACGTGGGTTTCGCAGCCACGCGGCGCAAAATCATTTGCGCACGTAGGTTTCTGCAGTACGCCTAAAGCATCAATTGCGAGAGGTCCCATGCCTGACATCACCGTTTTTCAAGCCAAAACGATCCTGACAATGGACCCCACATTGCCCAATGCCACTCATGTCGCGGTGCGCGATGGGCGTATTCTGGCCATTGGGGATGCGACATGCGCCGACCAATGGGGTGAAGTGACCCACGATACGTCACTTTGCGATGCGGTGTTGATGCCGGGCTTTGTCGAGGGCCACGCACACATGATGGCCGGGGCGATTTGGGAGTTTGCCTATACCGGGTATCATGACCGGATCGACCCGGAGGGTCGCCTTTGGACCGGGCTGTCATCGCTTGATGATGTGGTAACGCGCCTCTCTGAGATTGAGAAGACGCTGCCCACCGATGCGCCGCTGATTGGCTGGGGGTTCGATCCAATCTTTCTGCCGGATGACCGCCTTAGCCGAGCGCATCTGGACAAGGTATCGACTACCCGGCCCATCGCGATCCTGTTTTCGAACTTCCACCTGATGTGCGTGAATTCCGCCGCGCTCGATCTCGTAGGTTATTCTGAGGCGACCAACGTTGAAGGTGTCGTCAAAGGCCCCAATGGTGCGCCCACGGGTGAGTTGCAGGAAATGGCAGCGATGTTCCCGATCATGCGGCGTTTGGGCATTGATTTTCGGGCGCTGTCACAAAATGAAAGCGCAATCCGGTCTTACGCACAGGTGGGTACTCGGGCGGGTGTCACCACGGTCACGGACCTGTTTTCGCAGCTTGAGGACGAAGACCTCGAGGTTATGCTATCAGTGACGGGGCAAAACGATTTTCCGCTTCGCATTGTGCCCGCGTTGGCGGCCAGCGGTGATCCGGCAACCCTTGGCACCCGTGCCTTGGGTCTAAAGGCTCGCTCCACCGACAAATTGAGGTTGGGCGCCGTAAAGCTGATGACCGATGGATCAATTCAAGGTTGGACCGCGCGGGTCAAATGGCCGGGGTATGTTGGTAGGCAACCAAACGGCATCTGGAATATGGCGCCAGACCAGATTCATGCGACCTGCGCCGCGCTGCATGCCGCTGGTGTTCAGATGCACATTCACGTCAATGGCGATGAGGCATCCGAAGTTGTGATCGACGCCCTAGCCAACGCGATGCGCCATGCGTCGTGGCCCGACCACGGGCATGTGCTGCAACACGGGCAGATGATGGATGCCGCGCAATTCAAGCGATGTGCCGATCTTGGCATCTCAGTCAATCTTTTTGCCAACCATTTGTGGTATTTCGGGGATCAGCACGTCGCGCTGACCATCGGCACAGATCGCGCGAACCGCATGGATGCTGTGCGCTTTGCACTGGACGCAGGTCTAACGGTTGGTATTCACTCGGATGCACCTGTCACTCCGATGGGCCCGCTTTTCACCGCGTGGTGTGCCGTCAACCGACAGACCATGACCGGCAACGTCTTAGGCGTGACGCAGCGTATATCCGTGCCAGAAGCGCTTTACGCAATCACGATGGGCGCAGCAAAAACTCTCAAACTGGATAGCGAGATTGGCTCAGTTTCTGTTGGGAAGCGTGCGGATTTTGCCATTCTTGCGACGAACCCGCTTGAGCAAGACCCGGCAACGCTGAAAGACATCCACGTTCTTGGCACTGTCTTTGGTGGGCGGAAAACACTGCTATGACACCTTTGCCGATGACTGTGATCTCTGGCTACCTTGGTGCTGGGAAAACGACGTTCATCAATCAGTTACTAGCTGCAAATCACGGACTGAAGCTAATGATCCTCGTCAATGATTTCGGGGCAATCAACATCGACGCTGCACTGCTTGCGTCGAAAGACGAAGACACCATTGCCCTGACCAATGGCTGCGTGTGCTGCACAATGGGATCAGACCTTTTCCTTGCGCTTGGAGATGCGCTGGATCGCAGCCCACGACCCGATCACTTGATCGTCGAGGCCAGCGGCGTTGCCGATCCGGCGCGTATCGCCAACGCCGCGCAGGCGGAACCCGACATGCGCTATGCGGGGATCGTGACCCTGGTCGATGGTCAAGCGTTCGAAAGTTTGGCCAGTGACAATCTGATCGGCCCGCAGGTCCGCGACCAAGTCTCTCGGGCAGACCTTGTCATCATATCCAAACAGGTGTCTGACCAATTGGAAACATGTTTGGTCGAACTAACCGATGCGCCCATTCTGCGAGATCCGAATGTGACCGCGGTGTTAGACCTTGTTCTGTCAGACCCGGTTCCGGTCACGGTGCCCGAACGGGTCGCCAAGCATCCCGACTACACAGCATGGATCAGCGAAGATGTCGTCGGCATTGAAAAGGCTGCGTTGCAGCAGGCGTTGTTGGGTCGCCCAACCGGGCTTTTTCGCGTTAAAGGCTCAGTTGTAGATGGTGCTGGGGCCGTTTGGGGCGTGCAGGTCGTGGGCCAAAACATCGATATCACACCAATCACTGGTTCAAGTTCGCCTGCTTTGGTTGGGATCGGCCCTCGTGCGCGCATTGACTTGGCCGAGGTTGAGACCTGGTGGGCATCGGTAGCCAAGTTCGGCCACTGAGACACTAAACCAGAATTGGCCGTTGGGATTTGAGTTCGAAGCGCTTGCGAACGCGGCCACCGAACGTATTGCGTTTCGGCCGTGGCCAACCATTCTCGCATAGCATGACAGCCCCAAGCAATGTCGCATATAAGGTATCAGCACTTGGGCAGAGTTGGTATTTTGCGCCAAGAGTTGATTTTGATTGGTAGGAAATGACATCTTTTTCGCCCACCTCCTCAGATACGGACGCCCACAAGTATGGCATTCTTTTTGTGTTTCTGGCTGGGGTTCTTTGGTCGACGGTAGGCCTTGGCATTCGCATGATCGAAGATGCTGCCGTGTGGCAAATTCTGCTTTATCGGTCGATCAGCATGTCGCTGTTTCTTTACGTGCTTATTCGAATACGATCCGGCGAAAGCCCCTTTGTTCAAATCCGCCGCATCGGGGTCCCCGCAGTGATCGCGGGGCTAGCACTGGTTGCAGCCTATTCCGGTGGGATCTATGCGATCCAGAATACGTCGGTCGCGAATGCCATGTTACTCTTTGCGACGGCACCGTTCATGGCGGCGGTTCTCGGATGGCTAGTGTTACAAGAACCTGTCCGCGCCGCAACGTGGGTCGCAATCGCGGTCGCGATCGGCGGAATCGGGATTATGGTTGGTGATAAGTCCGGAAGTTTAGCGCTTATGGGAAGCCTTGCAGCTCTTGGTTCGGCGTTCGGATTTGCTGTCTTCACTGTGGCGCTTCGTTGGGGACGAACAGGTGAGATGCTGCCAGCGGTCTTCCTTTCGGGCCTCTTTGCGATCGCCATTACCTTAACGATATGCCTTGGTCTGGGACTGTCCATCGTCCTGAGCCCGAAGGACGGTGGTATCGCGATGGGTATGGGAGTGTTTCAGGTTGGTGCCGGTCTGATTCTCTACACGCTGGGCTCACGCAGCCTGCCCGCAGCAGAGCTTGCCCTGTTGTCTTTGGCGGAAGTCTTGCTCGGTCCACTCTGGGTTTGGCTATTCCTAGGGGAAACAGTGAGTGCCAATACTCTGATCGGGGGCATTGTTCTACTCTCGGCCATCGCTGGAAATGCCCTCTCAGGTAAGCGACGAAAACCTCCGCCCATCACAGCACCATAACCATGGGTCTATTCCGCCCAAACCGGGTCCATAAAAGCTGATCGGATGGTAATTGTGGATGATCGAGGAGCCCACTGTTTGAGGTGCCCCTAGATTTGTAGAAGCTTTGCTTGGCAATTTTGGAACCCAGCGGTAGATCATGCCATGCTGAACCACCGGGGCGCAAAGCACTCGGGTAATCCGCCAAATTTTAAAGGGGTCGAGCCGTAGATTGCACGCGACTGTTTCGGAGAGAAGATTGAACAGCGCATACCGCAGGCCCGCAGCTTGACCTTCAAGTCTCACCTCACACTATCTATGGCCGATAAACGAGTGCCCGAAATCTACCGGCACTATGACAGTCTAGAAGCGACGCAGATGGTAGAAAGTCGTTCAAAAGCTGCAGCGTTGGCGCAACCCGGTGGCGACGTATCGGCGGGTATCTGTGTCTCATCCAACCATGTCTGGCATTGATCGCGCAACGGGCAGAGGCAACACTCCAATACCATATTTGCATATTGGGTTTGCGATAACGTGTCGGTTTCCATGGCAGCTTTAAGGTTCAGGCCCATCGCCCTCGCCACGCTCAGAGTTAACCAAAAGCAAAATTCGGCATTCTGCACGATCGAACCAAGGTTGCGGCCTGCATTTGATTGGCTTGCAGACGTCTGTTCCGTGATCGCAGCAAGGCCTCCGGGATCCGCGTGCTCTAGCAACCATTTCTCACATTTATAGTGCCACTCCCAAGAGCGGCTTTGTTTTTCAAGGCGTACCCAGCTTTCTACCCAAAGGCTTTCGCCCTCTAAGTCGACGTGTGTGTCTATGCCAGTAATTTGTTTTTCAAGAAAATCGCTCGAAATGACGACAGAATCGTCCGAGGTGTCAATCTCGATTTCGCGCCAGAAAGTGGAAGCCAGCTGTTCAATCTTTTTGAAGAAGGCAGAGTTAGTGCAGTATGACGGCACCTCGACCATAGGTATGCCATCGCCTAGCAATTCTTTGCAATTGCACCATTTTGGGCATTGGCAACACGCTTGAGTCGCTTCCCTAAAATCGTCTGCCTTGATCAAACCAACCAAGACTTGTTGTTCGAGATCAACGCCACATCTGGACGCCATGCGCTCCACCAAAGGTTCTCTGTTCGCGTCAGACATTGAACACCAAAGACAAAGTTTACCAACTTTAGATACAATGAAGCATCATTAGCGTATTTGATCCGTGTCAAATTATAAAAACGGCCGGTTTCGATGGCGGGATGACCAGCGCATAGCGAAGAGACGCAGCGTGGCCCTCAAGTTATGCCAATTCCCAGCGTCGCAGGTCCAGAATCTCTAGCAGTTGCACGGGCTCTCAAAAGCTCCATGTTCTTTCGCCGCGTCGCACCGGCGCAAGCTTCTGTGATTTATAAATATTATGGCGCTCAGGACACGTCGATCTTCGCCACGAGACTTGCCATAGCTATCGGGGAAGAGCAGCACTACGCGCTTTATTGGCACATTGGTCAGCAAGAAAGCACTGCTGTTCGATCAGTCTCATTGCAGAACCTGAAGTACACTGGAAATAAGAAATTTGTGGTTCTTCAGCTCAGGCAAGCCCGACTGCCGCGCGTCAAACAGCCTAAGAGCTTTCTCATCAAGGTTTTCGCGCTCCACCAAGCATCGTTCTACAGGATCAGGGTCAAATTCTGTCCTTATTTCCCTGTGATACAGGGGCAGTTCCCTCATGATCAGGACCGAACAGTGTGACAGCGCTTGTCCCATATGGATTTCTCCCCAGCCTTACCGCTGATCTTTTTGGCGGTAACTTCCTCGGGCATCGCGACAGCGTATTGCCGGAGGATGGGTTTGCTACGCTGGCGGAAGATCTCAATATCACCTTCCTGCGCTTTCCCGGAGGATCGGTCACGGAGACCTACTATTCGATTGCTGATCCCGATCTCGAAAGCTTGATCAACCCCGCCACTGGAGAGCCTGTCACGATCACTCCGTTTTCCGATTTCATGGAATTTGCAGCTGATCAGGGTTTGCCAGTCACCATCACCTTGCCCACACGAGAGGCCCTGACGGACAACCGCGATAGCAACGGTGACCGCTTTGCTGCGATCGACGCACCGCTTCTGCGCCAGTTCGTCACCGATGCTATATCGGGGGTTTTTGGTGCAGCGCCGATCGCCGCCTTCGAGATCGGCAACGAATATTGGGGGTCAGGCCGCATGACCGCGGTGGAATATGGCCGCGTATCTTCTGAGATGGCCCACCTCCTGCAGAACATTCTGGACGAGCTTGCCGACCCGTCTGGGCCGCGCCCGTATGTCCATGTGCAGATGGGGACGAATTTCAACTTCTCGTCCCTGGATGAACACTATACCGGCCCCACGGAGGAGATCCTTGCTTCCTTGTCCGAGGACTACGGTCTTGCCTTCACGCAGGAGGTGGTCCGCAACTCAGGTGAAATCGATTGGACCCGCGTCAACAATCAGCTTCTTCTCGGCGCTTACGAAACGGCAGACGAGACCACGGCGGTGGATGGAGTCATCGTTCACCTGTTCTCGCGCGATCCGGCCTTGCCTGGCCAGCGCGATTTTCAGCTGGGGGTCGTGCAGGAGATGTGGGTCGAAAGCGGCCTTTTCGACGACCTCTCGATCTACGTGTCGGAATGGAACCAGTCGGGGTCATCATCGGGGTTCGACCGGAGTGTCGATTACGGGCTCTACCAGGCGCAGGAGATGCTCAACATCCTTGAGGCGTTCAGCTTCTGGGGGGTGGATCGGGCTGCGGTTTGGCCTTTGCTTCAGAACACGCCGAATGCTCTGGCCAAAGGCGCGTCCTATGACGGATTGACCCCGGCCGGCGAAGTCTTCCGGCGCATGTCCGAGTCCTTGCCCGGTCTGTCCCCGATCGACTTCGACCCGGAAGACAGGATCGAGACAGAATTTCAGCTTGGTGATCTCAGCATCCATGGCTTTTACGGCGATGAGCGGCTCGAGATTTTTGTCGGATCGCGGGCCGAAGGTGCGGTTCGGACTGAGATCGACCTGTCTCCCCTGATCCGCGCCGCTGGTCTGCCAGAAGCGGTCCGGCTGGGTGTGCTGCCAGGGCAGGCGCCCGGTAACAATGCTTCGACGGCGGTTTTTACACCGATCCCGCACGGTGATCTACTGACCGGAACCACTTTGAATATGTCCCTGTCGCCGGGCGAGATCCTGCATGTGACCTTTGATGACTATGTTCCGACGCAGGGTTTCCACGATAGCGCCTTGGCGCAAGGGATCGAAACCGGCAGACCACTGGTGCTGGGGACATCCGGCGATGACTGGATCGACTTTGAGGACAAACGCCGCGTCGATGGTGGGGACGGCGTCGACACAGTGGTTCTACCGGGCAATCCCGGCAGCTACACACTTGGCTTTGCCGGGGATACGGTCCGTCTTCAGGACCGCGATGGCCCTGCCGAGACCTATATTACCCTGTATGATGTGGAACGGCTCGTCTTCTCTGAAGTCCTGCCGCAGATCGGATCAGGCCATTTCTCAATCGACAGTTTCGACGGGCTGAGCACTTTGTGCCTTGAGGATATTGCGGCGATCACCGAACTTTACATCGCTTATTTCGACCGTGCCCCGGATGCTTTGGGACTGCATTTCTGGGCGAACGCTTTTTCCGAAGGCATGGGGCTGGCCACAATGGCAGAGGCGTTCTTCGGCCAGCCGGAGCATCCCAGCCTTTACGGTGAAGTGACGGACATCCCATCCTATATCACCGCCGTCTATGAGAACGTCCTGGGACGATCCCCTGATCCCGCTGGGCTGTCCTTCTGGCAGGGGTTTCTAGAGGCGAATTCCCCGGCCCATACCCCGATCTTCGTGCAGGCCATTCTCTCTGGTGCAAAAGCCGCCAGCGGCAGTGCCGAGGATGCCGCCTATCTGTCCGGCAAAACCACGCTAGGCGCTTACTTCGCGGTATCGACCGGGTTGTCCGATCTGGTCGCAGCGCAGGATGTTATGAGGGTCTATGAAGAGACCGAGGGGGATCTAACACAGGCCATCAAGGCGGTGGACCGCGCCTATGCAGACGTGATGTCAAACGATGAGAGCAACTTTCTCATCCAGACGCTGGGTGCGATTGATTGGGGTGAGGTGTTTTGACCAAAGCTTCTTAAGCGAGGTCACACATGTCGAAATGGCCCTTTTCGTATTGGCAGGTCCAGCGCACGCGCAGAACATTGACCTCTTGTTCTGAACGGCGTGTTCCTTTCGTGGACGTTCGATATCCGTCAGACACTCTGGATGCCGGGCGCGATCGCTAAGATCGTGGCGGTACCGTCGACGCAATGTGGACCACATGAAGTCCATCAATGGCTGAAAATGCGCGTTTCTGTGCCGACAACTCGCTACGAAAGACGCATGAATTGGGCATCCTGATCGACCTCGTCAGCGTAGTCATCGCAATCATCTTCCATACTGCCAACAATTCGGATGATGAATTCACCATCTCCATCCGACGGGTCGATCGCATCCGCATAGGCATTTTCGATCTCGGCAACCGCCGTGTCATAGCTTTCGCTCGAACCGTCGAACTGACTCATAACGCTGCGCGCAGTCTCCACGTTCGACATACCGCGGGTAACGCTATAGTGGATGCCAAGCTCCACCTTATTCGCAAAATATTGGGCGTCCTCGATGCTGCCAGTTTCGGCCTTGGCGCCTTCGAGGATTTCCATGATAAAGGTGGCCGGTGTAATGGAATCTTCGTGTTCCAGTGCATTGAGCCAGAACCGGAAACCATCGGAATCTGGAGCACGTCCAAAAACGTTATTGTAGACGGCCGACACGAACCTAGCGAGATTGATGTCCTCGCCGTAAAGCTCTCTGGGTTCCGGCTGATCGAAGAAGTATTCAGCGATCTCGCGCATGCTCATGCCCTGCGCGAGCTTATCTCCCCAGAAGCTCAAGCCTGTGGCATCTGGCGCTCGGTTGAAATAAGCGATGTAGAGTTCGGCAAGGGTATCAATCGCCTCGCTGCCGAGCGATGCCATGCCGCTGAGGTCATCAACAGCAAAGCTGTCTTGCTGAGTCACAGGAGAGCCATCGGCGAATTCAAGCGTAACATCGTCGGAGAAGACCCGGATACCATCCCCGTCGACGCGACGATCCTCCAGAGATATTTTGTCACCTGACGACATGGTGAGCGTATAGTTGCTTTGTTCACCGCTCAGCACAACGACACCGTTGCTTCCGGCATCAGCCAGGCTTTCGGCATCAGTCGGGTTTCCGGCATCAGTCGGGCTTCCGGCATCAGTCGGGCTTTCGACATCAGTCGGGCTTCTGGCATCAGCTGGGCTTCCGGCATCAGTCGGGCTTCCGGCATCAGTCGGGCTTTCGACATCAGTCGGGCTTCTGGCATCAGTCGGGCTTCCGGCATCAGTCGGGCTTCCGGCATCAGCATTCGCATCGCCGTCGCTCATATCGGCATCCATGTTCTCTTCGGGAACAAGGATACGCGACACCTCTGCGTCCATCTGTTGGCTGTAGTTTCGATCAATATCAAAAGTGCGGACGGCATTTGCCGAAAGCCAGTCGACCAGACCGGCATAATTGTCGGCCACTTCCGGATGCAGGCTGTCTGGCAGGTCGAATTCGGTGTCCGGCGGCGTGCCGAACAGGGCGGTGTAATGGATGGTGGCTGCCAGGAAATAAAGCGTCGGGGATCCATGGCCGCTTTCATCGGTAAACAGGTCCTCGGCTCTGAGACCGTCCAGCTGCAGATCCGCGATCAGCTTGGCGACCTGCGGACCGACGCTGATCAAGCGCACCGAGACGTCGGGCCGTTCTTCCCGGATGATCTCGTAAAGCGAAACCCACCAGTCGTGCCAATCGCCGGTCATGTAGTTCATCCAGGCGGTGAAGGCTGTGTGGCTCGGTGGGAAACTGTCGACAAAGAATTCGAGGCTTGGCCAAGTCTCGTAAAGGTTGATGGTGGCATTCGGCGCGCGGCCATCGACCCAGGCGATGATGTCGAGCGCAGCTTGCGCCGGAGTTGTGTCCGGGTCGCTGTAATCGGGCTGAAAAGGGGCCCGGCTTTGGGTGAAGTTCACCTCGGAGATGGTGATCTGGTTGAAATCTGCATCGGCAAAGCTTTGCCCTGCTTCCGGATCCCAAGGGGACTCCACGCCCTCTATCAAGACATGCGGATTGGGGGGCAGATTGTCATGCACACTCAGCATGCCAGTCTGGATGGCCGTGGTGTAAGAGCGTCCGGCTCCGTTGGCCATCAGGTTCACCCAATGCGCAACCGACAGTTCCGGGTCGCCAGTCGCCCAAGCAAATAGAGAATTTCCGAACACGTATTCGCGCACCTCGGTGCCGGTCTCGGGCGACGGGGTCGAGGGTTGGTTCCAGATCGGTGGGTTTTCCGCGTCTGGTGCAACAGGATTGTCCTGATCCGGATCATCGTCGACGGCGACAACTTCGTCCTCCGGCTCATCAGGCTCATCGGGTTCCGAAACGATGGGAGGAGGATCGACAGGCTGGAAGGAAGATGTCCCGTCATAACCATCTTTCATCGATGCCGGTGCGGAGTGGCTGGCTGCAAAGCTTTCAAGTGCCGCGTATTTCGGAGTGCTGTCCTCGAGATGGCGCAAGGCCCCCCAACTGCCCCACTGCGAGGGCCGGGCGACATCGACAAAGGCGTTAAAGAGCGTCCCTCCGACAGCGTCCCAGCCTGCGAGCAATTCGGCATATAGCTGGCCCATGCCATCGGAATAGTTGAGATGGTTGAAGAATTCGGTGAGCTGATTGTTATGCACCCATTCGCCGATGCCCACCACATGGGTGCCGCCTTCATACATCACCAGATCAAGCCCATGCGCACCGGCCACATCCTTGTGATAACGGAAAAGCTCAAAGATGCCTTGTAGGGAATCCTCGCCATTGCCAGTGACCGAACCGTCGCGCAATTCGCGGATGGCCAGTTCCTCGGCTAGATCGAAGCGGTGTTCCGCGACATAGGCGTCGGCCGCCGCACCACTCAATCCACGGCTCACGGCGTCCTGAAGGGCCTGCGCTTCGCTGCGGGCGATCCAGTCCAACACCGCAGGCGCTTTCTCGTCGGTGCCGAGGCTGTTGCCGAAATATCCGGTGACGGCATAGGTGTCGAACGACAAATAGGGTGCTGCATTGGCCAAGCTGAGCGCCTGCCAAGCGGGGGCTTGAAGGGCGGATTCTTCCAGTCCAGGCCATGCGGTATGGGTTGCGATGACCTTGACCAGCTGGTCTTCGGCCCCGGCATAGACACTGTCCAAAACCGACGCCATCCCAGAGGCGCGGGCACCGTATTCCTGCATCCAGCCATCGCCTAGATCCTGCCCGAACCGTTCCGTCGCCGACCGACCGGCATCCTGGGCCTGTTCGAATTGCCAGTTCCAGACCTCATTCGACATCTCATAATGGGCACGCAGTTCGGGATTCAGATTCTCCCGCACGTAATTGGCGAAGTTGCGGATATAGTCATTCGTCGCGCCCCACGGCATGTTGAACCAAGGTTCGGTGCCGGTTGTGTTGGCAAGCTCCACCATCACCTCAACCGGCACGCCTTCAGTATAACTGTAGGTGCCAGGTGTGGGGCGGTCAGACCAGTGCTGGAGTGTTGAATTGTTGGTCTGCTGCCAATCCATGAAGCGCAGGGAATGGGCTTCCCGAATAAGTTCCAGCCAGAGTGGATTGAATATCTCCCCAGCCTCGAAGGCCGGAAGATGCTCCTGTTTGACCACTTCGATATTGCGCAGGTAGTTGCCCGTGTTTTGTGGATCGGTGTCCGAAATCGACACCACCACCATTCCTTCGCCGGTGGGGGTGTAATTGAACCAGATCTCGCCATTCGATTGCGACACGATCTCGGCCCCGTGGACGTCGATCTGACCCGCCCCATCATAGCTCAGACGGTAGGTGCCTGATGTATAGCCCGCCTCCACAGGCATCTCGGTCAAGATGAAGGCTTCCACCCGGTCGACGCCGGCGGGCAGCTGCGTGATCCAGCCCTCGTCATCCAGAACACCCATCCGCTCAAGGTCTTCGGCCCCGTAGGCGCCCCACTGGCTTTCGGTGTGCCCCTGCCAAATCCGGGCTGTCTTGAACACATCAAGGAAGGCTTGCTGCACAGACCAATCCGCGACGCCGTTCAAGCCGTAGGCCAGACCTGCACCTGCGGTCTGCGTACCATAAACAGTAGGCATGATGTGCTCCTCAAGAAGTCGATCCAATTACCGCGAGTACCGCTCACGACACAGTGACACAGGAAACTTGGGCGCACTCCGGGTCGCGCCACCAGAAATCATTACAAATTCAGGTGATAAAAATCTCTCTGAATATTCAAATTATAGCATGTTTTGTGATGTCTTTGGAGTCAAAAACCCACGGATAGCCGCGCCATGCCGATTCAGGAGATCAAGTACGGCGAGGGGCTTTCGTGCGGGAAGAGGGGAGAGGGTTGATATTGGTCTTCGAGTCGACACCTTTTGACAGGTGCGCATGTGCGACCTTCTCTTGCGGATCGGTCTCAACCCTCCGCCCGAAGAAATCGCTTGTGGGTGCGAATTTCTCAACCATGCCGTTCACCAGCATCAGCGTCTTGTCCGAGAGGCTCAGGAGATTGGCTTTGTGGGTGATCAGGATCACCGTCTTCCCCATCGCCTTGACCTCTTGGACACAGGCCGCCAGCGCCTGCTCACCAACGCTGTCCAAATTGGAGGCCGGCTCGTCCAGAACGATCAGGCTCGGGTTTCGGTAGACAGCTCTGGCAGGGCCGATGCGTTGTTTCTCTCCGCCTGACAGGAAGATGCCCCGTTCGCCCACGTCCGTACTATACCCATTGCTTAGCCTCTGGATCATCTCGTGCGCGCCGGCCAGCTTGGCCGCTGCGACGATGTCGGCGTCCTTTGGGTTTTCCTCAAACCGCGAGATGTTCTCAGCGATCGTGCCACCAAAGAGCTTCACGTCCTGCGGCAGGTATCCCATGTAGCGGCCCAGCTGGCGGGGCTGCCAGTGCTGCAATTCGGTGCCGTCGAGGCGCACCGCGCCAGCGACTGGTATGGACGCGCCGACAAGATGGCGGACAAGCGTTGTCTTACCGGATCCGCTTGGCCCGACGATGGTCAGAACTTCGCCGGGGTGCAGCCCAAAACTGACCCCGCGGAGCAGGGGGTCGTGGGCTCCGGGCACGTTGGCGCACAGCCCCTCGACCGAAAGATGCCCCTCGGGCGCGGGTAGTTTCACACGTTCTTCGTCATCGGGCGTGTTGTCGAACAGCAGTTTCAGGCGCTTGTGCGACGTGCGCGCGACCACGAACTGTTTCCACTGGCCAACCGCCTGTTCGACCGGTGATAGGGCCCTGCCCATAATGATCGATGCAGCGATCATCACCCCAGGTGAAATCTCTTGATTGATTGCAAGAAACGCGCCGACGCCAATGATTGCGATCTGTAGGCTCATACGAATGGATTTCGAGGTCGCCATGATCAGCCCGGCGCGGTCGCTGCCAAGAGCTTGGTTAAACAGCATCTTGTCATGTCGTTTCGACCAGCTCGAGGTCAGCGGTTCTTCCATGCCAAGGGCCTGGATAACCTCAGCGTTTTGCATTGTCGCATTGGCGAAAAAGCTGGCACCTTGTGCGGCTTCACCGGCATCGATCAGGGCGCGCCGGGTGATGACTTCATTGGCCAGAGCCAACCCGAAGATAATCGCTGCACCAGAGGTCGCCACCATTCCGAGCCAAGGATGAAAGGCAAAGCAGAGCGCCAGGTAAATCGGCACCCAAGGGGCATCAAAAAACGCGAGGACGCCATGGCCAGTCAAGAATTCACGCACTCGGTCAATGTCGCTGAGGGCGATCTGGGAATGTCCGCCGGGCAGCACGGTTTTCTGTTTCACCACGCGGTGAAAAACCGGGTTTGCAACGATCTCGTCAAATTGTAAGCCGGCGCGTACAAGCAGCTTTGTGCGGATTAGTTCCAGAAGCCCGTAGCTGACGAGCATCGCCAGCGCGATAAGCGTCAGCACGGCAAGTGTCGTTTCGTTCCGGCTTGTAAGCACCCGATCATAGACCTGTAGCATATATAGTGGACCGACGAACATCAGCAGGTTGCCAAAAAAGCTGAACACGATGGTAGCCGCGTAAATGCTTCGAAATTTTTGGTATCCCAATTGAAGAGAGGTTGTTTGGTCCATACGTTGCCGGGTTCCAGTTCAAGGTGGCACTTGTCTGCACCAGACACAAATCTAACCAAGCGCTGGGCCGATCAATTCGGCCCAGCATAGACGCCTACACCAAACGTAGCATGACATGGGATTGCCAGCTTGTTTGCCCATCAGCTTTTACATCGGCAAACAGGTACCGGTATTTTGCACGATGCCCAGCTGAAAGGCTACAGCTTTCCTCGCCATCTTCGCTTATGCGGTTTGGGCGTATCACTGGTTTACGCTCAGCACGGCAGACTTTGAGGCTATGCTCTTAAAGCGAGGCGAACGGTACACCGGGAAACCGTCTGGAATTGGGTCAACCGGTTTGGATGCCATTTCGCCGATTGCATCAAGCGCGACAGGCCATGCGCCACTGAAAAATGGCGTCTAGAGCTACGACGTCGAACTACTCAGATGCAGCAATCCATCTACAGTATCCGCTGCAGCGCGGATCTCATGGGCGTAGGCAGCCGGCGTCCGGAACATCCAGCCGTCGGCAACCTTCGCCACTTCTCACGGGCGCCCCTCAAGATCGACCAGCCGGTGCTTTCTCGCACGCAAGCCGTCTCAAATCCGTTTCTTGGACTGATCCCAACCTCCGAGCAAGATTCGACCTGCTGGAATTGCACAGGCAAAAGGCGGCGCAGGCATAAAGCAGCCCGCAACGGACCTGCTGTGCTGCAGATACGTAGCAATTTCGGGGTGTTCTATTGGCCCATACCGCACGAAAGCACCGTTAGAAGAGCTGAGTACGCGTAAAATATGAGCCTTAAAGTTTTATTGGGAATTAGTCGTGGCGGACCGAGGAGGATTCGAACCCCCGACCCCTTGATTCGTAGTCAAGTACTCTATCCAGCTGAGCTATCGGTCCACGAGGCGTGGGATAGACCCAGCGCCCGAGCGATGCAAGCGCAAATTGGAAGAAAATTCCACGCTTTGTTTTGAACTAACTAGGTAAGCCCTCCCATCGGCAAACGGATACGGAACGCGGTGCCGGATTGGTCCGTTTTGACAAGCGTCAACGAACCGCCATGACCGCGAACAAGCTCTTCTGCGATGGCAAGGCCTAGGCCTGATCCCCCTTTACGCGCTCCGCCTTGGAACGGTTGAAACAGGTGTTCGACAGCTTTCGGCGGCAGGCCCGGCCCCGTGTCGGTGACATCTACACACCAAGCATCGTCGCAAACCGCTGCCGCGACATTAATCTCACCGGGTTCGCCAGTTCCGATGATCGCCTGACGCGCATTCCGCACAAGGTTCGACAGAACACGGTAAAATTGCTCGGGGTCCGCCCGAACCATGAGATTGCCCGGCACATCTTCGCTCAGGCTGAGATCAAACTCTCCGATGGCCAACCGTTCACTATCCAGCACATCCGAGACAAGCTGTGCGAGATTGATCAGCGAAAGCGTCGGCGCGGGCTCTTCTGCTCGGCCAAAGGCCAAGGTGCTTTCGCAAAGCGACACCGCGCGAGTTATCGAATTTACCAACTTGGGCGCCATCCGCATAACAACCGGGTCTTCGCTCATTTCGATCCGATCCGTGAACAACTGGGCGGACGTCAGGATATTGCGCAGATCGTGGCTCACACGGGCCACCGCGCCGCCCAACTGCGCCAACCGTTCCTTTTGTTTCAGCGCTTGTGTCAATTGCGTCTGCAAAGACTGCAACGCCTCTTCTGCCTCGCGCAGTTCGGTGACGCTGGCCGATGGCTGAATGATACGCCGGGCATCTTCCGGAGCTTTGGCATAACTTTGCATATGCCCAACCACGCCTTTGATCGGCTTGACCAGCAACACCCGTACCGCAAGGAAAAGAAGGCTTGCTGTGAAGATCGAAATCACCGCCGACAAGACCAAGATGCGCAGGCCATAATCCAGCATCGCCATGCGCAACTCGCCGGTATCAAGTGTGATCTCAATCAACAATCCACCATCACGGAAAGGGTTGCCGATCACGCGGATCGTCTCGTCTTCGGTGTTGATCAGCCGGGTCATAGCATCACGGATCAACGTCACCGCGGTCGCCTCACGCAGATCGAATGTCTGTGACACCTCGCTTGGCATGGGGGACGATAGCACCAACTGGCGCAGTTCATCGCGCCGCAGAACCACGTTGAACACGCCTGCGTTCAACAGCAGCTCAGCTTCCAATTCAGTGTCGATCATGTCGTCAGCCAAGAGGGCCAAAGATGCGATCTGCGCTCGCTCTAGCCGGTTGAGCAGGAAATCCTCGCGATACCGCGCAATAGACGGCACAAAGATCAACACTTCCGCCAGCATCACGAAGACAGTGGTCAGGATAAGGAAACGGCCGGATAGCGAATTCCTCATGGACGCGCCCTCCGACCGGTCATGTCAAGGCAGCCACTTCTGAACAAATCCAACAACTTTCTTTACGGTGTCACTCTCGAACAATCGCGGAGAGAAATATGCCCCCGCCGCCCGTTTGTTAAGCTCTCCAATGGTTGGATAGGGCGCGACCATATTGGCGATCTGGCCCATCTTCATCTTGTTGGTGATCACAAGTGCCCAAAGGTTGATCAATTCTCCAGCTTGTTCACCCGCGATAGATGCCCCCACGGGGCGACCCTTGACCACCATGACCTTGATCAAACCACGTGTTTTGCGTTCAGCAATGGCGCGGTCATTGTGGCTAAAATGAAAGCGGACGACTTCCAGTTTTGGCCCGTGTTCTTTCTTGGCTTGCGCCTCGGTCAGACCGACCTGCGCCAGTTCAGGCTGTGTGTAGGTGGCCCAAGGGATGTGCCGCGTCGTCGCCTTTGACGGCAGGCCAAACAGCATTGACCGTATGATCACACCCGCATGATACCCCGCTACGTGGGTGAATTGCAGGCCACCGGCCACGTCACCAATCGCATAGACCTTCTTGTTTGTCGTGCGCATCATGTCATCGACCTCGATGCCCGTGCGCGTTGTCTTGATGCTCGCTTTGTCCAGATCAAGACCAGCTGTGTTTGCCTTGCGACCAACCGCAACAAGGATATGCGTGCCTTTGTAGACCTGACCGTCTTCGGTTTCGACCTCGATCGCGCCTTCCTTGCCGCGCACCTCTTTGGCGTTTGACCCTTCGGCAATCTCAAGCCCTTCTTCCCGAAGGCTATCAAGCACGATCTCGGCCATTTCCGGATCATCCTTGCCCAGCGCCTTGGCGCCTTCGATTACAGTAACCTTGGACCCAAGCCGCAAATGCGCCTGTGCCATTTCCATGCCGATGGGCCCACCGCCGATCACCAACAGATGTTCCGGCTGTTCGCGCAATTCCCAAAGTGTTTCATTGGTGATGTACGGTACGCTGTCCAGACCGGGGATTGGCGGCACAAACGGCGAAGAACCCGTTGAGATCACAACCCGGCGCGCGGTGATGCGATAGTCACCCGCCTCCACCTCGGTTGGCGAGACAAAGCGTCCATATTCCCGGATAACCCGCACACCCAGACCTTCGAACCGTTCCTGACTGTCCACTGGTTCAATCTGTCCTATCACATCTGCCACGTGATCTTTCGCCGCCGCATAATCCACTTTCGGTGTGACACTGGCGATTCCGTAGCGGGCGGCGTGGGACATGGCGTAAGCGGTTTTGGCAGAGGCGATCAGTGCTTTCGACGGGACACAGCCATAGTTCAGGCAATCGCCTCCCATTTTGTGCGCTTCAAGCAAGACCACACTGGCCCCCATTTGCACCGCACCCGCAGCAACTGACAGGCCACCGGATCCTGCACCGATGATCAGGACGTCTGTTTTGATCGTTTCCATGATCACAGTCCTTTCTTGCCGCGCACGGCCTTCAACGCGATTGGCAATGCAGCCAGCACACACAGCCCAAGGATCGGTAACAGGATATGCGGCTCAAAAATGATACCTAAGTTCGGCGTCTCACCGCGGGCAAAAACCTCACCCAGCCCGGCACCGACCGACGTATAGACGACGCCACCTGGAATAATGCCCAGGAAGGTCGAAACAAAGAACCGGTAAAGCGGCACGCCGACAAGCGCAGGCACCAGATTGGCGACAAAGAAAGGCACCGCCGGAACCAACCGGATCAGGAACAGCATCGACCATTGGTTCTCGTCGATCCCATCCTTGATCTTGCGCACAGCCCCATCACTGGCATCCATCTTGGACGAAAGACGCTCGCCCAGGCCATATCGCGCCGCAAGGAAGATCACCGTCGCACCAACCGTGGCAGCCAGCACGTTGAAAAGGGCACCGGGAAAGACCCCAAAGAGAAACCCGCCCGTCAACGTAGCAATGGTCGCACCAGGCAGAGAGAACCCGACAATAACGACATAGGCCAACATAAATGCTCCTGCCGTCAGCAAATAATTTGCATCCCGAAACGCCTCCAAGGCTTCGCGATTGGCCGCCAATGTTTCAAAGCTGAGATAATCGCGCAGGGTAAACGCGCCGATCAGCGCAACTGCGCCAATTGCAATCAGAGGCGCATAGCGCTTCCAGGCAGGTGTATCTTGGGTGTCAGTCATATCTGTCATGTCATATAGGCCCAAGCGGGCCACCTCTTGAAGTGTTGCGTGTGTGCTGTCCAAAACATGACCCCTGAAGCGCCTCAGCAACACCCGCCTCACGCCCGCTTGATCCACAACGCCGCTTTGCGTGAGAATCCGAAACCTTCTGCCCCGAATTGAAACAATCGCGCGCCCTAATACGCGCCAATATTGCAATCTGTGTCACCGCCACACGCCACCGTGTGCGATTATTTCAGAAAATGCCGCAAAGTCGTCGCTTCACCGCGCAACTCACCTCTGGCATACAAATATCGTGTGTGGTGCCCCCCAAAGGCGACGGGGGAACACCCCAATCGGTCCGGCATCGGGCCGTATTCGATGCATCATCGCATCGTCCGTTTGACCCAGTCTCGAAATTCCCAAAATTCCGGGTCGCAGCGTTTGACAACGCAAAGCCACCTGCCTATAGCACGGGCTTCGAACAACCCCGGCGGACGAATCCGCGCCCCCGGATCGACAAGACGGAGTAGGACGCGATGAAACGCACCTTTCAACCCTCGAACCTCGTACGCAAGCGGCGTCACGGCTTCCGGTCGCGCATGGCCACCAAAGCTGGCCGCAAGATCCTGAACGCGCGCCGCGCCCGTGGCCGCAAGTCGCTGAGCGCGTAAGCGTCCCGCGACCAAGCAGGTAGACTGACATGACACCGCCGGAGGCCTCCTTGGACACAAGGGGAACAACGCCTCCGGCGGTGTTGTCATGTTCAACGGTCACTGTCCTTCGTCACCGCGCTGATTTTCTTCGCGCGGCTCGGGCCCTTCGGCGTGGCACTGATGGCATGTTGGTTCAGGCCCGGGACCGCAAGGATGACGACCCAACAATCCGCGTCGGCTACACCTGCTCCAAGAAAATCGGCAATGCAGTCGCACGCAACCGCGCCAAGCGCCGCCTGCGCGCTGTGGTCGCTGACGTGCTTTTGCAGGGCGCAAAACCTGGCTGGGATTACGTGTTGGTCGGACGGCCCGGCGTGACCATCGACCGCGACTTCACCGCGCTCAAAGGCGATCTGACCTACGCCTTGCGCAAAATCCACGCACAGACATGACCCCCCTCGCCTGGACCCTTGCCCTACCGATCAAAGCTTATCGCCTGATCTTTAGCCCATGGGTCGGTCACAACTGCAGATATCATCCCACCTGTTCCGCATACGCGCTAGAGGCGTTGCAGAAACACGGCGGCATCAAAGGCAGCTGGCTCGCCGCCAAACGCATAGCCCGCTGCCAACCTTGGGGCGGATCGGGAATCGACAACGTGCCCTGAGCGCGTCTTGTTCGAAGGCGACCGGTCCAACAAAATACTTGCGCGACGTCCCATTTGGACGCACCCTGACGCTAAGTCAATTTATTGTGCTAAACCGCACCTGACGAGATGGAGCGAAGCGGGTTAAGTGTACCATTATGATTAGTGGTTGTGAGTTCTGACCAGTTTTTTGGTCGCGCTCTTCCTTCTGGCGAAAAAGTATCCGCTCTGACTGTCAGGCTATGTACTTGCATTAAAGGAACCCAATTATGCCGTCGAAATTCACCGATGAATACGATCGAGTTAAAGCGAACCTAGCGATCTCCAGCAACACTGACAAGCTGAGCGGAGAAGAGCAGAAACTGATCGACGATCTGATCCTACTGATGGAAACGTCTGGCCCGGCCGCCGGTCATGCCGCAGCCCTCGACACACTGCGCGAACAGTGCAAGCGCGGTCTTTTCAAACGGATTTTCGGACTGGACAAGGACCGCGAGGCCAACGGAATTCTCGACCTCTCCGGCACCGGTGCGACCAAGAACAAGAAAGCCGCCGCTCTTAAGACTCTTAGGCATCTCCACCTCTTGTCGAGATTTGGCGGACATGACGCTTGGGCACTATCCCTGCCGAAATCCTATCGTAACTGGGCGACAGGCGAATTTGAACATGCCAATGAAGCATCACTCTCGACCAAGCTCAAGGACATCAACGAGTACCACTCAAAAAGCGACCTGAAGAACCTTCAACACGCTTCCCAGAAGGCCCTTGCCTGGTCTCAGAAAGCGAATGTTGTCTGCCATTCTGTTGGTGCCAATACGATTGGACGAAAACTGATTCAGCGGTGGTTCGCGGACGAAGATCACCAGTCTGACGCAGATATCTCAGCGCTTGCGTTGCGCCTATCCACTGGATTCCAGAAAATTTCTCGCGCCTGTAACAGCGGACGCATGGTTCTCACAGACGACCCGACCGTCCGGGGCGATGGAAATTGGGAAAACAGCGAAGCCTTTGCCTACCGTCTTGGCGGTCAGCGCTTGAACGTCATCTATATCGAAAAGGCGTTTTTCGGCAAAGGCAACACGCTGGAAGGGTCCAAGAACTGGGCCCGCATCCTAATACACGAACTGACCCATTCGCAGCTTAACACCGACGATGTGACCGTGCCCGGCGATGCACATCCGCGCTATTCTTGGCATCCGCAGGGCATCAAGCCGCGCAAGGCCAGTTTTCACACTGAATACGCGATGAACAATGCGGACAGCTGGGCGTTCTTTGCCGTCGATGCGGCCGGGATGTTGACAAACTCCGAACGCAATGTCGCGCTCAATCCTAAGCCATGATATCGCGGCCAGCCTCTTTCGCCGCGGGTATTTTGCTGATCGTGACCACAGTCGCGGTCGCCCTTTGGGCGGGCAGCGCACCTGACCCGCAGAGTCCCTCGTCTGACAAGGAAACCAACAAAATGAGCCAACACCTGCCCGGTTCTGGAGCCAGCCATGTTCCTCCACCCGCTGTCGATGCCCTTGTATCGAATGGTATACGATACGAACCGGCTGTGTCCGGCCTCCCTCTGGACGCAAAAGATGTCACCGGATGGATGCGGGCCACGAACATCGCGTCGGGCGAGGTTATCTGGCTTGCCCAAGTCTATACACATCCCGATCCGGTAGACCCTTTTCTTCCCGGTGGCGGGCGCAACATGATCCCGATGAAGCGCATCGCTCTGTCCGGCAATATGATCGAGGTCGAAGACTTACGCGGGCGTACATTCCTCGTCGATCCCGCAACCGGCACGTCAACGCCTGCGGGCGGCTGAGGCCGACCAACGCAGATAATCTGCGTGTCAGAAAAACCAAGGAGCCGCAGTGTCCGCTCTTACCCCGGTCTATACCCCAAGGCAGTAGCGCATGATTGCCTTCTGTGCGTGAAGACGATTCTCCGCCTCGTCAAAGATCACGGATTGCGGACCGTCCATTACCTCTGAGGTCACTTCTTCCCCACGATGCGCGGGCAGACAATGCATAAACAAGGCGTCCGGTTTTGCGTGGCCCATTAATGCCTCGTTCACCTGAAAAGACCGAAGCATATTGTGACGCCGTTCCTTGGCAGACTGCGCATCATGCATGCTGACCCAAGTATCAGCCACAACCAGATCAGCGCCCTCGACTGCTTTGAATGGGTCACGCTCAATGGTGACGGACACCCCTGCATTCCGCGCAAGCCCAACAAATTCCATTTCAGGATCAAGCTGCACAGGTCCGGTAAAGGTGAAATCAAACCCGAACTGTGCCGCCGCATGCAGGAAGGATGCACAAACGTTGTTTCCGTCGCCGCACCATACGACTTTCTTGCCTTTGATCGGCCCGCGATGCTCTTCATAGGTCATCACATCGGCCATGATCTGGCAGGGATGCGTGCGGTCGGTCAGCCCATTGATCACGGGAACCGAAGCATATTCTGCCATCTCTTCAAGCACCGCTTCATCGAACGTCCGGATCATAATGAGGTCCACATAGCGGCTCATCACGCGTGCGGTGTCAGCAATGGTTTCACCGTGGCCCAATTGCATATCAGACCCGGACAACACCATCGTTTGTCCACCCATCTGACGAACGCCGACATCAAAAGACACCCTTGTCCGCGTCGACGGCTTTTCAAAGATCAAAGCAACCATTCGCCCAGCCAGCGGCTGCGTGTCATCGGGCGCCCCTTTTGGGCGGCCGTTGCGCTGGTCTTTCATGGCCATGGCCTGATCGATCACCTGCCGCAGATCACCTGCATCGGTTTTGTGAATATCCAGAAAATGTTTCATGTTCATGTCCTCAGCTCATCGCCTCGCGGACCGCGTCCGCTGCGAAATCAAGCCGGTTCACGGCCTCTGAAATCTCGTCTTCACTGATGTTGAGCGGTGGCAAAAGACGCACAACATTGTCGGCGGCGGGCACTGTGATCACACCACATTCATAGCCTGCTTTGACCACATCAATCGGCGCGACTTTACATTTGACGCCTAGCATCAAACCTGTTCCCCGTACACTTTCAAAGACATCCGGGTGTGCCGCGATCAACCCTTCCAGCTTTTGCCGCAAGAATCCCGCGCGGGAATTGACCGCCGCAAGGAAGTCCGGGTCCGTGACAATGTCCATCACTGCACAGCCCACGGCGCAGGCCAACGGGTTGCCCCCGTAAGTCGAACCATGTGTGCCAGCCGTCATGCCTGACGCCGCCTCTTCGGTCGCCAGAACTGCGCCCAACGGAAATCCACCTCCAATGCCCTTGGCCACCATCATGATGTCTGGCGTCACCCCGGCCCATTCATGTGCAAACAGCCGCCCGGTGCGCGCCACACCGCACTGAACTTCGTCAAGAATCAATAGGATGCCTTTTTCATCGCAAAGCGCACGTAGCCCCTTAAGGCACTGATCCGGCAAAGGCCGAATACCGCCCTCACCCTGAACCGGCTCAATTAGGATCGCCCCGACTGTGTCATCAATCGCGCCATGCAGCGCGTCGTGATCACCCCAACCCACATGCTTAAAGCCCGGCAGGATTGGCCCAAAACCCTTGGTCATTTTCTCGGAGCCAGCCGCAGCAATTCCGGCCGAGGACCGACCATGGAACGAGCCGTCAAAAGCAATGATCGTTGTCTTTTCTGGATGGCCTTTCTCGTACCAATACTTACGCGCCATCTTCACCGCCAATTCGCAGGACTCGGTCCCTGAATTGGTAAAAAACACCGTGTCGGCAAAGCTCGTCGCGACCAGTTTGTCGGCCAATGCCTGCTGCTGAGGAATCTCATAGAGGTTCGACACATGCCAAAGGTTCTGCGCCTGTGTTGTCAAAGCCTGCACCAGTGCCGGGTGTGCATGGCCCAGCGCGTTCACTGCGATGCCTGCCCCCAAATCTAGAAAGCGTCGCCCATCCGCCTCGATCAGCCAAGTGCCTTCGCCTTTCACAAAATGAAGCGGCGCGCGGGAATAAGTCGGCAAGACAGAGGGGATCATAGGAAACCTCATTTTTAGAAGCCCAAGCCGTGCCAAGCGGCGCGGGCCAAGTCAACGGAAAGGATGGTGAATTCAGACAAATGACGGATCGCCCACAATCAGGGGCGGCTGGGCAAGATCAGATGTCTCGTCGGATATCATTCAATTTTGTCATGTTACGGCTCATCAGACAAAACGGCCTGCAAAACAAGCCTTATTCTTCTCCGTTTCAAAAAATCTGGGTGCCTTCGGCAGCGCCCCAGACAGATTTTTTGAAAATCTGCACCTCGGTGATACGCCCCGCACGGCGCGATGCAGTCAGGTGTAGAAGGGATCATCGAGATACCCAACACTCATCAGGTAAAGCCCTTGCGGCGGGCTAACCGGGCCACATGCAGCGCGATCCCGCGCCTCCAAGGCATGCTTTATGTCCACAGGTTCCCACGCACCTGACCCGACCCGCTCAAGCGTCCCGACAAAACTACGCACCTGATTGTGCAGAAATGACCGCGCGCGCAGACGGAACTGAAACTCGCTGCCCCAATCCGTCTCAATCTGCGTGATATCCAATGCATCCAGTGTTTTGACGGGTGACGCCGCTTGACACATGGTCGACCGGAACGTCGTAAAGTCATGCAGACCGATTAGGTGTTGGGCCGCCTCCTGCATCCGCTCCAACACCAATTCTTGCTTGACCTGCCACACCTGCCCGGCTTCCAACGTCAACGGCGCTCGGCGTGACACAAGCCTGAATAAATACCGCCGCTCCAGGGCCGAAAACCGCGCGTGCCAGTCGTCAGCAACCGCTGCCGCATCCACAATTGCCACGGGCAAGGGCTTGAGATGATAGTTCAAAGCCTCTGACAATCGAAACGGCGACCAATCCCTGGCCAGATCGCAGTGGCAGACCTGACCGCGCGAGTGCACTCCTGCATCCGTTCGCCCTGCCGCCGCAATCGTATGGGCACCAGGCTGTAGTTGGGCCAAGGCGGCCTCGATCGCGCCCTGCACTGACGGCTGATCGGCTTGCCTTTGCCAGCCAGCGAAAGGCGCGCCATCGTATTCGACTCTAAGGGCATATCTGGGCATGCGCACCGCTTAGCCTGACGATTTGCGCCAAACAATCCCCCTTACGCTGCACTGGTATCCCCGGCCACTCGCCTCTATCTCTGACAGCAACGCAATGAAAAGAGGCCGCCCTTGGTCATTTCCACCATCGCCGATACCCTAACCCGCGGCATCGAAAACGTCACCGATACGGTATCGGGCACGTTCTTTGAGCCTGTGATCCGGCTTGGTGTGACTGGACTAGCGCGGTCGGGAAAGACCGTTTTCATCACGTCACTGGTCGCGAACCTGATGGATCGTGGGCGTATGCCGGGCGTTTTGGCGCAAAGCGAAGGGCGTATCCTTTCGGCCTATCTACAGCCACAGCCGGACGACACGTTACCGCGCTTTGACTACGAATCCCATCTGGGCGACCTGACAGCGCGTGACCCTCACTGGCCTGACAGCACGCGCACCATCAGCGAATTGCGCCTGTCCCTTAAGGTGCGCCCATCGGGGCTTTTATCGGGTCTTCAAGGACCACGGACCATACATCTCGACATTGTGGATTATCCCGGTGAGTGGTTGCTTGATCTGGGTTTGCTGGAAAAAACCTACAGCCAATGGTCTGAAGAAACCCTTAAGCGCATCGCAAACCGTGACACAGCTCAGGATTACCTGGCACAGGCGCGCACCGAGGATGCCACCGCACCACTTGATGAACCACGCGCGCAAAGCCTCGCCGCCAGCTTCACCGCCTATCTGAAAGCCGCGCGACAGGCCGGGTTCTCCGACTGTACGCCAGGCCGTTTCCTTCTGCCCGGCGACTTGGCCGGTAGCCCCGTGCTGACCTTCGCGCCCTTGCCAGCAACCCACGACGCGCCGCGAAAATCACTCGCCCGCGAGATGGAACGCCGGTTCGAGGCCTACAAAAGCCAAGTTGTAAAACCGTTTTTCCGGGATCATTTTGCCAAGATCGACCGTCAAGTCGTTTTGGTCGACGCTTTGGGCGCAATCCATGCAGGCCCCCAAGCAGTTGAGGACATGCGGCAAGCGATGGCTGATATCCTCGGCGCTTTCCGCCCGGGGCAGAACGCCTTTCTCAGTCAGCTATTGCTTGGCAAACGGGTGGAAAAAATCCTCTTTGCCGCCACCAAGGCCGATCACCTACACCACACCCAGCACGCCCGCCTGACCGCGATCATGGAGGCGCTGACCCGCGATGCCCGTGATCGCGCGCAATTCGCAGGGGCCAAGACCAGCGCCATGTCTATTGCATCCTTGCGCGCCACGGTCGAAGAAATGCGCGCGCATCAGGGGAGCGAACTTGGCTGCGTGCGCGGAACACTGTTGGACAGTGGCAAACAGGCTGCATTCTACCCCGGCGAACTGCCGCAGGACCCGACGCACCTTCTTGGTCCAGCGCGCGACGGGGCCGAGAAATGGCTCGACCAAGACTATCAGATCATGCGTTTTGCCCCTGCCAAACTCAGCCTAAAACCCGGTGAAGGCCCGCCCCATATCCGTCTCGACCGCGCGGCACAGTTCCTGATCGGGGATCGCCTATGACGGTGCTACGTCCTGCACATCCCCTGGATGCAGGTCGCGTCGGTGCGATCCTTTCGGCATGGATCGATGAAACCCCGTGGATGCCGCGCGTTCACACCCGTGCCGAAGACATCGCTCATGCCGCAATGATGGTGGATCGGGGATGGGTCACCGTGTCAGAAACCACTGAGGTCATAGGGTTTCTCGCACGCGAGGGCGACGATATTCACGCGCTCTACATCTCTCCTGCCGTCCGCGGTCACGGAGTAGGCTCAAGACTCCTCACTGACGCAAAGCTGCACGAAGACCACCTGACGCTTTGGACCTTTCAGGCCAACACCCGCGCGCAGGTCTTTTACGAACGTCACGGTTTTACCGAGGTCGAACGCACCGACGGTGCAGGAAACGACGAAGGTCTGCCCGACATCCGCTATCATTGGCAAAGGACACCCTCATGACCAAAGCCAAAGGCCCGGTCCTGTTCGATCTTGATGACGATGCCCCCGCGCCAACCCCGGCCGAGGCGCCGCCCGTACCCGAAATGCTGGAACCAGCTCCCACTGGGCAAGCGATGACCACTGCGGCGGCCCTCGCCGCACGCCCCGTATCACGGTTGGCGCGTTGGTTCTGGTCGCTACTGTTGCTGCTCATCACCACGGTCGCATCGGTTGCTGCGTGGAACTTCCTGACCAATCTGGTGACACAAAACGTCTATCTCGGCTACGCGGTCGCAGCACTGTTCGGGCTGTTCTTGCTGGTCGTTCTGCTGATCGTGATCAAAGAACTGTCGGCCTTTGCCCGGCTTGGCCGCATCGACCGCATCCAGCATGACGCGGATGCAGCGCTTGCGAGCGAAGACCTGACCGCTGCCCGAAGTGTTATCAAAGACCTTACTGGCCTCTATGCATCGCGCGACGACACCAAATGGGGTCGTGAAAAGCTGAAGGACCGCGAGGCCGATATGTTCGACGCCTCCGCCCTGATCGCATTGGCGGATCACGAACTCCTCGGACCTCTGGATCAAGCCGCTCGGCGCGAGGTCGAAGCCGCCGCACGCCAGGTCGCTACTGTCACGGCCCTCGTCCCTCTGGCGCTTGCCGACGTGGTCGCCGCGTTAGGCTCCAACATTCGCATGATCCGCCGCATTGCCGAAATCTATGGCGGGCGTTCCGGAACTCTAGGAAGCTGGCGACTGACCCGCGCGGTGCTCTCGCACCTTGTCGCGACAGGTGCAGTCGCCGTGGGCGACGACATGCTCGAACCCATCCTTGGTGGAAGCATCCTTGGCAAACTCTCGCGGCGCTTTGGCGAAGGTCTGGTCAATGGCGCGCTTACAGCCCGCGTCGGTGTTGCCGCAATCGAGGTCTGCCGCCCCCTGCCCTTTGCCAGCGGCAAACGTCCCTCTGTCAGGTCAATCGTCAAAACCGCGCTCAGCGGATTGATCAGCACCAAAGGACGTTAAACCAGCACTTGATCCAGCGCATTGTCGGCTTTTTGGTTTCGCCGCATACTTCTGAGAATGGATCAGAGCCCCGGCGACCACGGCCACAGCCAAGCTGAAATCGAAGCCCGCATCGACGCGCCTGCCGGGCGTGGCTATCTGCGCGATATCGTCTACGGGGCCATTGACGGCTCCGTAACCACATTTGCGATCGTGGCAGGCGTGGCAGGGGCTGGTCTGTCACCCTGGGTCATCATCGCACTTGGCATCGCTAACGTGCTGGCCGACGGATTCTCGATAGCTGCTGGCAATTATTCGGGCACTAAGGCCGAACTCGACGATGCCCGGCGACTACGCGAGGTCGAAGAGCGGCACATTCGCAAATACCCAGAAGGCGAACGAAGTGAACTGCGCGAAATCCTTCGCCGCAAAGGGCTTTCCGGTGATGCGCTCGAAGGCGCGGTAGAACAAATCTCGCAGAACCATGAACAATGGGTGCAGCTCATGCTCGAAGGCGAATACGGATTGGCCTCGGTCGATCCACACCCGCTCAATGCGGCATGGGCCACGTTTCTGGCGTTCCTCGCGGCTGGGATGATCCCGCTCTTGCCGTTTCTGGTTGGAATAACCGACGCATTCCGCATTTCGACCATTCTGACGCTCGCCACGTTCTTTGGAATTGGCGCTTACAAATCCAAGTGGTCACTGTCCCCGTGGTGGCGCTCTGGACTTGAGACCCTGCTAATTGGCGGAATCGCCGCCTCTATCGCCTATTTTGTCGGAACCCTGTTCAATATCTGATCCGTCTGGACGTCTGCCCTCGTCACTCCTATAACGCCCGCCATGACGCAAATATTCGCGATCATTATTCGAATTATATGCCCGGCGCTCTGACACCACGAGCCGCCGGGACAAGGCGTATGGACACCCGCGCCGATCCTCTCACATATCCCTGATCCGAATACCGAGGACGCCCCAAATGTGCGCCGAAACACCTGACTACAAAGACACGTTGAACCTGCCGAAAACCGATTTCCCAATGCGCGCTGGCCTGCCCAAGCGCGAGCCAGAATGGCTTGAGAAGTGGGCCAAGATCGGCGTCTACGACCGCCTGCGCGAGAAAGCCAACGGTCGCCAGCCCTTCACCCTGCATGATGGCCCTCCCTATGCCAACGGGCATCTGCATATCGGCCACGCGCTGAACAAGATCCTCAAGGATATGGTGGTGCGTTCCCAGCAGATGATGGGCCGCGACGCGCGCTATATCCCCGGCTGGGATTGCCACGGCCTGCCCATTGAATGGAAGATCGAGGAAAAGTACCGTTCCAAAGGCAAGAACAAAGACGATGTCGATGTCGTCGAGTTCCGCCAGGAATGCCGCGAATTTGCTGAAGGCTGGATCGACATCCAGCGCGATGAATTCAAACGTCTGGGTATCACCGGGACGTGGGACAATCCGTACCTGACGATGAATTTCCGCGCCGAACGGATCATCGCCGAGGAATTCCAGAAGTTCCTGATGAATGGCACGCTCTATCAAGGGTCCAAGCCCGTGATGTGGTCACCGGTTGAAAAGACCGCGCTGGCCGAGGCCGAGATCGAATACCACGATCACAAGTCCCATACGATCTGGGTGCCGTTTAAAGTGGTCGAACCGCTTATCGACGATGGCGGGGATTTCCCGCATGCGGACCAAAGGCTTGTCACCGCCGATTTGGCCAGCGCCAAGGTGGTGATCTGGACGACGACCCCGTGGACGATCCCGTCCAACAAGGCGGTCGCCTACGGTAAAGACATCGCCTACGGTTTGTACGAAGTGACGGGCCGACCCGAAGAATGCTGGGCGCTCATCGGAGACCGCTACTTACTGGCTGATACTTTGGCCGAAGAGGTGTTGTCCAAAGCCCGACTTGAGCCTTCAATGTATCGTCGTCTTCGTGACGTGTCTGCCGATGAACTGGGTGCGCTGACCCTCGCCCACCCGCTGCGCGGCCTCGACGGTGCGGACGGGTTCTGGGATTACGACGTCCCAATGATCGACGGTGATCATGTCACCGACGACGCAGGTACTGGCTTTGTGCACACCGCCCCCAGCCATGGTCAGGAAGATTACGACGCTTTCGTTGCGCGCAACTGGATGGACCGGATGACACACAATGTGGGGGAAGAATCCGAATTTCTACCACATGTGCCATTTTTTGCGGGCCTTAAAGTGCTCGACCACAAAGGCAAAGAAGGCAAGGGCAACACCGCCGTGATCGACAAACTGGTCGAAGCTGGTGGTCTGCTGGCACGCGGTCGCATGACCCACAGCTATCCGCACTCGTGGCGCTCCAAGGCTCCGGTGATCTACCGCAACACGCCGCAGTGGTTTGCCGCCATCGACAAGGAAGTTGGCGACGGGCAAGACACCTATGGCAAGACAATCCGCGACCGCGCCCTGACCTCCATCGACCAGCTGGTCAAATGGACGCCACAGACCGGGCGCAACCGCTTGTATTCCATGATCGAAGCGCGGCCTGACTGGGTGCTGTCGCGCCAACGCGCTTGGGGCGTTCCGCTAACCTGTTTCGTCAAGAAAGGCGCGTTGCCGACGGATGACGACTTCCTGTTGCGCGACGAAACGGTCAACAAGCGGGTCTTGGAAGCGTTCGAAGCCGAAGGCGCGGATGCGTGGTACAAGCCCGGCGCGAAAGAGCGGTTCCTGGGCAACGACTACAACCCAGAAGAATGGGAACAGGTGTTCGATATTCTGGATGTGTGGTTCGACTCAGGTTCCACCCACGCCTTCGTCCTGCGCGACCGCGAGGACGGATCCGAGGATGGCTTGGCTGATCTCTACCTCGAAGGGACCGACCAGCACCGCGGCTGGTTCCATTCCTCAATGCTGCAGTCCTGCGGCACGCAGGGCCGTGCGCCGTACAGAGGCGTGCTGACCCACGGGTTCACGCTGGATGAGAAGGGCAACAAGATGTCCAAGTCCTTGGGCAACACGGTGGCCCCCGAGGACGTGACCAAACAGTACGGTGCCGATATCCTGCGCCTGTGGGTGGCTCAGGCGGATTACACCGCCGACCTGCGGATCGGGCCGGAAATCCTGAAAGGTGTGGCCGACAGCTACCGCCGTTTGCGCAACACGATGCGCTATATGCTGGGGGCGTTGTCCCATTTCGAGGAGTCGGACCGCGTTGAGCCTGCGGACATGCCCGAGTTGGAGCGCTATGTTCTGCACCGTCTGGCGGAACTGGATGAGGTCGTGCGCAACGGCTACGATTCCTACGATTTCCAAGGCGTGTTCCAGCAGTTGTTCAACTTCTGCACGGTGGAGCTTTCGGCCTTCTACTTCGACATCCGCAAGGACGCTTTGTATTGCGACGGCGACACCGAACGCCGCCGGGCGGCGCGGACGGTGATGGATATCCTGTTCCACCGCCTGACGACTTGGCTGGCTCCGGTGCTGGTGTTCACAATGGAAGACGTCTGGCTTGACCGGTTCCCGGGAGAGGAAAGCTCAATCCACCTTCAGGACATCCCCGAAACCCCAGCCGACTGGCGCAACGATGCGCTCGCTGCGAAATGGGCACAGGTGCGTCGCGCCCGTCGTGCTGTGACGGCTGCTTTGGAAGTTCAACGAACCGACAAGGTGATCGGCGCATCGCTTGAAGCGGCACCGGTTGTGCATATCGAAGACGCTGAAATGCTGGCCGCTTTGAAGTCGGTGAATTTCGACGACCTATGCATCACTTCAGCGATCAGCCTTTCCGGCGATCCGGCACCGGCCGAGGCGTTCCGTTTGCCTGAAGTCGACGGCGTGGGCGTGGTGTTCGAAAAGGCCGATGGCGAGAAATGTCAGCGGTGCTGGAAGATCCTGCCGGACGTCGGCACACACACCCATCCCGGTACATGCGGGCGCTGCAACAAGGCGTTGGGCTGAGCGACAGCAAACATACCCCCGGCGATGACGCGATCGCCGGGGTGCTGATGGCTCTTGCTCACGCACGAGGGCCAGACAAAACCTTCTGCCCGTCTGAGGCTGCGCGACGTCTTTCGGACGATTGGCGTCCTTTGATGCCTGACGTTCGGAGGGTTGCCTCAACGCTGCCCTTGCAGGCCACGCAAAAAGGCGCACCGGTCGATCCCACCACGGCCAAAGGCCCGATCCGTTTGGGATTAAAGCCATGAGCCGCTTTGAACAGAGTCTGGCATCACCCATTGGTCCATTGACCCTTTTGGCAGATCAAATCGGGATAACGGGTTTGGAATGGCGCGACGGAAGGAAGGACGGAACACCAATTTTGCTCCAAGCCGCCGGTCAGCTTACAGAGTATTTCGCAGGGAAACGGCAGGATTTCACGGTGCCAATCCGGCTAACCTGTTCCGACTTCCAACGCACGGTCTGCGCCGCAATGAGCGCTATTCCGTTTGGGGACACCCGCACCTATGGCGATCTGGCCACACAGCTTGGAGCGCCCGCGCAGGCGATTGGGCAAGCGTGCGGAGGCAATCCGGTGGCCATCTTGATCCCCTGCCACCGGGTTCTTGGCGCAACCGGTTTGGGTGGCTATTCCGGGGATGGTGGGATTGAAACCAAGGTTTGGTTGTTGCGGCACGAAGGGGCGGCGGGGTTATTGATTTAAAGGCAGTGCGTGCAAGCACGGCCCCTACGAAATGTTTCGCACGCGAAACAATACGTCCGAACCGGACCTAACTTTGCAAACTCGGTTAACGGCGCGTTAAAGTTTGCAAACCAATAAAGTCGCGTTAACGCGCAAAACCGAATGGCTGGTTTGAGCCCACTTTGACCGATGTTGCGGTGCGCACGAAGGTCCGGACTTACGGCAGGGTCGCCAAGCTTCGTTCAGTTTTTAGACAGGCATTGCAGCATTGCGTCAAGGCTAGGATAATTTTCAACAAATATCCGCCCCGATACAGCGCCTGTATCTGGACTGCTGCATGTCGCTGCCCCAACCAAGCCCAAGTTTTCGTCAGGGAGCAATTCGAGGAATACTCCAAAATTCTCCGGCGTAGCAGCAAAACCCATACGGCTTATTTCTCCGATCCCATAGCTTTCGAGCTCTGTCTTTAAGTCGCGAAATATGTCAGAATGCGTTGTGACTACGTCATCAGTCAGCATCGCTTCTGGGCCGCTCCACTCGAAAGTTAAAGACGCGGAATGGCCGTCTATAGTGCGGATCGAGCGGCCTTCGATCAGGTAGACGCCCTTATACAATTCCTGTTTCCGCTGCTTAGAGTAAAACCGCCGCAACTCGAAATGCTCTAACCAAGCACAAACCTCGTTGCCCTCTTGTCTGCGACATGTCTGCACTGATTGCCCTCTAGTTTCCAAGGTGTAGAAACCGGATCGGTCTTCTAGAGGGATACACTCCCGGAGGAGCGATCCCAAAACAAAGCAAATGACGGACAAACTGCAACCCTTGGTAGGCGGTAATTTCTAAGGTCGGATCGTACATGGAATCTGATGCTTGTGCCAATGCACATCGGTGGTCTTGGACAATCGAAGTCTACGAGAGCTTCTATTCGCGCAGATGCAGCGAAAGCTCACTTTGTCCGCATTGCTGACCTTCACAGAGCCACTAATCCCGTCTTGGATCGCGCGGATAGGTGCCAAGGATGTTGAGCATGTCTGTGAAGTAGTCGAGTTCTTCAAGCGCAAGTGCGACGGACGGATCGTCGGGGTGCCCTTCGATGTCGGCATAGAACTGCGTGGCGGTGAACGAGCCGTCGACCATGTAGCTTTCCAGTTTGGTCATGTTGACGCCATTGGTCGCAAAGCCGCCCATCGCTTTGTAGAGCGCCGCGGGAATGTTGCGGACCTGGAAGACGAAGGTGGTCATCATACCGTGATCGCCTCGACGGGTTTGGTCGCCGTCACGGCTCATCAGCAGAAAGCGTGTCGTGTTGCTGTCGGTGTCTTCGATATGGCGCGCCAGAACGTCGAGCCCATAGATCTCACCTGCCAATTCGCTGGCCAGAGCGGCGGCGTGTTTGTCACCGCGTTCAGAGATTTCGCGGGCCGCACGGGCATTGTCGGCGTTCACGCGCCCCCGGATGCCGTGTTGCGACAGGAAGGTCGCGCATTGTGGCAGAAGTACGAGATGGGAATGCGCTTCGGTCACTTCTTCCAGGCGGGTGCCCGGCACCGCGAGCAAGTTGATGTGAACCCGCACGAAGGCTTCGTCGATGATCTTGAGCCCGCTTTTGGGCAAGAGGCGGTGGATGTCGGCCACGCGACCGTAGATCGTGTTTTCTACAGGCAGCATCGCAAGGTCAGCTTTTCCGATTTGCACCGCCTCGATCACGTCTTCAAAGGTGCGGCAGGGCAGCGCGTCCATATCGGGACGGGCATCGCGGCACGCCTCATGGGAATAAGCGCCCAGTTCCCCCTGAAATGCGATGGCGTTGGTCATGCGGACTCCGGATTTCTGGCCCGACGGGCGTTTGGTCGCGGCTTCTACACCTTGCCTTGGTCAAGGGGAAGCAATAGATACCCGCGCGACACGCAAGAAACACTAGCGGACGGGTACGCACACAATGTTGGATACAATGACCTTTACTAAGATCGTCGGCAGCTTTTGTGGCGCGCTCTTGATCTTTCTTCTGGGCAAATGGGCCGCAGAGACACTTTACCATGTGGGTGGCAGCCATGGTGAAGAGGTTGCGGTTTACGTGATCGACACAGGTGAAGGCGACGAGACGGCTGAAGCCGCAGAGGAAGTTGATTTTGAAACGCTTCTGGCATCAGCGGATGTGGGCAAAGGCGAGCGCGTCTTTGGCAAGTGCCGCGCCTGTCACAAGCTTGAAGCTGGCGAAAACGCGGCTGGTCCGTACCTCTATAACGTCGTCGGCCGGGAAATTGGCGTCGCAGAAGGGTTCGGATACTCCGGCGCACTGTCCGAAGTCGCCGAAGTTTGGACACCCGAGAACCTAAACGGGTTCCTTGAAAATCCGCGCGGCTGGGCGCCTGGCACGTCGATGGGCTTTGCCGGTCTCAACAAGCCGGAAGACCGCGCCAACCTGATCGCCTATCTGGATACGATCGGCGACTGATCGGCCCAAACATCAAGTTTTGACAGCCGCTGCCCCCATGGGTGGCGGCTTTTTCTTTTTCACAATTGCGTTTTTGACCCGCTCTTTGGGGACCGTCGGTGCAATAGAACCTTGAATGTGGGCGAAATCGTTCTTTAGCTTACATACAGAGTATGATGCAAAGGCGGAGGCAAAGGGGTTTTAGGCATGATGCACCAACAGATCGCCACTAGGGCGTTGCACCGGACGACGTTTCGCAAGCTGACGATCAGCGGATTAATGGCTTTGACGATGGCTTTTGCGGCCAGTCAAACCCGCGCAGAGAGCCATGAAGAGGTGATCGAGTCGCATGGGTATTCGTACTTCGGCAATCTTGATTACCCCGCAGATTACGAGCATCTGAACTATGTGAACCCCGATGCGCCCAAAGGTGGCGAGATCGCGTTAGGTGCATCTGGTACGTTCGACAGTCTCAACCCCTATTCGCGCAAAGGGCGCGCTGGGGCGTTGACGTCAATTCAATATGACCAACTGATTGAAACCACCGCGGATGGCGTTGGCCAATACTATGGCGTGGTTGCGCACACGATCGAATATCCCGAAAGCCGCGACTGGGTGATTTTCCACATGCGTCCCGAAGCGACGTTTTGGGATGGCACACCTGTGACGGCCGAAGATGTGGTCTACAGCCATCGCCTGTTTATCGAGCAAGGATTGCCGTCCTATGCGCAGGCCGTGGGTCGCATGGTCACCGGCGCGGAGGCGTTGGATGATCACAGGGTCAAGTTCACCTTCAATCCGGAGCTGACCAAACGCAGCCGGATCGAAACCGTGGGCAACACACCGATTTTTTCAAAAGCGTGGTTTGAAGCCGACGAAAGCCGACGGCTGGATGAGCCGCGTTTGGAAGTGGCTGTTGGGTCCGGGCCGTACAAGCTTGAGAGCTACGACATCAACCGGCAGATCGTATACAAGCTGCGAGATGACTATTGGGGCAAGGATCTGCCATTCAACAAGGGACGGCACAATCACGGAAGCATCCGGATCGAATACTTCTCGGACCAGACTGCATCCTTTGAGGCATTCAAGGCGGGTGAATACACCATTCGAATCGAAAGCGATCCGAAACTTTGGGCGAGTTCCTATAATTTCCCCAAAATCGACAGCGGTGCGGTCGCGAAATACGAGTTGCCGGATGGATCCCCCCCGAACCCGACAGGGTTTGTTTTCAACCTCGCCAAGCCGCAATTCCAGGATCGGCGCGTACGGGAGGCGGTTGCTCTGGCATTTAACTTTGAATGGACCAACGAGTCGTTGCTGTTCGGGCTTTATTCGCCGCGCAGTTCTTTTGTCCAAGGCACACCGATTGAGGCCAAGGATATCCCAACCGGAGCAGAGCTTGAGTTTCTGCAATCGCTGGGTGACGTCGTCCCTGCAGAAGTGCTTTCGGAACCGGTGCGGATGTTCCACGAATCCAACGGCAGTCGCCTGAACGACCGTGGTAATATGCGTCGTGCATCTGGCTTGCTCGAAGATGCGGGTTGGGCGGTTGGTGATGATGGCATCAGGCGCAATGCCGAAGGCCAGACTTTGTCGATCACCATGCTCTATCCGACCAACATTCAGGATTCTGTAGATGCGATGCACGAAACCTATGCTCAGAATCTCGAGCAGCTTGGCATCGCGGTGAACCTCGAAAAGGTGGACCCATCGCAATACACAAATCGCCGTCGCGACCGCGACTATGACATGCTGTATTCGACCCGCTATGGCGCGTTCCTGTCTACGGGCGGTGGCCTGACACAGATGTATGGGTCGCAAGAAGCTGAGTTCAGCCTGTTCAACCCGGCCGGTCTTGCCAGCCCCTTGGTGGACGCGATCCTAGAGGCATCTTTCACGACCGAAACGCAGGAAGATACCGACACTGCGCTGATGGCACTCGACCGGGCACTTCGGCATGAGTTCTTTGTGATCCCGACCGGGTACATCGCGGATCACTGGGTCGCAGCCTATGACATGTACGAGTTCCCGGAAAACCTGCCGCCCTACGATTTGGGCTACCTGGACCTGTGGTGGGTGAACGAGGACAAGGCCGAGGCACTGAGAGCAAGCGGCGCGCTCAACTGATATGGGCGCCTATATCCTCAGACGACTGCTGCTGATCATTCCCACGTTGCTTGGGATCATGATCGTCAACTTCTCGCTTACCCAGTTTGTTCCGGGTGGGCCGATTGAGCAGTATATTGCCCAGTTCGAGGGCGAAGGTGATGTCTTTGAAGGCTTTGCCGGGTCCGGGGATGCAGGCGTCGCCGCTGCTGACGAGAGCGAGCAATACGCCGGGAGCCGTGGTTTGCCGCCCGAGTTTCTTGAGCAGCTTGAGGTCGATTTCGGATTTGCGCGGATCGTCTGTGAAGACGGGTTTACCGGCACACCGAGCATCGAAGAACCGGCTTGCGAGAAAGAAATGATCGGCGTCGTTGAGCGGTTCGGCATGATGATGTGGAACTATCTACGACTTGATTTCGGAGAGAGCTATTTCCGGTCAATAGGCGTGATGGAGTTGGTGTTGGAAAAGATGCCGGTGTCGATCTCACTTGGCCTGTGGTCAACAATCATCGCCTATATCGTATCGATCCCGTTGGGCATTCGTAAAGCAGTCAAGGATGGCACAGCTTTCGACACATACACATCGGCAGCGATTATCGTGGCCTATGCGATCCCGGGCTTCTTGTTTGCGATCCTTCTGCTCGTGCTGTTTGCGGGCGGATCATATTATCAGATCTTCCCGCTGCGGGGACTGACGTCAGACAATTGGGACCAGCTTTCGTTTTTTGCCAAGATTGCCGATTACTTCTGGCACATCTTCCTGCCGGTTCTGGCCTCGACCATTTCGGCGTTTGCAACGCTGACGTTACTGACCAAGAACAGCTTTCTGGACGAAATCAAAAAGCAGTACGTCATAACCGCGCGTGCTAAGGGGCTGGCCGAAAACAAGGTGCTGTATGGCCATGTGTTCCGCAATGCGATGCTGATCGTGATCGCTGGATTTCCAGCGGTGTTCATCGGCGTGTTCTTCTCGGGATCGCTGATCATCGAAACGATCTTTTCGCTGGATGGATTGGGACGTCTTGGGTTTGAGGCTGCTGTCGCACGCGACTATCCGGTGATTTTTGGTACGCTGTTCGTGTTCGGTTTGATCGGTCTTTTGGTGGGTATTCTGTCAGACCTCATGTACGTGCTGGTCGATCCACGTATCGACTTTGAAAAGCGGGAGGGCTGAACGATGGCCGCAAATCCCGAACCCAACGAACGCGAGATCGTGACTGAACCCAGCCCCGCTATGTCCGTTGCTCCGGTACGCAGCCGGTTCACATTGTCGCCGCTGAACCAGCGACGGTGGAACAACTTTAAGCGTAACCGACGTGCTTTCTGGTCGCTTATCATTTTCTGCGTGCTCTTCGGGATGTCGCTGATGGCCGAGTTCATCGCCAACGACAAACCCATCCTCGTGCAGTATCGCGGGGACTATTATACGCCGATCTTCAACTTCTATGCCGAGACCGATTTCGGCGGCGATTTCCGAACTGAGGCCGCCTATCGCGATCCCGAGGTGCAGTGCTTGATCCGCACTGGAGGTCTTGAGGAATGCTTTGACGACCCGGATGGATTGATGCAGCAGGTCGATGAGGGTTTTGTGCCCGATGGTGATTTCGAAAAGGGGTGGGCGCTTTGGCCGCCGATCCCGTACGACTACCAAACCCCGGTAGATCGTCCCGGTGCGGCCCCCCTGCCCCCGAACGAGCAAAACTGGCTTGGCACAGATGACACCAAGCGAGATGTCATGGCGCGGGTGATTTATGGGTTCCGCCTGTCCATTGTCTTCACGCTGATCGTCACGGCTTTGGCCAGTGTTGTGGGCATCGTTGCGGGTGCGTTGCAGGGGTATTTCGGTGGATGGCTCGACCTAATCTTTCAAAGGATCATCGAGATTTGGTCATCAACCCCGTCGCTGTACATCATCATTATTTTGTTCGCGATATTGGGGCGAAGTTTCTGGCTCCTTGTGTTCCTTACGGTGTTGTTCGGATGGACCGCGCTTGTGGGCGTGGTCAGGGCTGAATTCTTGCGCGCGCGGAACCTTGAATATGTGCGCGCGGCCAAGGCGCTTGGCGTATCGAATGCAACGATCATGTTCCGTCATATGCTGCCCAACGCGATGGTGGCTACGCTGACCATGCTGCCATTTATCGTGACCGGCACAATCAGTACTTTGGCTGGATTGGATTTTCTTGGCTTCGGTCTGCCGTCATCGTCACCATCGTTGGGCGAACTGACACTTCAAGCCAAACAAAACCTGCAGGCCCCATGGCTTGGGTTTACAGCGTTCTTTGTGTTTGCCCTGATGCTGTCGCTACTGGTGTTTATCTTTGAAGGCGTGCGCGACGCGTTTGACCCGAGAAAGACCTTTTCATGAAGCATATCCTTGAGGTCACAAACCTGAGCGTTGGGTTTCAGCAGGACGGCCAGACCGTCCCTGCGGTGCGTGGTGTGTCGTTTGCCATTGAACGGGGTGAAACCGTTGCACTGGTGGGCGAATCCGGATCAGGCAAGTCGGTCACAGCCTTGTCCACCGTGTCATTGTTAGGGGATTCTGCACGTGTTGCGGGATCGGTTCTGTACAACGGCGAAGAAATGGTGGGCGCGGATGATGCCCAGTTGCGGCGCATCCGCGGTAACGACATCAGCTTTATCTTCCAAGAGCCGATGACATCACTCAATCCGCTGCACACACTGGAAAAGCAGCTGGCGGAATCGCTGGCTCTGCACCAAGGGTTGGCCGGTGATTCAGCGCGCGCGCGGATCATCGAATTGTTGAACAAGGTCGGGATACGCGACCCTGAAAGCCGGTTGGGCGCTTATCCACACCAGCTGTCTGGGGGGCAAAGACAGCGTGTGATGATCGCGATGGCGCTTGCGAACGGGCCCGAGCTGCTGATCGCGGATGAGCCGACAACGGCACTGGATGTGACCATACAGGCGCAAATCCTGCAATTGCTGGCCGACCTCAAGGAAGCAGAGGATATGAGCCTGCTGTTCATCACCCATGACCTTGGGATCGTGCGCAAGATCGCCGATCGGGTCTGTGTGATGAAGGATGGCGAGATCGTCGAGACTGGACCTACGGGCGAGATTTTCAGCAACCCGCAACACCCCTATACGCAGATGCTGCTAAGCGCGGAATCGACCGGGTCGCCGAATCCCGTCAAAGACGGCGCAGAAGAGATTGCCCGGACCGATGGCCTGAAGATCTGGTTCCCGATCCAACAGGGATTTATGAAACGCACCGTCGGCTATGTGAAAGCCGTCAATGATGCCACCATTGCAGTGCGCGCGGGTGAAACCGTCGGCATCGTTGGCGAATCTGGATCCGGCAAGACGACACTGGCCTTGGCAATCATGCGTTTGATCCAGTCCGAAGGCGGGATCACCTATCGCGGACAAAACGTACGTGATTGGTCCACACGGGAATTGCGACGGCTGCGCAGCGAAATGCAAATCGTGTTTCAAGACCCGTTCGGCAGCCTGAGCCCGCGCATGACCTGTGAACAGATTATTGCCGAGGGTCTGGGCGTGCATGGGTCACCGGACGGCCGGACACAGCGAGAACTGGTGACCGAAGTAATGACCGAGGTGGGCTTGAACCCGGCCACGATGCACCGCTATCCGCACGAATTTTCTGGTGGTCAACGTCAGCGCATTGCGATTGCGCGCGCTATGGTGCTGCGCCCCAAGCTCGTTGTGCTGGATGAACCGACGTCAGCGCTCGACATGACGGTTCAGGTGCAGATCGTGAACCTCTTGCGTGACCTGCAGCAGAAATACGATCTGGCGTATCTGTTCATCAGTCACGACCTGAAAGTTGTGCGTGCAATGTCACATAAGGTGATCGTGATGCGCACCGGCGACGTAGTGGAATACGGGTCGGCAGAAGATGTCTTTACCAACCCGCAGACGGACTACACCAAGACCTTGATGGCAGCCGCGTTCGATCTGGCGAGTTAAATCGCCGAGCTATGCCCTGCTGACGACAGATCATACGCGTCAAAGCTACGCGCGATGATCCGGGTCAGCGGCCGCGCTTTGGACGGCACGAACAAGCCGGACTCGTCAACCTCTAGAAGATGTTCGAATTCGGAGTTCGTCCGGTCGAACAATCTGCGCAGTTCGGCGCGCGTGGTTTTGTAGTCACGAACCAATTCTTCGGTATCGACCCGGAAATCGCACATCAGCATTTCGATCATCCGCGCGCGGAGCTTGTCATCGTCGGTAAAGCTGTGGCCACGCACGGTCGAGAATTCATGTGCTCGGATTGCCTTGGTGTAGGCCGACGTGCCAGGTGCATTTTGGGCATAGCCCTGCGGAAATTTGGAAATCGACGAAGCGCCAAGTCCGACAAGCACATCTGACGTGTCATCCGTGTAACCTTGGAAATTGCGGCGAAGCGTGCCGTTGCGGGCGGCAACAGACAGGCCGTCTTCTTTTGTGGCGAAATGGTCGATGCCGATCTCGTCGTAATTATCCCAAACAAAGAGTTTGCGCGCCGTTTCGAACAGTTCCAACCGGTCATCAGGGCGCGGCAGGGCGTCTGAGGGAATCATCTGTTGGCGTTTGGCCATCCAAGGAACATGCGCATAGCCGTAAAGTGCGACGCGATCCGGCGAGAGCGACAAGAGCTTTTGAACCGAATCAACGATCTTGCTGCGTGTTTGGTCTGGCAGACCATACAGGATGTCGGCGTTCAGACTTTGAATCCCGCGTTCGCGGATCATATCCACAGCCCGTTTCGTGGTTTCAAAGCTTTGCTCACGACCGATCGTCTTTTGAATATCGGGATCGAAATCCTGCACACCAATGGACGCGCGATTCATGCCGCTTTTGAACAGGACATCCAGACGTGCAGCATCAATCTCGTTCGGATCAATTTCGACCGAGAATTCATAATTTTCGGCAAAATCAGCAGTTTCACGTACCGTTTCCGACAAGTCGCGCATGTGATCAGGCGACAAAAGCGTCGGCGTCCCGCCGCCCCAATGCAGTCGCGACAAGCGCACGCCACGCGGCAAGTGCCGTTTGAGAAGTGACAGCTCATCTTTGAGGGTCTCTACATAGGCTGTGACGGGTTCCCCGCTGGCCGTACCTTGTGTCCTACAGGCGCAGAACCAACACAAACGGCGACAAAACGGCACATGAAGATACAGCGAAATCTCAGAATTTTCGGGGATCGCTTCGATCCAATCCGAGAAATCCCCCGGTTTCACGTCATTCTTGAAATGCGGAGACGTAGGGTAACTCGTATATCGAGGTACCTTCGCGTCGAATAGTCCCAACCGGGAAAGTTGTGTTCTCGCTACCATGCGCTTAGCATTAAATTGGGAACGAAGACTTAGCATTGATACAGATCAAGACCGGAACCATGTTGAAAGAAGACAGCCTCTCCGTCACACAAGACTGCAATGACTGCCCGATCCGCCACAGAGCCGTGTGCGCGCGGTGCGAATCCGATGAATTGGACAGGCTTGAAGACATCAAGTATTACCGCCGCTTCGAAGCTGGTCAGACAGTGATCTGGTCGGGAGACCGGATGGATTTTGTCGGCTCGGTTGTGTCCGGTATCGCCACCCTTACGCAAACCATGGAAGACGGCCGCACGCAGATGGTCGGTCTTTTGCTACCCAGTGATTTTGTTGGACGCCCTGGTCGGCCGACAGCGGCCTATGACGTGGTTGCGACGACCGACATGGTCATGTGTTGTTTCCGCAAAACACCCTTCGAAGACCTGATGGAGCGTACGCCGCATATCGCGCAGCGTCTGTTGCAGATGACGTTGGACGAACTGGATGCTGCCCGCGAATGGATGCTGGTTCTGGGTCGCAAAACAGCTCGGGAAAAGATCGCATCGCTTTTGTCGATCATTGCCCGGCGCGATGCGACGTTGAACCTTGGCGGGCTCGATGGACCGGTCACGTTTGATCTGCCCCTCACTCGCGAAGCGATGGCAGATTATCTCGGGCTTACACTTGAGACCGTGTCGCGACAGGTGTCCGCTTTGAAAAAGGACGGGATTATCACGCTGGAAGGCAAGCGCCACATCACAGTGCCGGATATGAGCGTGCTTTTGGAAGAAGCAGGCGACGATACGGACGGTGGGATGCTGGTCTGACGATCACTGGTTCATCGCGACAACGTATCCTACACCTGCTGCAACGATCAGCCCGGCCATCACCGCGAAAGCGATTTTCCAACCTGACCAAGGGCGTTCACCCTGCACTGCCCCTGTGCGCCCATTGACGACAAAGCGATAGCTTTTGCCGCGGTATTTGTAAGCGGCAAGCCAGACAGGCAACAGGATGTGCTTGAACGTTACGTCCGATACACGCGTGTCAATGTTGTGAACCTGTTGTCGATCCCCGCCGATGTCGAACTTCACATCTCGCAGAATGACGCGGTCCATAAAATTCCTAGCTTCGGAATATCCATCCTGAAGCTCAACGCCATACGCCTCGGCGCGGAAACCAGCAAGAAATTCAGGATGATAGGGTTCCAGCGCGGATAAATCCCATGGCTCGAGCGCGTCGGTGTATTTCTTGGGCAGCGACCGTGACGCCAAGACCAAAACGTCGTCAAAATAGCGTGCGACCCTGCCTGACGCGGGGCTCCAACGCACTTTGGCGACACGCACGGTCTCGGATTTTCCATTACGCACAATGCGGCGGGTTTCATAGTAAACCGTCCCACGCTGGCCGCGATACGCTGACTGCGTATCCGCATCAAACGTCCAATACGGGACGTAAATTCCGGTCATCTTGCGGCCTTTGCGGGCATATTCCTGCAGTCCGTTTGGCGCGAACCAAAGGCCACCAAGCCAATCGTTCATCGCGTGCCGTGCCGATTTTTCATCCAATGCAAACGGCAAAAGCCCCTTGGGCTTGATATGCCGGTTGCTACCTGTGTCAGCGACCACCGGAGTCGCACAAAAAGGACACTCCTCTGCATGAACCCCCGGATCGAATTCGACCTGGGCGGCGCAGTTGGGACACTTCGTGACCCGTGTCTCTTCCATCTCTTGCGATGGCAATCGATCGGCAATCGCGGTCTTAAAGTCGATCTCGCGAATGCCGCCACCAGCCCAAGGCCCTGAGCCCGAAATCTCACTGGTGTTGCCGCAGTGGTCGCACAACAACAGTCCCTGATCCGGATCAAACCGGAAATCTGCGCCACATTGGTCACAGGGAAAGTGATGCTGGGTGTCGATCATGCTTTGTCGCCGATTTGTCTAAATCCGCACTGGGGAAGGCCGTTCATAGGGACAATGACATATGAAAAGGACTTGAAATGACCAGCACAGAACTGAACACCCAGCTCAATAATGCCATCGGGGCACACGGGGCGTGGAAACTCCGCCTTCGGATGGCGGCACAAACGCCGGGTGGCAACGACATGTCTGCGACGGCCGGGGATCACCGCAACTGCGAGTTTGGCCGCTGGCTCGAGAGCTTGCCTGCCGACACGAAATCCATGCCCGAAGCCCAGGACACCATCGCGTTGCATGCGGCCTTTCATCAAACGGCTGGCCGGACGGCGCAGCTTGTCCATCAAGGCAAGAAAGACGCCGCCATTACAATGCTGGATACAGAACTTGCCGACGCTTCCAATGCGTTGAAAAGTGCAGTCTCTAAGTGGAAATTTGCGGCGAACCAATAAAACGTTACCCCAAGACATCATAGAGCAGGACGGCCACCATGTGACGTGATCCTGCTCTGCTTGCCTTGCGCCCACGTGACTGAACGGGCAACACAGCGTCTGGACAGGACTACCAAGGGCGCAATGCACATGTGATTACGCGCCCGGGGGCGGCGGTGGCAGGACGGTGAACAGTTGCGCCAGCTCCATCACCTCTTCGGCCTTTTTCCAACCGTCTTGCCCTGCCGTCCAGACATAGCTTTCCCGCGTCAATGCACCTTCGGTTGCCATTCGGCCTAGCGCCGCTTTGGAAAAAGGCCCAGTGGTCTTACCGTTTTCGGCCACGTGCCAGACATGTTCAACTGGCGGCGGGGGTGGGGGCGATTTGCGCGCCGAAGCCGTGCCATGTTGTTGCGGGGACGCGCCCCACGGGCCTGTTTGGGATGCAGCTTGATGGCCGATCTGCATCCCCAAGCCGGCGCCAAGCCCAGCCTGAATGGCAGCGGCCCCGCCACCATCTTTGCCCAGCGCCTCGGCTGCCTGAAACTGCATGTATTCGTTGAGGTTTCCGATCACGCCCATCGACGAGCGCTTGTCCAGAACAGCTTCGACCGCAGGCGGAAGAGACACGTTTTCAATATACAGCTCGGGTAGTTCGAGGCCGTATTCCGCAAGTGTCGGTGCGATTTCTTTGCCAAGCAGTTTACCAAGCTCGCGCGTGTTCGCCGCCATGTCGAGCACGGGAATACCAGAGCGAGCAACGGTGCGAGAAAACTCTTGCACGATAATGTTACGGATTTGGTAGCTGATCTCGTCCATCGTGAATTCGCCATCAGTGCCGACGATTTCCACAAGGAACTTGGCAGGATCGGTGACACGCACGGAATAGGTCCCGAAGGCCCGTAGACGGACGGGACCAAATTCGGGATCACGACAGATGATTGGGTTTTTGGTGCCCCATTTCAGATCCTGAAACCGGGTGGTGTTAACGTAATAGACTTCGGATTTGAAAGGCGACTTAAAACCGTGATCCCAGTGTTGAAGACTGGTCATGATCGGCATGTTGTTGGTTTCGAGCATGTAAAGCCCCGGCGTAAACACATCCGCCAACTGGCCCTCGTGAACAAAAACCGCAGCCTGTCCTTCGCGGACGGTCAGCTTGGCCCCATACTTGATCTCATGGCCTTCGCGTTCAAACCGCCAAACCATCGTATCGCGCGTGTCATCCGTCCAATGGATGACGTCAATGAATTGGCCACTCAGGAAATCGAAAATGGGCATTGGGGGTCTCCGTTAAGTCAGCTTGGTCCGCCGCCCGTCACTTCAAGGGCTAGCGTCCGCACAATGGGTCGGGCCTGATCGGCAGTCATGCCGGGGGTGAGGCTGGGGTCATATAGAATTTTCAGTAGCAGTTCGTCATGCGTGGTCAGCAGCGCGAATTCTTCGTCGTCATTGAAGATGGACGGACGGGCGTTTTGGTCATCATTGGCAAGACCCAACCCTTGGGCCAGTTCTTCGTGATAACATGCACGACGAGTTAAATCGGGGTGTTCAGTGCGCACCAATGCGACGGCCTGCCGGTAGGCGCTGCCTGAATTGGTATCGGCAAAAGCGACGACAAGGCAGTGAATGGACCTAGGCAGGTTGAGGAAAATCGCCCGACTGGACGCCTCCATCCCTGGTACGATCCGGTCCAGCGTGGCGCGAAGTTGGGCTTTGTCGTCTTCGCCCATAACCAGCACATGGAAGTTGGCCTGCGAGGACACGAGCGAAATGGGATGGCCGGACACGCGCGACAACCGGCGTGTATATGCGCCAAGGGTCTGGCGATCCTGCGCCTGATCTTCGGCAGACAGGCTGTCACCAAACGTAACGTCGACGCGCACCGGCACGAGCCATTTCTTGATTTCACCCAGCGCGCCGCTGGATGGCTGAAGCCCAGCGCCACGCGTGTATTCTTCCGCCAAAGCAATGCGTTCAAAATTGCGCGCCAGCATCCGATCAGTGAAAGGCGTATCGACACCGCCACCATCAACCCGCAATAGACCTTGGGCCAACAGATCTTCCTGAACGCGCGCATAGTAACTACGCAAAGCCATTGCTTGTTCAGATGGCTGTTGTGCGACAGGCGTAGAAACAGCGGCTGGTCGATCTGGTCGTGCTTGTGGTTTGGTATCTGCAGGTATGTTGCTTGCCAAGAACGGATCGCATGCCGAAAGAGCCGCAAGTGCGGCGCAGGACCACAGGATATGAGACCAGCGCCGCATCCCGTGATTATTGATCTGGCATCGAGGTCGCAGTGGTGTCGCCAATCCCGTCTTTGCGGGCTTTGGCCGACGCCAGTGTATCGCGCAGTTCGGCTTCCATCTTTTTGAGTTCCGCCTCGGCTGCAGCGCGCTTGGCCTTGCCTTCGTCGGCGATTTGCAGGCTTTCCTGAATGGTGCCGATGAGATCTGCATTGGCCTGTTTGACAGCTTCTATATCGAACACGCCGCGTTCCATTTCTTCGCGGATCAGCTTGTTGCTGTCGCGCAGGTTCTTGGCGTTCGAGGTAAGCAATTCGTTGGTCAGATCATTGGCATCCCGCACCGCAGCCGCCGCTTCGGCAGAGCGCTGGATGGTGACCGCCTGCGCCAATTGGGTTTCCCAGAGTGGCACGGTGTTGACGAGAGTCGAGTTGATTTTTGTGACGAGCGACTTGTCGTTTTCCTGAACCAGCCGAATTGACGGCAGCGATTGCATCGTCACCTGACGGGTCAATTTGAGGTCGTGCACCCGGCGCTCCAGATCGTCACGCGCAGCCCGCAGATCGCGCAATTCCTGCGCTTTCATCACCTGATCATTTTCCGCCGCAGCCTGTACTTCGGCCTCTTTGGAAGGAATGTCGTTGTTGTCCAACTCTTCGAGTTTTTCCCCACCCGCAGCGATATAAAGCGCCAATTCATCATAGAATTGCAGGGTTTTATCATAGAGCAGATCAAGCGACTTGATGTCCTTGAGCAGCGTGTGTTCATGCTTGAGAAGATCGTCGGTGATCCTGTCGATCTGGCCCTGCACCTTTTCGAATTTCGCCGTGAATTTGGCGAAGGGCGCGGCGCGGCCCAGCAGTTTTTCCCACCACGACCGTTCGCGGCGTACATCGAGCTCGGATACCGAGAATCCCCGGATGGTGCTGACGATTCCACGAAGACTGTCGCCTGCCGGGCCCACGTCTTTATTGCGGACGTCCGCCAGCATGGATTGCGATATTTCCTGCAATTCCGCCTGCGCAGCCGAGCCGAACGACACGATGGACTGGGTGTCGGCCATGTCGATTTCGGCCATACGCGACCGGATTTCTTCGCTTGCGGCAGGGTCGGCCTGCGCCAAAGGCACGATGGCGTTCGCATCCTTGGGTTCAGGCAGCACAACTGCATTCACTTCTTCCACTAGGGCGAGCGCGTCCTGCGCTTTGGAGCGGATTGTTTCAGACATCGAGGTTTCCTCTACAACTCATTTCTACTCTATTTCATTTCGCGATCAATTCGGACACCCTCGCGCTGCAACCGATCGCGCAACACATCGATTTCGACGGTCAGGTCAGATCGGTCATCCAGCAGCATTTTGCGGGTGCGTGCGGAAAAGTTCTTTTCGAGGTCATCCAGCAAAGCAGCATAATCCTCGCGAGCCTTTGGATCATGGGTTCTCGCGAAGACATCCGCGAACTTGATCGTCGCGTCACGGGCACCCATCAGATAAACGCTTAGGTACTTGCGGGCCGATGTAAGGTCTCTGGGATCTTCCTCAACAGTGCGAAACAGGTCTTTTGCAGTTGCTTCAAACTGTTCGACCCGCGCAATCATGCCACGATCCCCCGACCTTTGGATGGCATCGCGCATTGTGGCCAAATGCGCTTCGGCCTCGTCCACGGCGCGGGCGACACGATCTTGCTGGAACGTATCGACACCTTCCATTCCCTTGTTGCGCATTGGATCGAGACCGAAAGCGCCGATGTGTAGCGCTGTGGCTGCCAGTCCGTAAATCACTGGTGCAATCAAACCAGGCTCATTGGCAAAGGCCGCGATGGCAACGCCAGCCCCAGCGATGACCGCAGCAACGGTTTTTCTGGGAAATGCCGGACGGCGCGCGACTTTGCGTGCGTTGTACGCCGCCTCAGCGGTCAGGCCACTGCGCAACAGCCAAGCGCCCAAAAGCAGCGTCGCGGCCCCGATAAGGCCTATGCCCAGGCCGATGGCGCCTTCGTTGATTGAAGTGAACGCCAAAACAACCGGTGGAACAAACAGAACATTTGACCTCGCACCGGCGGGATCCACCTTTGCGCCCTTGAACCCTTTAGACGTACTTTTGTCTGCATTTTGAGAGCTTGCCCCATCAGGGCTGTATTTTCCGCCGAACCGTTGGGACATCTTTAAAGCCCACCAAGCCAGCCGGTGGACACGCCAAACAGCACGACCAGAAGCAATGCATAGCTTACTTTTCTCAGGCCTGCACTGGACATGAGTCCCCCTTGTTCCAAAGTGTTGAAGGAAACTTAGGGGATGTGCCTAGGGCTTACTAGGGGGAAGTCGGCGCAGATCCGCTCAGGCGGCGTGATAGCGGTTCATGCGATTGAACAGCAGGTCGGTCTGGAGTTCGAAATTGTCACGGCCTTCACCAATACCACTATTCCGGGCGCGAGTTTCGAACGTGTCCACGAGGGTCTGTATCTTGACCAAAAACTTGCGGCGTTGAAAAGGAGTCACGCGGCCATTTGGTGTTTCAATCAGAGCTGTCACTTCGGATTGCATCTTGTCGATCAGTTTTGAGACCGAAGGTGCAATCCGTTGCAGTTTTGGGGAGGCGTCATCAATGGTGCCCAACAGGCCCAATACGGTGTTCACCGACGCGCGGGTGCGTTCGAACAAATCATCATCTTCCAAACGACCAAGCGCCAGCAGCAGTTCTTCACAGCGGTCATCAAACTCTTGATGCAGGTTCTGATTCACCATTCGGACGCGCATTGTAGGGTTGTCCATGCCCTTGTCGCGCATTGGATCAAGCCCAAAGGAAATCAAGCAAAGGATAAATGTCGACAAGCCGATCAAAAGCGGGATCGCTGGAAGCGCGATCTTTGTTGTCGCCAACAGACCCACCACCAAGGCAACAATCGCACTGCCAATCAGTTTGAAAGGGATCTTGGGACGTTCCGCAACTTCGGCCATATCATAGGCGATGTGCGTTCTTTGACCGACCGACAGGCACAGAAGGCCAATGCCAAACAGCATGATGATCAAAAGCGCTGAAGCAAAACCTGCAACGGTTCCGTCCAGCAACCACAGAATTAAAGGACACGTTGCAAGAACCATGAAGCCGACCGGGACATCATCGACCGGAGCGACCTTGCCAAGTGCGGCGCTATCGCGGTAGTCGACCATGCTTTTCAACCGGGACCTCATTACAGCAACCCCAGTGTGAAGATGGTCAGCCATAAAACGCCGAAAGCCACCCAAGAGGCCATCGCCCCGGTTGTGCGAATACGCTGTACCGCACCGCGCAAAGCCTTGGATGTGTCGTCGGCAACAGTCCCGAGATTCGACAAAACAAGCAGCACGGAGGTCACAAGCACGGCAGACGTGATGAATGTGATCAACATCCTGCAAAGGTCGACGCAAAAACGGGCGGAAAATGGGCGTTAAAAGGGAAAGATCAGGGAGTCTTTCCAGCCCGATTTGGACGCGGCTTGCGCCGAACTGTATTTCCCTTTGGTTTCTGAGGCTTGGCAGATTTTACCTCGGGGGCAGACTCAAGACCCAACTGATCACGAATAACCTTACGGCGCAGTTCTTCAACCGCACCTGATTTCAACTGCCCCAATTGGAAGGGTCCATAGGACACCCGGATCAACCGATTCACTGTCAATCCAAGGTCTGTCATCGCGCGACGAATCTCTCGATTCTTGCCTTCGCGCAAACCAACTGTCAGCCACGCATTCGCGCCTTGCTGACGATCCAGCGTGACCATCATTGGCTGAAACCTCTCACCGTCAATGACCAAACCCTTGCGCAATGGTTCGAGGTTTTCGTCCTTGGGCTGGCCTTTGACGCGCACGCGGTATTTGCGAAGCCAGCCTGTCGACGGCAATTCGAGCTTGCGTTTCACTCCGCCGTCATTGGTGAGCAGCAGCAGACCTTCGGAATTGAGGTCGAGCCGTCCAACGCTCATTACGCGTGGCAGGTCTTCCGGCAGTTTGTCGAAGATCGTAGGGCGGCCCTGCTCGTCCTTGGTGGTGGTCACCAGGCCGACCGGTTTGTGATAAAGCCAGATGCGTGCCTCATCCGGTGTGCCAACAACCTTGCCGTTCACAACCACCTTGTCTTCTGGTGTGACATTCAAAGCCGGGCTGTTGATCACCTTACCATTCACCGAAACGCGGCCCTGCTGAATCATCTGTTCGGCCTCGCGGCGGCTGGCAAGACCCGCGCGGGCGATGACTTTGGCGATGCGATCACCAGGAGGCGTGTTCTGTGTCATGCCAAGCGGCTTAGTCCAATTCAGCCCCTTGGGAAAGGTGATTGCGCGGTCTATGACGGGCATATGGTGTTCCGTTCAAATATGTCACTGGCCCTTGACGAGGCCCGCAACGCAGCAGCCCGCGGCGAAGTCCCCGTCGGCGCGGTTGTCGTAGCGCCTGATGGTACAATTGTGTCGTCTGCAGGGAACCGCACCCGCGAGTTGAATGACCCAACGGCGCATGCGGAAATGCTGGCAATTCGTGATGCCTGTGCGATCTTGGGGGTTGAACGGCTTGGCGAACATGACCTGTATGTGACGTTGGAGCCATGCCCGATGTGTGCCGGGGCCATCGCCAACGCACGTATTCGGCGGCTATATTATGCAGCGGGAGACGCGAAATCCGGCGGTGTCGCACATGGGGCACGGGTATTTTCGCATCCGCAATGTCATCACACACCCGAGATCTATGACGGCGTGAATGCAACTGAGGCCGAAACTCTTTTGACCGAATTCTTCGCCACCAAACGGATGAAACCAGAATGACCCGCATCATCCTGTTCAATAAACCCTTCGACGTGCTGTCGCAATTCACTGACAAAAGCACCGAAGGAACCGGGCGGCGGACCCTGTCGGAATTCGTCAAAGTGCCGGCTGTTTACCCAGCCGGGCGATTGGATCGGGACAGTGAAGGGCTGATGGTTTTGACCGACAACGGGAAATTACAGGCCAAAATCAGCAATCCGAAATTCCGGTCCCCCAAGACGTATCTTGCGCAGGTCGAAGGCATGCCAACAGAAGAACTACTCGACCAGCTACGCGCCGGAGTGACACTCAAAGATGGACCGACGCGCCCTGCGCAAGTGGATCAGATCGACCCACCGCATCTTTGGCCACGTGACCCACCTGTGCGTTATCGCAAGACGGTGCCGGACGGCTGGCTGCGCATCACCATCACCGAAGGCCGCAACCGACAGGTGCGCCGGATGACGGCACATGTCGGGTTGCCTTGCCTGCGGCTGGTCAGGTGGTCGGTTGGGGAATGGTCACTGGATGGAATTGCCCCCGGCACTTGGCGGGATGCCTAGGGCCGGGACTTGTACCTGATCCTGGGTTCAAATCCACTTGGCCAAAGGTGGAAGGCTCATCAAAACCGCATTGGCATCGTGGCCGGTTTCCAGGCCGAACTTGGTGCCTCGATCATAGACGAGGTTGTATTCGGCATAGAGTCCGCGATGCACCAATTGCGCCTCTTTGTCGGCTTCCGACCAATCCCGAACGCGTCGTTTTTCCACTAGCGGCACAAAGGCTGGCAGGAACGCGCGTCCGATATCTTGGGTCAGGGCAAAATCAGTTTCCCAATTGCCAGTGTTGTGGTCGTCCATAAAAATACCCCCGACGCCGCGTGCACGATTGCGGTGCGGGATGTAGAAGTATTCGTCAGCCCATTCCTTAAGACGCGGATAATGCGCTGCGCCGTGCGGGTCGAGGTGCTGTTTCTGGGTATTGTGGAAATGCTGCGTATCTTCGCCATATTCGATGCAAGGGTTCAGGTCAGAGCCACCGCCGAACCACCACGCGTGAGGTGTCCAAAACATGCGAGTGTTCATGTGCACGGCGGGGCAATGCGGGTTTTGCATATGCGCAACAAGGCTGATGCCCGAGGCCCAAAAACGCGGATCATCTTTCATACCGGGAATGCCCTTGCGCGCAGCCATCGCGTTTTGCGCGCGCTCACCCAAAGTCCCGTATACGGTCGAGACATTGACACCGATCTTTTCGAACACTCGACCACCGCGCATCACGCTCATCAGGCCGCCGCCAGCATCGGACCCATCGTCCGAGGTGCGTTTGGTTTCGGTCACCTCAAAGCGTCCGGGAGCTGCATCCCTCAATGGGCCAGTGTCGTGGCTGTCTTCCAGCCCCTCAAACGAGGCCACAATTTGGTCCCGCAGTTCACGAAACCATGCAGAGGCGCGCGCTTTTTCGGTGTCAAAATTATCCGTCATATCACTGTCCTATCTTTGTGACAGGACACTACAATGCGCGGCGGAAATCACAAGTCACCCCAACGGCTTGCTGGTACATAGAACGAGGATCAGTGCGCAGGTGCGTTAGCCGGATCAAGCAAGGTGCGGCCACCGTCGATTGTCATGATTTGACCAGTGATAAACCCTGCCCCTTCAGACGAAAGAAATTGCACGGCCTGCGCAAGCTCTGCCGGGCTGGCGATACGCGAGAGCGGTGTGTTTTCTTCGATCTCTTCGCGGTAACCATCATGATCTTTCAAAGCCTGTTTTAGGCTGGCCGACATGACTGATCCCAACGCCACAGAATTCACACGGATACGGTGTTCGGCCAAAGATACCGCCAAAGACCGTGTCAGCTGATCCAATGCCGCCATCGACACCGAAAAACCCAGCAGTTCTGGTTGCGTCCGGCGTGCCGCAATCGACGAAAGGTTCACAATCGCACCCGCCTGACCTTCGGTTTTGTCGGCGGACTGTTTAATCATGCGCTTGGCGACCATTTGCGACAGACGAAACGTATTGGTGACGTTTTGCAAGACAAGCGCTTCGAGCGTCGTATCATCCAGATCGAGCGGGTCGGAGGGCAGAACTTGACGGCTTCCGTTGACCAGAATGTCTATGCGGTCAAAAGCATCAATCGTTGCCGACAGCAGGTTTGCCAGAGTGAGCCGCTCTCGCAAGTCGCCGGCGAAGTATCGGATATTTCCATCTTCTTCGGGGATCTCGCCGCACTCATGGGCAAGGCGGGCTTCGTCCATGTCCGCGAACATGACATTGGCACCCTGATCGACAAAGTGCCGCGCAATCGCCAATCCAACGCCGTTGGCGGCACCCGTGACGATGGCCGTCTTGCCTTCGATCGAGAATGACATGGTGTTTCTCCTTCAGCGCCGTTTTGCGCGCGCCGGTTTTCCGGGCGCCCGTGGCTGGTCAGCTTGCAGGATCTTGAAACGGTTGTCGCCATCCAGTTCCTGTACCTGAACAAAACTTGACGCCAGCGTCGTTTCATAAGGCAGATGGCGGTTTGCCACCATCAACAGCGACCCCTTGGGTTTAAGCAAACGCGCAGCAGAACGAATAAAATCCTGACCCAAAGACGCATCCGGGGTGCGGCTGGTGTGAAAGGGCGGATTCATCACGACCCAATCCAGAGTACCTGGCGTGCCCCATTTGGTGGCATCAGCCCAGTGCACGGCGACACGGTCATCGTTCAAGTTCAGCTCAGCACACACCACAGCGCGATGGTCGGCTTCGACCATGTCGATATGGATGACGCCCGGAATGTCGAGCAGATGCCTTGTCAGGAATCCCCAACCGCCGCCAAGATCGGCAACGCGGCCTTTGATAGATTTGGGAAGTGCGTCGACAAGCGCAAATGAACCGGGATCCGGGCCGTCAGCGGAAAAGACGCCAGGTTGGGTGATCCAACCATCTGCAGCTGGTCCCGGATCAGGCAATGCGCAGTCCTGAAAGCTCGTGCCCGCGTCGAACCAGAAGACCTTTCCGTGTGCTTTCGAAAGCTGCCCCTCAATCGTGACGCGTGCTTTAACAAACTTGAGCATTGCGTCGATACCATCGGTCTTGGCACCGTCGACAATGATGCGACCACCGGGTGCAGTCATTTCGGCCTGCGCGATCAAACCCCGGGCGAGTTCGCGGCTGCGTGGCAAAGTGATATGTACCACATCAGCAGGCGATTTTGCGTCTGTGTTCACAGTCACGCCCATCGCTTTAAACAGGTCAAACGTTGGTTTGAAATTCTGCTGAATCGTCACATCGCGCGTTGGCAGTGCACCAATATCAGCATCGGGCTTCGGTTCGATCAGGAGGACACGTGCATCATAAGATAAATCAAGTGCACCTGTCTCGAGGGCGTGGGCTAGTCTGGCTAACGTCATGAAAGACCCCGGGCGCCCCCGGTTATTCCTTTTCCATGGTGCATTGCAACGGGTGCTGATGCCGGCGGGCGAAGTCCATCACTTGGCCAACCTTGGTTTCCGCGATCTCGTGACTGAACACACCTACGACTGCGACGCCCTTCTTATGGACGGTCAGCATGATTTCAAAGGCTTGGGCATGTGTCATGCCAAAGAACCGCTCGAGAACATGCACCACGAATTCCATCGGTGTGTAGTCGTCGTTCAGCAGCATCACCTTGTAAAGCGGCGGACGTTTCGTCTTGGCACGCGTTTCAACAACGACGCCTGTGTCGTTGTCCTCGTTTGACGGAGGTCCGGCCTTGGGGTCGGATGACGCCATGTGGTTCGACAGATGTCTCATGCTTGGGGACGTACCTCGGGTTCCATATCCTTGATGGCTCTATATAACCTGTCCTGACTGCGAGAAAAGAGGCGCGAGCCCGCTATGACGCGAAAGCTGCAAACAATCGGGTTCGATGCTGACGATACGCTTTGGCACAATGAGCGGTTTTTCAAACTCACCCAAGACCGTTTTGAAGAGCTTCTTTCTGAATACACTGACAAATCCTTGCTCCATGACCGGCTGATCGCAGCCGAGAAACGCAACATCGGCCATTATGGTTTCGGCGTGAAAGGCTTTGTCCTGTCGATGATCGAAACAGCCATTGATGTGACGGACGGTGCAGTTCCGGGACACGTTATCCGCAAAATTCTTGATGCGGGACAAGATATGCTCGCCCACCCAATCGAGCTTTTGCCGCATGCAGAGGCTACCGTTACCGCGTTGGCTGACAGCTATCGGCTAGTGCTGATCACCAAAGGCGACCTGCTGCATCAGGAACGCAAGCTTGCTCAATCGGGTCTAGGAGAACTGTTCGATGACGTTGCCATTGTGTCGGAGAAATCCGTTGCAACATATCAAACCATCTTCACTGCGCATCCCGGCGGCGCTGCGGCTGCGATGATGGTCGGCAACTCAATGCGGTCCGATATTGTTCCGGCGGTCGAGGCCGGTGCCTGGGGCGTTTTTGTGCCGCATGACCTTGAATGGGATCTCGAAAAGGCTGATCCACCCGATAATCCAAGATACCGGAGCATCCCCGACCTTGGCGATTTACCGCCACTCGTGGACGAGATCGGCTGACGCGTAGTGCCTTATTCTTGCCACATTAGCTGACCTAGTCATCACTTCGCGCCCGCCCCCAACATCTTGCGCCTGATCATGTCGGCATGAGGAAAAAAGATATAAAAATAAGGACTTTATCGACCTAACCTCGTGTGGTAACCTCTACGTAATAATAATGCTGACCGAAAAAATTCGGCAGCTTGAGGCAGAGAAGGCAGATATCGTGACGGGACGGCGTATAAAGCCGGGCCGAATTGGCCTGTATGTTATCACCGCAGTTTGGTTGGCAATCCTTGTACCCATCAGTGCTATGGCCGCGCCATATGCAGCTTTGGTCATGGATGCCCGAAACGGCGAGGTAATCCACTCGGAAAATGCGAACACACGTTTGCATCCGGCGTCTTTGACGAAAATGATGACGCTTTATGTGGTGTTCGAAGCCGTACAAAACGGTGAGATCAGCATGGACACCAAGGTGCGGATCTCCAAGAAAGCCGCTGCTGAGCCGCCGTCGAAGCTTGGCCTGCGCGCCGGGTCGACGATCCAGCTACGTTACCTTGTACGCGCTGCTGCTGTGAAATCGGCAAACGATGCTGCGACTGCCATAGGTGAGGCAATTTCCGGATCAGAGGCTGCGTTTGCGCGTCGGATGAACCGTACCGCCAAAGCGCTTGGAATGACGCGCACGACATTCAAGAACGCGCATGGCTTGACCGAAAGTGGTCACCTTTCGACTGCCCGTGACATGACGATCCTTGGGCGGCACGTGCTTTATGACTATCCGCAGTATTACAATCTATTTTCGCGCCGCAGCACCGACGCTGGCATTAAGACCGTCGCGCATACAAACCGCCGTTTTCTAGACAGCTACGCCGGGGCCGATGGGATCAAGACGGGCTATACCCGGGCTGCCGGTTTCAACCTCACCGCATCCGCAGAGCGCGGAAGAGAGCGGATCATCGTCACAGTTTTTGGCGGCAATTCAACCGCGACCCGAAACGCGCAGGTCGCTAAGCTTATGGACCTTGGCTTTAGAAAAGCACCAAGCCGCATGGCCCTACGTGTGCCGCGCAAGCCGCCCTACCTTGGCCCCGACACATCGGCCACGCCAGACGTTGTGATCGCCAAAAGCCAGACACCGTCAACCAACACACGTGCCAAATCTATTCGCGTTGTCGCGGCAGCCGTAAAAACCAGCCTGCGTCCAACAGCGCGGCCTGTCGCCGAGCCGGCACTGCCTGACGCATTGGTTGCTGAACTAAAGCAGGAAATCCAATCAGTCCTCGAAGAGGTGCAAACCGCCGAGATCGAGGAAGTAACCGCAACTGCGGCTAAGGTGGCCATCGCCGCCACAGAGCCTATGGCAAACGCCGCAGCATTGACCGCTGCGGAAAAGACTGCGCCCAGCGCATCGGTCAAGCCAGTCGTCCGCCCACGCACCTTGGTTCTGGCCTCCGCCTCTTCGCGTCAGGCTGTTTCTGTGCAGCCCGCACAGACGCGCGAAGCCGAAATTGTGACCCGCATTTCCACATCCGGTGGCCGACACTGGGGCATCAACGTAGGCCGGTTCCCAAGCCGCTTTGCTGCCGAGAAAGCCTTGCTCAAGACTGCTTTGGCAGAAATGGCAACTTTGGACGGGTCGCTTCGTAAGGTGGTGAATGGCTCACGTGGATATGATGCCAACTTCATGGGACTTAGCCGTGAAGCCGCTGACCTGGCATGCCGTCGGCTGCAGGCCCGGCAGGTCACCTGCTTTATGATCGGGCCAAGCTAAACCTGTCGTTCAGGCTTTGGGTTGGTCGTCGTAATCGTCAGACAGGATACGTTGTGCCGCGCCTTCCGGGTCTTCGTACTGCTTGGACTTGACCGTGAAGACAAACGCGACCAGCCCGACCCCACCAAGGATAAGCGAAACAGGTATCAGATAAGCCAGTACGTTCATCTTAGGCTCCGGGTTATCTCAGGCGCATTGCGTTAAGCGATACCGTAATCGAGGAACTCGACATCGCCAATGCGGCGATTAGAGGCGAGCAAAGACCCGCAACCGCCAGCGGCACAGCAATGATATTATACCACGTCGCGATGGTAAAATTCTGACGAATGCGCTTGATCGCCTTGCGCGATGTCGAAAGCGCGTCGGAAATTGGTTCAAGCGAGTTGCCCAGCAAGACCACATCAGACGCCACACGTGCCGCGTCAAGCGCAGTTGCCGGTGAGATAGACGCATGCGCCCCTGCCAAAGCGGCTGTATCGTTCAGCCCGTCACCGACCATCAGAACGTATTTCCCCTCATCGGTCAGCTGCGCGACTTTTGCGGCCTTGTCCTGCGGCAGAGCCTCGGCAATCCACTTGGCGATGCCAAGCCGGTTGGCGAAAGCCTCGACCGCCGGTGTGGTATCACCTGAGATCAGAATCACGTCGAAACCATCATGTTGCAGCTTGGTGACAAGCGCCTCGGCGCCATCGCGGATCTGATCGGCAAAGCGGAACGAGTCCGCCACACGGTCGCCGACACGCAGCCAGGCACAGGTCTCGTGGCTATCTCCACCGCCAACCCAGCTGCCACGACCCAAGCGAACGGTCTGGCCGCGCCAAGTGCCTTCGGTGCCGTGGCCCGGCACTTCGGTAATCTCTGTGACCCTATCGGGCGCTATACCTGCCTCACGGATCGCCCCTACAAGTGATTGTGACAAAGGGTGTGACGACCCTTCGGCAAGCGCCAAGGCGATGCCAAGATCGCGACGCGAATGATCGCCCAGATTGACCACTTCTGGGGTGCCCGCGGTCAGCGTACCGGTCTTGTCAAAGACAACCGTATCCACCTGCGCCATCCTTTCCAGCGCAGTTGCATCCTTGATCAACAGACCTTTGCGAAACAGACGTCCCGACGCCGCTGTGGTCACAGCGGGTACAGCTAGACCCAGCGCGCAAGGGCAGGTGATGATCAGAACCGCAGCCGCAATGTTGAGCGCGGTGCGCAGATCGAACGTGTAGATGAACCAGCCGGCAAATGCCAAAGCCGACAGGATATGCACACCCGGCGCGTAAAGCTTGGCCGCTTTATCTGCCAGCGAAGTATATCGCGACCGGCCGGATTCAGCGATAGCCACAAGATCGGCCATCCGGTGCAAAGATGTATCCCGTCCCACGGCGTTGGCGCGGATGGTCAGAGGGCCAGTCAGGTTGACTTCGCCCGCGCTGACAGGAGTGCCGGGGCCTGCGTAGATGGGTCTCGTTTCGCCAGTCAAAAGTGACCGATCCAGTTCAGATTGCCCGTCGATGATTTCGCCATCCACCGGCATCCGGCCACCGGGACGGACACGGATCAGGTCACCCACGACAAGCGCAGACATGGCGATCTGTTCTTCGCCATCCTCGGTGATCCGCGAAACACGTGGTACTTCGAGCGCGGCCAATTCCTCTGCAGCCGATCGGGCAGCTGCACGGGTTCGGTGATCAAGGTAGCGGCCTGCCAAGAGGAAAAAGGTCAGGGTGATCGCCGCGTCGAAATAGGCATGTTCGCCCGACAGTGAGGTTTCCCAAAGCGATGTGGCAACAGCCAAAGCGATGGCCAACGAGATCGGCACATCCATGTTAAGCCGCCCTGCCCTGAGCGCTGTCCATGCATGCTTGAAAAACGGCTGTGCCGAAAACGCGATGGTCGGCAAAGCGATGGCTGCAGAAATCCAGTGGAACATGTCACGGGTCGGGCCATCGGCACCGGACCAGACTGCAACAGACAGCAGCATAATGTTCATTGCCGCAAATCCGGCGACGGCCAAACGCATCAACAGATCACGGCCTGCCTTGTCGGTCTCGGTCGCGCGCAAAGCAGTGCTGTCCAGTTCGTGCGCCTCAAAGCCAGATTGTTCGAGCACGCGCACAAGATCGGCTGCCGTCACGTCCGGTGCAGCCTCGATCTGTGCCCGTTTGAGAGTGAGATTGACCCGCGCACCTTTAACACCGTTAGTTGCGCCCAAAGTGCGTTCAACCCCGGAAATACACGCCGAACAGTGGATCGACGGCAACGACAAGACGATATTGACGTCCTTAGGTATAGCGGTCTCAGCCAAGGCGGCGGCGGCGGGGGCGGCAGAACAGGCCGGACAAGCCGAGGCCGGTGGGCGCATCGCGACGGTCATAGATCAGCTTTCGACGTGAAGAACCACGCGTTGCTCGAACGGCTTACCGTCAAGCGACGTGGCTTTCATGCGGATGTTCCAGTTGCCGGGGCTCAGGGTTTCGCGGGCCACATAAGCACGTCCGTCAAAAGCAAAGTCGGGGCTGCGATCGTCCTGCACATGGGTGGCGCGGCCAAGGATCGCGTCAAGCGTGCCAGCCTGCACCGGGCGCCCTTGGCTGTCTTTGATACTCAAGATCAAAAGCCCACCACGCGCCTCGGCGTACACTTCCCAACCAAGCGTTTCCTGAACTTCGCGCCGCTCGTCAAAGCTTTGCGATGCAACGTATGAATTCTTGGTTTCCAAGCCTGGAAACGTTTTTACTGCTGAATAGGCAAGGACCAAGTTGACCGAGATAATAACGGCGAAACAACCGCCGAAAATCGCCATGGCATGCCAGCCAGTGAGTTTGCGTTCTTTGACCATCAGTTGCTTCTCCCATTGAAGATACTGTCAGTGTATGCGCGATCTCCGTTGGTCAGGTCTTCGACCCAAAAGCGGATATCGCTGCGTTCGTCTTGCGCCGGGTCTGACCCCGGAGCTGCCACCACGTAGACACGCTGTAAGAAGGTCTCATTGGCAGGTACCGACACAGTTTCGTAGGGCGTGCCTTCAAGCTGCACCCGCAGGGCCGGGTGACCAGTGACCGACACGCGAAACGGACGGTCCTCACCGTGTTTGTTGAGCAGGCGCACATCGTATGTGTTGCGGATCGAGCCATCCGACATTGTCACAAAGGTCGGGTTCCGCACCGGCGCGACGGTCATGTCGATCTCAGGGCGGATGAAAAGCGCAAAGACAAGTCCGATCCCGACCAAGGCCCAGAGGCCTGTGTACATCATCGTGCGCACCCGGAAGATATGGAACCAAGCTGTGCGCGGCTTTTCTCCAGCACGTTCGCGGGGTTCGTCCGACAACGCGAGGTAGTCGATCAGGCCACGGGGTTTGCCCACCTTTTCCATGATGTCATCGCAGGCGTCGATACACAGGCCACAGGTGATACACTCCATCTGCTGACCATCGCGAATGTCGATACCCATCGGGCAGACGTTCACACAGGCCATGCAATCGATGCAATCGCCCAGCTGCTCGGCTCCGTCCCCTTTGCGGTGCTTGCCACGCGGCTCTCCGCGCCATTCGCGGTAGCCGATGGTCAGGGTGTCTTCGTCCATCATCGCCGCCTGAATGCGCGGCCATGGGCAGGCATAAATGCAGATCTGCTCACGTGCGAAGCCGCCAAAAAAGAAAGTTGTCGCGGTCAGGATCAGCATTGTGGTGTAGGCCACCGGATGCGCTTGTCCTGTTACAAGGTTAACCAGAAGAGTGGGCGCGTCAGCAAAGTAGAACACCCACGCTCCGCCGGTGGCGAGCCCGATAATGAACCACGACACCCACTTGGTCGCCCGAAGTCGAGCTTTTCGGAAGTCCATTTTTTCCTGTCGGTGCAAGCGCAGCCGCGCGTTGCGGTCGCCCTCGATCCAGCGTTCGACCAGAATGAACAGGTCGGTCCACACCGTCTGCGGGCAGGCATAACCACACCACACCCGCCCCAACGCCGAAGTGAACAGGAACAATCCAAGCCCCGCCATAATAAGCAGACCCGCTACGAAGTAGAATTCGTGTGGCCAAATCTCGATCCAGAAGAAAAAGAAGCGGCGGTTGGCAAGGTCAATCAGGACAGCCTGATCCGGCAATTGCGGCCCCCGGTCCCATCTGATCCACGGCGTGACATAGTAAATGCCCAGCGTGACGATCATGATGATCCATTTGAAGCTGCGGAAACTGCCATTCACGCGCTTGGGGAAAATTGGCTCCCGTGCGGCGTAAAGGTTCGGCGGTGTTTGGTTTTCTGCTTGAGACACGAAACAATTGGCTCCCAAAGACGGATTGGCTTGATCGTCTTTTCTCAGGCAGTGCCGTGCCAGACTTTGACCTGCATCAAATACTGTATCTTTAATTCAGGTTTTCGCCGCTTCCCTCCGAATCCAACGCAAAAACGCCTTGAGAGGGGCACGTTGCACCCCTGGTTTTGTGACCAGATGGTATCCCGCATCCAGCCTGTCCTCGAATACGGCGATCAGACGACCTGCCGCCAAGTCTTCGGCAACCGCGATTCGTGTGGTCACTGCAATCCCGTTGCCATTGCGTGCACCATCGATCATTAGGTTTCCTGGCACCTGAGTGCGAGATAAAACCCGCACGTTTTCAAGCCCCTGCGCGGACAGCCAAGATGTGGTTTCCGTCGTCCCAAGCTCTTCGAGCCACGGATATACAATCAGTTCACGGGGCTCTTTCGGCAGGGTGCCTTGGAACAACGATGGCGCGCCAACGACAACGACGGGCGACGGTGTGAGCGGTTCGCTATCCAACCCGTTCCAGCCGCCTGTGCCATAACGGATGGCGACATCAATCGCACCAGGAGATGGATCGGTCAGCACCGGACTGGGTGTCATGATCATGTCGATCCCGGGGTGTTCCGTCTGAAAACTGGCAAGCCGCGGCATTAGCCATGCACTCGCAAATGTAGGGGTGCAGCCCACGTTCAGCGGGCGTTGCGCATCGGAGTTGGTCAAAGCCTCAACCCCAGTTGCGATACGCCCGAACCCGTCTTCCAACGCGCGGGCCAGGTCGCGTCCTTCGTTGGTCAATTCGAGTGCACGGCTTGAACGGTCAAACAAAGGCGTGCCCAAACGGGTCTCAAGACTGCGTAACTGTTGGGAAATGGCGGCATGACTGACATTCAACGCGATCCCGGCATCAATTACCGATCCTGTTTGCACAAAGGCACAAAATGCCCGGAGGGCTGAGAGGGAAGGAAGCTTCGTCCAGTCAATCATGTAATTTCAACTTACATAATGAATTTATCCCTGAGTCGCATCTCAACGCGCAAACCGCAAGTATGGAAATAGATCACAACCCACCAAAGGAGACTGTCATGTTCACCACACTTGCACAAACGTTCTTTCGCGCCAGCGGTGTTTCCCCGACCCTGTATCAACAAGAGATCCCGCAGTCGTGGTATCGCGAAGACCTGCGCGGAACGGGTGCACCAAAGCGCTGGGAGGATTGGAAATGATCGATCCGGTTGTCTATATGCCCCCGCATATCTGGTGGGGGCAGACACAACAAAACCGCGCTCGGCGGTGGCCATGGCGCGGTCAAAGATGGCGAATTGGAAAATAAGAGCGCCGATGCTTCGAAACGCGCGAACAGAAAGAAGCATCGGCGGCGTCCCATCCGGCCCTTGGGTCGGATGGGAATGTCTTGCCGATCACTCGGCCGGGGCTTCGCCCCCACCAAGACCGTGCACATAGCTCGCAACAGCGCGAATTTCGGCTTCGCTCAGGCGCTCTGTCCATGGAGGCATCACGCCAAAGCGCGAATAGGTGACGGTTTCCTTGATCGTATCGTAGTCCCCACCATAGAGCCAGATCGCATCTGTCAGGTTCGGCGCGCCCTGCCAACGGTCACCGGTACCATCATCCATGTGACAGGCAGCGCAGTTGTCTAGGAACACTGTCTCACCCGCGGCCACCATTGAGGCATCTTGGGGCTCTTCTGACAGAGACATTACGTAGTTGACCACTTGGCTGATTTCCTGCTCTTCGAGCATTTCGCCAAAGGCAGGCATCTGTGACCAGCGGGCATCCGGGTCTTCTTCGTTGCGGATACCGTGCGCGATGGTTGCGTGAATGGCTTCGATGTCACCACCCCACAGCCAGTCATCGTCCAGCAGGTTGGGATACCCTTTGGCACCAGCCGCACCAGAGCCGTGGCACTGGGCGCACCACGTCCGGAACACCGCCGCGCCTGCGTTCTGTGCGTATTGATTGAGGTCGGCGTCCTGCGCGATCTCGGTCAATTCGACAGAGGCCAGCTGTGTATTAATGCCTTCGTTCGCCTGCTCAAAGCTTGCGATGTCTTCAGCCACCTGCGCCCGTGTCGAAAAGCCAAGCAAACCAGGCGTCGCTTCTTTAATGCCGGGCCATGCCGGATAGGCGATGGTGTAAAGCACCCCCCAAACGATACAGGCGTAGAATGTCCACAGCCACCAGCGCGGGAGCGGTTTGTTGTATTCCTTGATCCCATCCCACTCGTGACCGGTGGTTTCATAATCAAGATCGTCGTCTTTTTTACTCATGTCCTCGCCTCCTTGGATGCGGCGGGTTTGTCTTCATTGCGAAACGGAATGTTGGCCGTATCGCGATGTGTCTTGTTGCTGCCGGGACGGATGGCCCAAAGGATCACCCCGACAAAGAACAGGAATAGGACGAGCAGCATCCAGCTGTCTGCGAATTCCCTGAGAAACGAATAGGTTTCCATTGTTCCCTCCTTACCGGCTGGCGTCTGGTGTGAAGGTCGAGAAGTCGACCATTGTGCCAAGCACCTGCAGATAGGCGATCAGCGCATCTGCTTCGGAAACGCCCGGCTGTCCGTCAAAGTTGCGAACATTTACGTCTTCGCCGTACCGTTCCAGAAGACCGTCAAAGTCACTGTCTGGATCGGCCTGAGCACGGAAGTCTTCGCGCGCAGCTTCGATCATCTCGCTCGAATAGGGCACACCCACGAAAGCATTGGTCCCCATCACGTCGCCGATATGTTCACCTTCCAGCAGGGTCGCTTCGAGGAAACCGTATTTCGGCATCACAGATTCCGGCACGACAGACTGCGGGTCACGCAGGTGATCGACATGCCAGTCATCAGAATAGCGACCACCAACGCGGGCAAGGTCAGGCCCGGTCCGCTTGGAGCCCCACTGGAACGGGTGGTCGTACATCGACTCTGCCGCAAGCGAATAGTGGCCATAGCGTTCGACCTCGTCACGCATCGGGCGGATCATCTGGCTGTGGCAGACATAGCAGCCTTCGCGCACATAGACGTTCCGGCCCGCCAGTTCGAGAGGGGTATAGGGACGCATCCCATCCACCTCTTCAATGGTGTTTTCGAGATAGAAGAGAGGCACAATCTGCACCAATCCCCCGATGGTCACGACAAGGAAGCTAAGGACCAGCAACAGTGTCGCGTTGGTTTCGATGAGCTTGTGTTTGTCAAGAATACCCATTGTCCAAGCCTCCTTATTCGGCTGCGACGGCTGCGCCGCTGGCCACGGCGTCTTTTGCCGGGCTGCGCGTTGCAGTCATCCACAGGTTGTAGCACATGATGAGGGCACCGGTGAGGTACATGACACCACCAAGTCCACGCACAACGTACATCGGGAACTTCGCGGCAACGGTGTCTGCAAAGCTGTTCACGAGGAACCCGTTTGCATCAACTTCGCGCCACATCAGGCCTTCCATGATCCCTGTGACCCACATCGAGGCCGCGTAGAGAATGATGCCGATGGTAGCGAGCCAGAAGTGCCAGCTGACCATGCTCAGGCTATAGAGCCGCTGACGGTTCCAGAGCTTGGGCACGAGGAAGTACAGAGCACCAAAGGTGATCATACCGTTCCAACCAAGCGCGCCAGAGTGCACGTGACCAATGGTCCAGTCAGTGTAGTGCGATAGCGAGTTCACCGCACGGATCGACATCATCGGACCTTCGAAGGTCGACATGCCGTAGAAGCCAAGCGAGATCACCATCATCCGGATGACCGGGTCGGTGCGCAGCTTGTCCCATGCACCCGAGAGCGTCATCAAACCGTTGATCATGCCGCCCCAGCTGGGCATCCAGAGTACGATCGAGAACACCATACCAAGGGTCGAGGCCCAATCAGGCAGAGCGGTGTAGTGCAGGTGGTGTGGACCAGCCCAGATATACAGGAAGATCAGCGCCCAGAAGTGAATGATCGACAGTTTATAGCTGAAGACCGGGCGTTCAGCCTGCTTGGGCACGAAGTAATACATCATGCCGAGGAAGCCAGCAGTTAAGAAGAAGCCCACAGCGTTGTGGCCATACCACCACTGAACCATCGCATCCTGCACGCCTGCGAAAACCTGCACAGATTTCGAACCGAAGATCGAGACAGGGATGCTCAGGTTGTTGAACACATGAAGCATCGCAACAGTGACAATAAAGGACAGGAAGAACCAGTTTGCCACATAAATATGCGGCTCTTTCCGCTTGATGATCGTACCGAGGAAAACCGCCAGATACGCCAGCCAGACGATGGTCAGCCACAGATCGACATACCATTCCGGCTCGGCGTATTCCTTGGACTGGGTCGCGCCCAGCAAGTAGCCCGTCGCGGCCAGCACGATAAACAGGTTGTAGCCCCAGAATACGAACCAGCCCAGGTTTCCGCCCCAGAGTCGCGCGGCGCTTGTACGTTGCACCACATAGAAGGATGTCGCGATCAAGGCGTTACCGCCAAACGCGAAAATCACCGCAGATGTGTGCAGGGGACGAAGCCGGCCAAAGTTGGCATAGCCTTGCGCCCATTCAAAATTAAGCCCCGGAAACGCGAGCTGAAACGCGATAAAGGTTCCCACGAGGAACCCTGTCACACCCCAGAACGCTGTTGCGACCACGCCGTAGCGGATCACACCGTCCATGTAGCTTGTTTCAAGAACGGCCGCAGGCACCGGTTCATCGGTGTTCCGCAACGTCCAGAGGAAAAGCCCAGCAGACACCGCCATGATAATGATGGCGTGAACCTGGTAGGCTAAATCGCGCGCATAGCTCGCTGCGATCATCGCAAAGAGCGTGATCAAACCAAGCGCGATCAGCTTGATATAGTTCAACATTTTTTGTCCCTTCGTCATACCTGCACGATTCGGCTGCCATGCAGGCGGTTTTCAGACTGGGCCCTTAATGCGAAACTTGGCCAAACCTATCCTTGATCTGCATCAATAGAATTGCCGGACTTGCTTGATGGGTGTCAAAGCGCACCACGCAACTTGGGTGGAAAGTGCTTCACGAGGGAAATCAACCAAGGGAGCCAACCATGTCTTTCAAAACGATTCTGGCCGTGGTCACTGATCAGGCCCAATTAACAGAGACCGTTTCGCAGGCCACTGCTATGGCAAGCGCGCTAGATGCCCATCTGGATATGGTGTGTATCGGTGTTGATCGCACGCAGACAGGTTACTACTACGCAGGGATGAACGCGGCTGTGCTGCAAGAAACATTGCAACATGCCCGTGAAGAAGCCTCAGAGATGGCGGCAGCCGCCAAGAAAGAGCTTGATGGGTCCGGCTTGCGCTGGGGCGTCACCGAGGCGGTCTGCCAACTTGCTGATGTTGCGCGCTTTGTCGCATCACATGCGCGTTTCGCAGATTTGGCGGTTTTGCCCCGGCCATACGGCGACGATCGGGGAATCGAACTTGAACCTGTCGTCGAGGGTGCACTTTTCGAAGGCCAATCACCTGTGATCGTTCTGCCCGATAACGGTCCAAAGCTAAAATTGCCGGAAACAATCGCCATAGGGTGGAATGAAAGCGCCGAAGCCTTGCGCGCTGTGCGCAGCGCACTGCCACTCCTAACCACTGCACGTTCGGCCCATATTGTTGTGATCGATCCACCCAAACATGGCCCCACGCGGTCAGACCCAGGTGGTCAGCTTTCGCAATTTCTCGCCCGCCACGGTGTGAAAGTCGAAATTGACGTCTTGTCCAAAACAATGCCGCGCGTATCGGATGTGATGCGACGTCATGTGACCGACATCAATGCCGATCTGGTCGTCATGGGGGCCTACGGACATTCGCGCTTCCGCGAAGCGATCCTGGGCGGCGCGACCCGCAATATGCTCGAAACCTGCGAAGTCCCTGTGTTCATGGCCCATTAATGCGGCTGCTTACGAACTACCCAGTCAACATACGCAGACCCTGGGTCACATCAGACCGCACAGCCAACCGAAGGCCGGGTTCATCCCCGGCCTTTAGGGCTGCGATGATCAAACGATGGTATTGCGGTGCCTCAGTCCGGCGCAGTCGACCGTAGAGCGCGCGCATCGTCGGCCCAAGCTGCAACCAAACCGTTTCCGCCATTGCGAGCATCGCCGGTGCCTGCGCGCGCAAATAAAGTGTGCGGTGAAAATCAAGGTTGGTGCGGATATATCCCACCGCATCACGGTTCGAGATTGCGTCGGCGATTGTCCCGTTTATGGCCTGCAAGCGGTCAATCAACGCTAAATGCGCACGCGGCAAAGCACGGCTGGCAAGCTCGACTTCGATCAAGGCGCGCAACGCGGCCAGTTCTTCGATCCGGTCGTTCGACAGCTCTGGCGTCGACACGCGCCCCGAGGCCGACATCGAGAGTGCCCCTTCAGCCACCAGCCGTTGAAACGCTTCTCGTGCGGGGGTCATGGATACGTCGAATTCTCTGCCGACCCCGCGAAGCGTCAGTTGTTCACCGGGGGACATCTGGCCGAACATGATCCGGTTGCGCAGACCGCGATAAACTCGGTCATGTGCCGAAAGGGTCGGTTCGGTGGGGCGGGTCAGCACGCTCATACCAAATTGTGATCACAGCAACCGATTGGGTCAAGCATCAAAGCGGAACCGGTGAAGTTTCGGCCCCTCGTGCCGCAACCAATCACGCGCGTCTTTGTGCGGACCGTACAGCTGATTAACCACATTCCAGAACGCCGCTGAGTGATTCATTTCCTGCAAATGCGCCACTTCATGCGCGGCCACATATTCCAGAACCGCCTTTGGCGCGAGGATCAGACGCCAAGAATACATCAAAGCGCCAGCAGACGAGCATGATCCCCATCGGGATCGCGTGTCGCGCAAGGTCAGCTTTGTATAGCGACGACCCAAACGCGCCGCATAGTGATCTGACGCACGGGTCAATTCCGCCCGTGCCTGTTCCTTGAGCCAAGCCTGCAAATGCACGCGCCCTTTTTCTATCGGCATAGGCACGGAAATCTGTTGCTCGACGACCCTCAACCGCTTGGCATCGCCCGCAACAATGTCGAACGACCGCCCCCCAACCGTTAGGGTTTGCCCGGGTCCAACCTGCTCGGGACTTGCCTGTTTAGACAAGTGCCCAACGACCCAGCCCTGCTTTTCTGCCGCAAAGGCCAATGCGTCACGTTCAGAGACGCCACGCGGTATCGTCAGGGTCACGGCACCATCAACACGCGAGATCCGCAACGTCATCCGCCGCGCACGCGCGTTTTTCCGCAATTTCAGCGGAATTTCGGGGTTGCCGGGAAAGGTTCTAACGCCCATATGCCGCTCAATGAGTTCCGTGCCGTAAAGCCTTTGACACTGGTTCGGTGTTATGGCAGTTGGCGCAGATTGTCGATATGACCACGCAATTGAAGGGGATCACCCATGCCCAAAGAAGAATGGGGCACAAAGCGCCTTTGCCCGACCACAGGCAAGCGCTTCTACGACCTCAATGCCGATCCGATCATCAGCCCATACACGGGTGAGGTGGTTGAAGTGGAAACTGGTAAGACCCGCATGATTGCGGCAGATGCCGAAGACCGCCAGAGCAAAGCCAAGACCGAGACGACGGACGAGGTGGATGTTCTGGAGGATGACGACGTTGATGTCGAACTCGAAGACGACGACGTTCTCGAGGATGATGACGACGACAACGTATCGCTGGACGAGATCGCAGACGTCGCAAGCGACGACGACGATTAATTTCTGCCGAAGGGGCGGAATCATGCTTGATCCCGCCCCCGGCATTGCGTAATTGAACGCGCACAAACGGGGCCTTAGCTCAGCTGGGAGAGCGCTTGCATGGCATGCAAGAGGTCAGGGGTTCGATCCCCCTAGGCTCCACCAAACTCCTTATTTATGGTCCTGCCTCAGGCTGATCGGCTCCCAACTATCAGGACCGGCTTGCGTTAGGCTGTCTAACCCTCAAATTCTGAACGATGCGCCGCAGCACGCGAGGCTCGCGATTTCAAGCGTCACAGCAAGGGTTCGTAGGGTATCTACAAGCCAAACAGTGTCTGGGCGTACTGACTGCGACTACGAAAATTTAACCTTTAGGGGGTAGCCACACCCATGATCACACTTAACCGCAGCATCATGGGCAGAAGCAAGAAATCGTGATTGGATATCTCACCTTATCGCAAACCCGATGTTTCGCGACAGCTGTAGCTGTGCGATGAATATCCGGACAATAATAGCGATATCAATCAGGTATGTTCGAGGCACAGCATCAATGGAACTATCGGCTAGGTCCGTTTGAAGACCGGTTTCGCTATCAATATGTAATCTCAAAAACAGTTGAAATGCTTGACGGGTTTGTTCGGTACGAAGTCGGCAATTTCCACGTTTATTGTGGCGCGGCTCTTCCCGTTCACCGCATTTTCGATTCCAAAGATCAGTATATCGGCCTCTTGCTTGGGGTTGCTGTCGGCACACGCGGCCTCCAGTCTGCGGGCAAGCTACACCTTCCATTCGCCAGCACATCCCCGGGCTTCTGGGATCAGTTCGAGCGTTTTCTGAATGACGCGGCTGGCCGATTTGCTTTTGTGCTCAACGTCGGCGATGCAAACCGGTTGTACACGGATCCTGTTGGGATGATCGGCGCGGTCTACAATGCCGGGGATCGCTATGTCGCTTCGTCGCCGTTGTTGGCAATAAAACGGCCTGTCCAGACCAATCCAAAATTCGATTTTGAAACGATTCAGGAGCGTGGGGGAAAGCTGTCCCTTTTTCACACAATTGATGCCTCTGTTCGGCGCCTGAACCCCAATTTCCTCCTTGACCTCGACACGTTTGAGACGCGTCGCTTTTGGCCCCGAGACGAGTGTTTTAGCTTCCAAGCCCCCAACCCTTTGGCGGTGTATTCCCAGATCATTGCAAAGGCACGTGCAAATATCCGGGCCCTCGCTGAGGCGTACCCTTGTTCCTTGCCGGTGACCGGCGGCATGGACAGCCGCCTGCTGCTGGGTTTCGCCGGCGAACATCTGGGCAAGGTCGATCAGGTTTACACGCATATCAACAACTATGCGACGCGGCGCGATGCCAGGATCGCAGCCGAGCTTTGCCGTGTCTGTGGCGCTGCGCATGACGTTCACGACAAGCGCGACTATGCGCGCAACCGAAAAGACATGCGCCGCACGCTCCGTGCATATCAAGTGGCCTATGGCGCGCCAGTTCATCCGCCGCGTGAATATCTAAACGGCGTAATTGAAGGTGTACCAGAGGGAAACGTCATTCTGCGCGGGCACCAGACCGACTTGTTGCGAGCCGTTTTCGTGTTCCGCCCGCAAGAGGAGTGGCGCGATCCGGATTGGCAAATCGAAAGGCTTTTGATCGTGCCAAGGGCTGACTTCGACACAAAGATTGCAGACCGGTTCCGCGATGATTTTTTTGCTTGGCAAAACACCCTGCCCGAGGCAGCAATGGCCAAAGCGGCAGACTTCATGTTCCTCGAAGTGTACTACAATTCTACGGTTGGCGCCTCGTTCCCCGCGCTTTGGCGCAATTTTTACCTGTCGCCTTATAACAGCAGGACGCTGATCGGCTTGTCTTTGCAGTTTTCGGAAAAACAAAGGCGCGCGGCTGTTCCCGTGTTCGAAATGATCGAATTGATGAACAGTGACCTGTCGCAAATACCGTTTGATTTCGAAACGCCAGCGGCACTCGACGACCCCGAAGGCTGGAACAAGGGTGCTCCGGCCACACGTGACCGGGTGGACCGAACGATTGCCTCGCTTGTCCAGCACGCGCCATAGATAGGCGTCACCGGCCCGACACATCCCCAAGCACGGTGATCTCCGGTGCGCTCTCGGTCAGTGATGCGCAGACGAGGTTGGACAAAAGTCGAAACTCCACTTCGCGCGATGTGCCTTTTCGCCAGACCATTCCGATGGTCCGCGATGGTGCGGTTCCTCGAAACGGGCGAGCCACGACAAGATCCTGATGGGTGACTTCGGATTTCACATAGAGCGCAGGCATCAAAGACAGCCCCATCCCAGTGGCCACCATCTGCCGGAGCGTATCAAGGCTGGTGCCTTCGTAGTCATGCGAAAGTTCAACACCGTAATCATCGGAAATCCGGCGCACCAATTCGTATAACCTATGGCCCGGTTCCAATGACAAAATCGTCTCACCACGCAACATCACCGGGTCGATTTCAGACTCGCTCGCCAGCCGATGGTCGGCAGGCATAACCACCTGAATCGGCTCGCGAAACAAGGACTGTGTTTCCAGCTCAACCCGGTTCACCGGCAGCGGAAAAAACAGCAGGTCCAATGCTCCGTCTTCAAGACTACGCAAGAGCAGATCGGGCAAACCTTCGCGGATATACAAACCCAGCTTGGGATAGGTCTTGTGCAGGTCCGGGATCACCAGAGGCAGGAAATATGATCCCACCGTTTGAACCACGCCAATCCGGATAACCGAACTCATCAGGTCTTGCAGTGATTTGGCGATGGTGTGAATCTCGGCCACCTCTCGCAGTATACGCCGCCCGCGTTCCGCAATATCTTTGCCGGTCGGAGTCATCATGACCTTGGAGCGGCTCCGCTCGACAAGGCTGGTGCCCAACCGCATCTCAAGCTCTTTGATCTGTGCGCTAAGCGTTGGTTGCGTGACATTGCAGGCCTCGGCCGCGCGTCTAAAATGCAGCTGGTCGGCAACCGCCACCAGATACCGTAATTGCTGCAAGCTGGGCACGCCAAAACTCCTGATAGATAATTTCTATCAATGTTGCGCGAATTTTCGATTTGGTCAATGACACCCTCAATCCTATCTCGTCAGTTGGGTGAAGGAGCGCGCAGCGTGCAACGATTCAAGAACATACTCTTCGTATGCGACGAGCAGAGTGCCTATGAACTGGCGCTGGACCGTGTCGTTTGGCTGGCGACGGCCAACGATGCCGCTGTCACGCTGGTGTCGACCATCGACAGCGGCGGCGCAAACGATGTGTCCAAGCTTTTTTCGATGATCCCTGGCCTTGGCAACCAAGAGATCGGTGAAACAATCATCGCTGTGCACCGGGCGAAACTTGATGAGCGCGCAACCACCCTGCGTGACAAGGGTATTGCCGTCGATACCAAGCTATTGATTGGCACACCCTTTATTGAAATCATCCGGCAGGTGATCAAAGGCCGGCATGATCTTGTCATAAAGGGCGCGCATCGTGCGGCTGGGCGACGGTTCTTTCCTGGTGCAGATATGCACTTGTTGCGCAAATGCCCCTGCCCCATCTGGGTTTTGAATGCAGCTACTGAACCCAAATCGCAGCGCATTTTGGTTGCGGTCGATCCGGATTCTGAAAACACCGGGCGTGACAGCTTGAACCAAACGCTTATGGAGCTTGCCACATCGTTGGCGCGCGCCGATGGCGCCAAGCTGGACGTGATGAATGTCTGGCGGCTTCAGGAAGAGGCAACCCTGCGCCACGGGCTTTCCAGCATTCTGGACAATGACATCGACCGCCTGGTTTCGACAGCACAGAACGACAGCAAGGCGCGCCTAAAAGCCCTGGTGTCCGGCTTTTCCGAATTCGACGATCTGATGCGAGTGCTGCACATCAAAGGCGTTGCCGGTGATGTAATTCCCGAACATGTCGCCGCCGAAGGCATAGACACGATTGTCATGGGCACACTCACACGCACCGGTGTCGCTGGTCTATTTATCGGAAATACAGCCGAGACGATTCTCAATCACGTCAGCTGTTCGGTCCTGACCGCCAAGGCACCGGGATTTGCAACACCAATCGGCACAGGCGCGGCAGGAGGACTCAACTGATGGCAGGCGGATTTCCAACCGACACACGCGGCAATGGGCTGACTGGGATTGTCCCAGTTTTGTTCGCTGCAGCGCTGTTTGTGTATTTCGCCGCGATGATCCCGACCATCGCAGCACAAGACATCGTCCGCATGTCGATCCCGTGGATACCGTCTGTCGGCATCGAACTGGCGTTCCTTGTTGACGGTCTAAGCCTGACCTTTGCCTTGCTGATCTCCGGTATTGGTACGCTGGTTTTGCTCTATTCGAACACGTACTTGGCAGGTCACCCACACTACGCACGGTTTGCGCTGTTTCTGACTGCGTTCATGGTGTCGATGCTGGGCCTTGTTCTGGCAGACGACCTGATCCTGCTGTTCGTGTTCTGGGAGCTTACGACGCTCACCTCTTACATGCTGATCGGATTCTCGCACGAGACAGAGAAAAGCCGCCGCAACGCGTTGCAGGCGCTGTTTGTTACCGGCGCTGGTGGTTTGGCATTCCTTGCCGGGTTGATCCTGCTTGCAGCTGTTTCCGGCACGACCAGTATTTACGGCCTTCTGACGATGGGCGATGAATTGCGTGCCCACGCGATGTACCTGCCAATCCTGATCCTGTTGCTTGCGGGTACCTTCACCAAATCTGCTCAGGTGCCGTTCCACTTCTGGCTGCCCAACGCGATGGCTGCCCCCACCCCAGTCAGCGCCTTCCTGCACTCGGCCACGATGGTTAAGGCAGGCGTCTATGTCATGGCCCGCATGCATCCGGCGATGTCGGGCACTGATGTCTGGCTGTGGACCCTAACAATCTTCGGCGCGGTGACCGCCGTATTCGCGAGCCTTCAGGCTGTGCGGCAGACCGACCTCAAACAGGCTTTGGCCTACACCACGCTCATGGCGCTTGGGACGCTGACGCTATTCCTTGGGCAGGAGTCCGGTTATGCGATGACCGCATTCGCAACCTTTCTGATCGTGCACTCGCTCTACAAGGCGTCGCTGTTTCTCGTCGTCGGCTGCATTGACCTGTCCACCGGCACACGCGAGACCGACCAACTTGGCGGTTTGGGGCGGCTAATGCCGATCACTGCCGTCGCCGCCGCCCTTGCTGCTTTGTCGATGGCAGGCTTTCCGCCGTTCCTTGGCTTTATAGGCAAGGAACTGAAATACGCAGGGGCCATCGCCGTGGCGTCAGAGCCGGTGTTCGTCGCCGGTGCCGCGCTGCTGTCCAATGCGCTGATGCTGGCGGTCGCAGGCGTCGTAGCCTTCCGACCCTTCTGGCAGGGCAGTGTTCCGTCACACCAATCTCCGCGCGAGGCCCCTTGGCAGATGTGGGCGGGTCCAATCATTCTTGCCAGCCTTGGCGCGCTGTTCGGCATCTATCCGGATCTCCTTCAAGTCGCTTTGATCAATCCGACAGTCATATCCCTGACTGGCGAAGCCGGCGAGGCGAAAGAGCTAAAGCTTTGGGCTGGCGTCAATATCCCACTGTTCCTTAGCATCGCGACATTTGTGCTGGGCTTGGCCATCTACGCTGTCCATGTCAAACTCCGTGCGTTGCTGGAACGTGGCTTTTCGGCCATTCCAAACCTCGATCATGGCTGGGACCGCTTCCTTGACGGGCTCAAGGGATTTGCAAAGTGGCAAACCCAACTTGTGCAAAATGGCAAACTCTCTAGCTACCTCTTCTTTACCTTCTTGACGATTGCGGCGGGTATCCTGCTAACGCTGACCTATACTGGCATGCCGATGATTGCCGTCGATCTGTCGGACGTGGAATGGAAGCACACCTCGATTGCGTTGCTGACCATTTCAGGGGCCATTCTTGCGCTGGTTACCAATTCACGCATCGCCGGGATTGCCGCGCTGGGTGTGGTTGGCATTGGCATCGCGATGATCTTCATCGTGTTCAGCGCCCCGGACGTCGCAATTACGCAGCTCTTGGTCGAAACGCTGATTGTGGTTCTGGTGGCTGTGGTGATGCTGCGCCTGCCCTCAATGCCCAAGGCCGAGTTCCGGCTGGGCCATGCTGTGCTGTCCATTGCTGTGGGCCTTGCCGTTTCGTTGACCTTGGTCGCCGTTGTGTCCAGCCCACTTGATCTGCGCCTGACGGACTATTTTGAGGCGACAAGCTGGCCCGAGGCGTATGGGCGTAACATCGTCAATGTTATCCTCGTGGATTTTCGCGCGCTCGACACATTTGGCGAAATTGCCGTGGTCGTCATCGCTGCTCTCTCGGCCTACGCATTGTTGCGCACGACACGCAAAGGAGATCAAAAATGAATTCCGTCATCCTGCGCGTCGGCACGCGTTACCTTGCCGGACTGCTGCTCGTGTTCTCGTTCTACATGATGCTACGCGGCCATAATGAGCCGGGTGGCGGCTTTATCGGCGGGCTGACCGGTGCGACCGGGTTTGTCCTCTATGCCATCGCCTGCGGCACTCAAGACGCCCGTGCGGCACTTCGCATCCTGCCACAAACCCTTGCGATTTGGGGGCTCGGCATAGCGCTGACTGCAGGACTGTTCGCTGCGCTGTTTGGTGATGCTCTGTTTACCGGACAGTGGCTCTTCATCGGCGCGACAGAAACAGACAAGGGACTGCCGCTCTCGACCGTCCTGGTGTTCGACATTGGTGTCTACCTCGTCGTGTTCGGATCAATCCTCACCCTTGTCTTTGCCATGGAGGAGGAAATCTGATGGAGTTCCTTTTTGCCATAACCATCGGTGTGCTGGTGGCATCAGCGGTCTACCTGATGCTCTCCAACCACCTCCTGCGCTTCATCTTTGGGCTGGTTCTGATTTCGAACGCCGCAAACCTGACGATCTTTGTCGCTGGTCGCCTGACCGATGGCGCACCACCGCTGATCCCCGAAGGCGCGGATGCTCCGCTTGGCGATATTGCCAACGCGTTGCCCCAAGCGCTTGTACTGACAGCCATCGTGATCGGGTTTGGCCTGTTCGCCTTTGCAATTGTACTGGTGTTCCGCGCGTGGACCACCCTGAATTCCCTGACGCCGGACGACATGCGCCTGGCCGAACCTGAAGAGGCGCATAAGTGAGCTGGCTTCTCGCACTTCCGATCGTCATCCCGTTCCTGACGGCCGTCCTCGCATTCCTGACGCGACAAAGTCCACTGGGGCGCTGGATTTCCGTAGCCGGATCAACCGTCCTGCTTGCAGCCTCTATCGTCCTAATGAATGCCGTCTTGCGCGACGGGGTGATCGCTGGACAAATGGGCCAGTGGCCCGCGCCATTTGGCATCACTTTGGTAGCTGACCTGCTGTCTGCTGTGATGGTCGTGATCACAGCAATCGTCGCCGTTGCCGTGTCGATCTACGCAATCGCGGATGTCGACGAAGGGATGGAGCGGCTTGGCTATCACGCTCTCTTTAACATGCTGATTGCGGGTGTGGTTGGCGCATTCATCACGGGCGACCTTTTCAACCTTTACGTCTGGTTCGAAGTGATGCTGATCGCGTCCTTCGGCCTGCTGGTGCTGGGTGGGCGCCCCGAACAGATTGATGGCGGCGTGAAATACGTGGCATTGAACCTTGTTTCGACCATCATGTTCCTGACCGGCATCGGCCTTCTTTATGGTATGACTGGCACGCTCAACATGGCGGATTTGGCCAGCGCCGTGGATAGTGCAGATCAACACCTGCTGACAGTTGTTGCCGTGCTCTTCATGATAGCCTTCGGCGTCAAAGCGGCAGTCTTTCCGTTGTTCTTTTGGCTGCCTGCCTCGTACCACACACCAGCTTTTGCCGTGTCGGCGGTCTTTGCCGGGCTGCTGACCAAGGTGGGCGTCTATGCCTTGCTGCGGATGTTCACACTGATCTTTGACCACGATACCGCCTTCACGCACACGATCCTTTTATGGGTGGCCGGGTTTACGATGGTGGTTGGTGTTCTGGGGGCTGCGGCCCAAAGCGATATGCGCAAGATCCTGTCGTTCCACATCGTGAGCCAGATTGGCTACATGATCCTTGGCTTGGCGCTTTTGACCCCACTCGCCATCGTCGGCGCGGTGTTCTACCTCGTGCACCATATCGTGGTTAAGGCGAACCTGTTCCTGATTGCAGGCGTCTCACAACGTATCGCAGGCGGGACAGAACTGTCGCGCATCGGCGGCCTGTACAAATCTGCACCGCTCTTGGCCGTATTGTTTGTTGTCCCAGCCTTCTCGCTCGCAGGCTTTCCGCCGCTGTCAGGCTTCTGGGCCAAGTTCCTCTTGGTCAAAGCGGCATTGGACATTCAGGCCTGGATCATCACCGGTATCGCTTTGGCCGTGGGCCTATTGACCATCTACTCTATGACCAAGATCTGGGCGCAGGCTTTTTGGGAGCCGCACCCCGACGGGATCGAGCCAAAACTGTCGATGCTATCGAACCGAGACAGGGCTGCAATGCTGATCCCGATAGCCGGTTTGGCCGCACTGACCGTGATCATTGGCGTGATGCCTGAGCCGTTCGTGCAATTCGCCCAGGCATCTGCCGCGCAGCTTCTTGATCCAACGGCCTATATCGAAGCGGTACTGGGGGCGCAGCCATGAACACTTTTGGACTGAACATCATCCTCGCCATCGCGTGGGTCGCCTTTACTGGCAGCGTGTCACTGACCGGTCTGATCAGCGGCTTTGCAATTGGATATGCAGCGCTTTGGCTAATCCAACCGCTGATCGGGACCAGCACGTATTTTCGACGTGTGACCGCGTGGATCAAGTTGATCATCATGTTCCACTACGAACTGATCGTCTCGAGCTTTGCCGTGGCGATGGATGTGTTGACCCCGAAACACAGGGCGCGCCCCGCAATCATCGAAGTGCCACTCGACGTGACATCGGACACGGGAATCTTGTTGGTCACAAACCTGATCTCTCTGACGCCGGGGACGCTTAGTCTGGACGTAAGCGAGGACCGCAAGACGCTGCTCGTTCATGCAATGTTTGCCGACGATCACGATGCCCTGCGCAAAAGCCTGAAAGACGGAATGGAACGCTGGGTAATTGATGCCGTGGAGGGCGCGTGATGGACGGATTTCTCGAAATCAGCCTTGAGATCGGCTTTTTGTGTGTCGTTTTTTCGGTTGTATTGGCCTTCATCCGACTGGTCAAAGGGCCAAGTCTTCAAGACCGGGTCGTCGCGCTTGACTTCATGACCGTCGCCATCGTTGCGTTTTGCGGGCTTGCTGCGATCCGCTACGGGACAAGTGCGTTCCTTGACGTGGCATTGGTGCTGGCTTTGGTTGGCTTCCTCGCCACTGTGGCGCTTGCCCGATTTGCAGAACGCAATACCGAACGGTCCAGAGCAAGGACATCCGATGATTGAGATCATAACCGGAAGCCTGATCATTCTCGGCGGCGCCTTTGCCGTTATTGGTGCAATCGGCCTTGTGCGATTGCCGGATGTCCTGTTGCGGATGCACGCTTCCACCAAAATTGGCACCTTAGCCTGCGGGGTCATCATGGTGTGCTGCGCGCTGTTCTTTGGAACGTCCGACATCATCATCCGCGCTGTTGCTGTGGTCCTGTTCCTGTTGCTCACCGCCCCGATTGGCGCGCATATGATCGGTCGCTCAGTGGTGTCGACTGGCGTGCCGCTTTGGAAAAACGAAGGCATCCAGCAGTCAAAGCTTGATGGCACCTTGCTGGATGAGCACGAAAAACCCAAACACCGTTAAAACAAAAAAGGCCGCTCAAACGAGCGGCCTTTTAAGTAAGTCCAGAAGTCCGGATCAGCCGTTCACGCTGTCCTTCAGAGCCTTCGCAATGGTCATCTTGACCACCTTGTCGGCCTCTTTCTTGAACTGCTCGCCGGTGGCCGGGTTACGCACCATGCGCTCCGGGCGTTCGCGGCAGTAAATCTTGCCAACACCGGGAAGGGTCACGGCACCGCCGCCAGAAACTTCCTTGGTGATGATGCCGGTGACTGCGTCCAGTGCAGCGCTTGCGGTTTTCTTGTCGCTGCCCATTTCTTCGGCCAGAGCGGCCACAAGCTGGGTCTTGGTCATTGGTTTCGCCATTTCGTGGTCTCCTTAACTGCCCGATCTTGGGCCTCGTGTGCAAAAACTAACCGTATATTGAGGAGAAACACAACGCTTGGTAGGCGTTTCCCTCACGTTTTTCGGCATTTTCAGCGGATTTCCACAGCTTTCTTTGGCTTGCAACCCTGTGAAACCGCCAATTGACGGCGCAAACACAGAATCGCCTACAAAAACGCGGTTTCCTCAAAGCTTCGCAATTTCCGACTGTGGATGCGTTCAAGCGGCATTTCCCGCAGATGCTCCATCGCGTGAATGCCAATCATAAGGTGTCGCGCGACCTGTGTTTTGTAGAAATCCGACGCCATACCCGGCAGTTTCAATTCACCATGCAAGGGCTTGTCGCTTACACAAAGCAGCGTTCCATAGGGGACTCGGAACCGGAATCCGTTAGCAGCGATTGTGGCGCTTTCCATATCAAGCGCAATCGCGCGGCTTTGACTGAGCCGTTGAACCGGGCCCTGCTGATCGCGCAGTTCCCAATTCCGGTTATCCACGCTGGCCACAGTGCCGGTCCGCATGATCCGCTTGAGGTCATAACCCTCTAACTGCGTTTCCGCGGCAACCGCGCGTTCAAGTGCGATCTGAATTTCTGCCAATGCCGGGATCGGCACCCAGACGGGCAGGTCATCATCCAGCACACGATCTTCGCGCAGATAAGCATGGGCCAGCACGAAATCCCCAAGGCTCTGAGAATTGCGCAGTCCCGCACAATGCCCAACCATCAGCCACGCATGTGGGCGCAGAACCGCGATATGATCCGTTGCCGTTTTCGCATTCGACGGCCCCACCCCGATATTCACCAACGTGATCCCGGCCCCACCTTCCCGCTTGAGGTGATAGGTCGGCATCTGGGGCATCTTGTCGACCACAGGCAGTGGCGCATCTGCTTCGGAAATCTCGGCGTTTCCGGTGCTCACAAAGCTGGTATAACCGCTCTCCGGATCAGCCAACTGCGCGCGGGCATAGGCTTCGAACTCTGCCACGTAGAACTGGTAGTTGGTGAACAGTACATGGTTTTGAAAATGATGAGGGTCCGTTGCAGTATAGTGCGACAGGCGCGCCAGCGAATAGTCAACACGCTGGGCAGTGAACGGAGCCAATGGTTCGGTCCCGTCCGGCGCCGGTTTGGCGACGCCATTGACGATATCGTCGTTCGTCGTGGCCAGATCAGGCACGTCAAACACATCCCTCAGAATGAACTCTGCGGCCCCTTCTTGGGGCACTGAAATCGCAGCATCGTTCGCCACGGCGAAATGAACGGGCATCGGCGTATCCGAGACACCAATCTCAACCGGAACAACGTGGTTCTCCATCAACAGGGACAATTGCTGTTCAAGGTAATGGCGAAATAGGTCAGGCCGCGTGATCGTCGCCGCATGGGTGCCCGGCTGCGACACGTGACCAAAGCTTAACCGGCTGTCGACCTTTGCAAAGCTGGTCGTGGTGATCCGCACCTCTGGATAGAACGCCCGGTAACGCACCCCCGGATGCCCCTTTTCCATCGCCATTTGAAAACTGTCACACAGAAACCGGGTCGACAATTCATAGAGCGTGCACAAACGATCAACGGCCGCCTTCGGATCGTCGAACCGCTCGGGCGCGGGCACCTCCGGAGTTATAATATCCAAATTGATCGAACGGTCCTGCATGCACTGCCTTTCTTAGGTCTTGTCCTGCCATAATGCGCAGGTTGACAGGTCCATGACACGGGATCAAGCTACCGACGATCGCACGGAGCATTTGCAGCCGGATGGATTACGAGACCGTCGCACCGGAAACCTTTGGAGCAAGCCTGCGCGGCATCGGGCTCAATCTGCTGACCTGCGATGTGCGCCGCATGGTGAGGCAACTGACCAGCGTTTTCGAGATGACAGCGCATCGCGTCACCGATGACTTTGCGATCATGCATTATTGCGGTCAGGTGTTTCAGCTTCATTCCGATGGCACATACAGCAAAAATCCTTTGTTAGGGCTGGTGCCGGAAAACCCGCCACGCGGAGCCGGTATTGAAATCAGGCTCTATGATACGGATCCCGATCAGGCGGCCGCGTTGGCCGATGCAGCGGGCTTTAGCGTCCTGCAACCGCCCACCGACAAACCCCACGGTTTGCGCGAATGCTATCTGCTCTGCGCAGACGGCTATGCTTGGGTGCCATCGCGCCCGCTATAAACCTGCGACTTGACTTTGCGTCCCGGACAGCTTGCTTTGTGATCAAGCAATAGGAGGCTCTCATGTCCGTCACCCAACTGGCCCGCAACATGGATCACTGGCAGGAACGCGTTGATTTGGCCGCGGCATTCCGCTGGACTGCACGAATTAATATGCATGAAGGCGTCGCCAATCACTTCAGCCTGTCGATCAACGACGATGGGACGCGGTTCCTGATGAACCCGAACCAGATGCACTTTGCCCGGATCAAAGCCAGCGATCTGATCATCGTCGATGCCAATGACCCAGAAACTCTGAGCGGCCCGAACGCACCAGACCCGACGGCTTGGGGTCTTCACGGCGGGTTGCACCGGCATTGCCCGCATGCCCGATGCGCAATGCATGTGCATTCGATCCACGCCACCGTTCTGGCCTGCCTCCAAGACCCACAACTGCCACCGATCGACCAGAACTGCGCAACGTTCTTCAACCGTTATGTGGTCGACACGCATTATGGTGGTCTTGCATTTGAAGAAGAAGGTGAACGTTGTGCCCAGCTGTTCACCGATCCCAAACAAAAGGTAATGATCATGGGCAACCACGGTGTCATGGTGATTGGCGACAGCGTAGCGGACACGTTCAACCGACTGTACTACTTTGAACGCGCAGCCGAGACCTATATCCGCGCCCTGCAAACCGGCCAGCCACTTAAAGTATTATCTAACGAAATCGCCGAGAAAACTGCGCAAGAGCTTGAGGGATACCCTGAACAAGACGCCAGACATTTGTCTGAGTTGAAAAAAATATTGGACGACGAGGGATCCGATTACGCTGCTTGAGCGTTAACAAAACAGTCAGCACACAAGTGCGCTGCTTGTTTTTGGATTTTCTTGTACCACGTTCGAATTATGGAAAAGACTTTACTCTCTCTTGGCCACGGCTACAGCGCGGCCTTTCTTGCCAAGCGACTTTTGCCGCAGGGCTGGCGGATTGCGGGCACGACGCGTGACCCAGACAGGTTTGGGGAATTCCACGCGCAGGGGATTACCCCTTTGCTTTGGGATCGTGAGGCAATTTTGCCATGGCTCGAAAACGCCAGTCATGTGCT
>NZ_CBFHLV010000001.1:0-176502 GCF_965656765.1 Marivita sp. | reverse complement strand
CGGCCCCTGTCTGCTCAATCAAAGCCCGATTGCACCGAAATCGGCGTAGCCAAGACGGTAGATCAGACGTTCCTTAACATTAGGTCACATCCGAGTTGGCCCCCACCAACAACACCAGAAGGACGGTGCAATTTCGTAGGATCAAAGATGGGTTGAAATCGTTTGATTCGTCAAAAAACAACGAAAATTGGCCGCAAAGTCGCGGCCAATTCTGTGACAATGGGGGAATTGTCGAAGTGTACTGAACAGCGCTGCCACAATTGGGGAAGAATGTGGCTGTAGGCTGTTTCTGTATTGCGTGATTAGGCGCGCTTGCGCAGCGGCTGATTGGCCGCTTCAGCCTTGAGCCGCGCGAACATTGCTTTGCGTGCAGCACCGCGCTGGAACGGAAGAACTGGCAACTCTTCTTTCGAGGTTGCTGTGACAGAGGCGATGAATTTCGAAGTGCGCGACATTTGACTGCTCCGGTGGGTGTTTTGTTATTTTGTTGTCCCTAAATAACTCGCGCATTTGGGCGCGTTTGTGACCAAACGTGGACAATCCCGGTGTATTGTCGTGATTGATTTTGGGCATCGTGCAAATGCTGTCGCGCTGATTTACAACCTAATGACCGATATCAGGCGACCGTAATCTGCCTCATGGGCATGCGTTGCGCGCCGATACGAATAAAAGCGATCCGGGTCGGAATAGGTGCAGTGCCGCGTCCATTCGGCCGTTACACCGGCGCTGCGCAATCTGTGCAGTCCAAAGCCGGGCAGATCGAAATGAAACTTGTCATCCGCTCCGTTGACGAAAAATCGCGCATATTGCGGATCCTCGACCAGAAATGTCTCAAGAAATTCTGGCCCGACCTCATACGCGCGTTGGCTGATGCTCGGTCCGATCACTGCGGTGATCTCCTCGCGTTCGGCACCAAGCTCGACCATTGCGTCGATTGTCGCTTCAAGAATTCCGTCCAGCGCCCCGCGCCAGCCGGCATGCGCAGCACCGATAATTCCTGCGTCAGGGTCGGCAAAGAGCACCGGCTGACAATCCGCTGTCAGCACACCCAAGGCAACGCCCGGGGTGTCCGTGACCATGGCATCGGCCTGTGGTCTAGGTGTGGTGCCGGGGCCGTCAACAATTTCGACCTTGGCGGAATGGACCTGATGTAAGCCCACCAAGTGCGCGTTTGGGACCTGCATCGCCTCGGCGACCCGCGATCTGTTGATTGCGACGATTTCAGATTGGTCAGACGATCCCGATCCGCAGTTCAGCCCGGAAAATACTCCGGACGACGCACCTCCCCGTCGGGTAAAGAACCCGTGGCGAAGAGGGCCAAGGCTGTCTGACGTGATGATTTCTAGCGTCATGGGTCCAGTCCGGGCGGGGGCGACTCGGTGCTGGGGTAAAGGCCCAGCACCTTGAACAAGGAACCCATTTCGTCGGGATGGGTCAACCGTCGATGTGCAGCAACATGCGCCTCGAGTTCTGGTCCCCTCAGACCTTTAGCCAGCCCCTGTGCGCGCGGCGTAATCCCAAGCCTTTCCAGAAATACACCTTGATTGGTCAATTGGCTGGCCGCACAGCCGGCAATCAAAGCGGCGCGCGCCAAAGCTTCGAAATCGACATGGGCGGTCAAGTCAGCGCGTCCCGGTTCAGCAAACGGATCAACCGGGCGATGGGCACGCACCGCCTGAAACGTGTCACCATCAGAATGCCAACCACCATAATCCAGAAACAGAGCCATTCCGCCCTGCGCCATGATCCGACGAGCAAGCGCATCCACCGCGGCAGTTGCATGCGCGTTTACCTCAACCAGCGCGCCGGGTTCCGTATCGTCCAACCTGTGTTGCAGCGCATCAATTGGCGCCGGATCACTTAATCCGCGTTGCATTTGGTCATCTGGACCAAGCCCTACCACGACCTCGCGCCACCCTTTTTTGTCGCGCTGGAATTGGCGGATCGGCAAGGCGTCGAAAAACTCATTCGCGATCACAAAGATCGGCATGTCTTCGGGCAGGGTTTCCGCTGTGTCGTGCCAGTCAGGTTGCTGCGCGGGCAGGGCCGATGTTTGCAGCTTGCGCATGCGATCTGACGCTTCGACCAGATGCAGGTTTGCAGCCGCATGAAAACCGGGCACGTTTGCTGTTGCGCGCACCACGTCTGCAATCAGCGTTCCACGCCCTGGACCGAGTTCGATCAAAGCAAACCGATCCGGTGCGCCTTGATCCATCCAAGCTTGCGCAACACAAAGTCCGATCAGTTCGCCAAACATTTGACTGATTTCCGGTGCGGTCGTGAAATCTCCATCGACGCCAAGCGCGTCTTGCGTTGTGTAATAGCCATGTTCGGGATGCAGCAGGCACGCCGACATGTATTGCGCCAGCGTCATCGGCCCCGTTGCCGCGATCTGCCTGCGCAATATGTCCGCCAGTTTCGTCATGCGCGTCGTGCTGTTGCCCAGAGGTAAAGGCCAATCAGGATCATCGGAACCGACAGCATCTGCCCCATGGTCAGACCGAAGCTGCCCATTTGCCACGCCAAACCTAACGGGTTTCCGGCGGACACGAGTTGCGCATCGGGCTGGCGGAAGAATTCGACTAAGAACCGCGCGGCACCATAGCCCGTGACAAACACGCCAACGATTTTGCCCGGTGTCTTGAGCTTACCCCGCCGAAACGCAAGCCAGAGCAAAGCTGCACCCAGCAAAACCCCCTCAAGCATCGCTTCGTAAAGCTGTGACGGATGTCGCGCACAGATTTCCCCAAGCGTTTGTCCGCAGGATTGCGCGGCTTTGCCGGGAAACTGCACGCCCCAAGGCACATTAGTCGGTCGACCCCAAAGCTCTGCATTGATGAAATTCGCGACCCGCCCCAGCAAGAGTCCCGGCGGCGTAGCCATCGCCATCATGTCTGCGGTGGGTCGCAAGGGCAGGCCTTCCTTGAGGCAATAGATCAGCGCAGCAACGATTACTCCGATCAGCCCACCGTGGAACGCCATACCCCCCTGCCAAACGGCGATAATCTCTGACGGGTTTTGCAGATAGTATCCGGGTTGGTAAAAAAGTACGAAGCCAAGCCGCCCGCCCAGTATGACCCCAAGGATCACCCAGGTCAGCAATTCCTCGACCTGTTCAGGTCGCATTGGTGGCGTGTTCGCCGGCCAAAGCTCGGCGCGTTTCACCGCAGACACCGCGATGCGCCAGCCGATCAGAATGCCCGCAATATAGGCCAACGCGTACCAACGCAGGGCGAATTCCATCCCGAAGATCGAGATTGAAAACAGCTCTGGCGAGACATTGGGAAAGGGCAGGCCGGTCGACATGACCGCAGATGTTCATTGGTCTGCGGCGAAGTCAACCTTGTGCCCAACATGTCAGAGGCCCATATAAAGGTTAAGCAAACGCCGGAGGCATAGATGCAAACCCGAAACAAGGTATTCGAAGATATCTCGCAACTGATGACCAACGCGATGGGCGTTGCTCAGGGCGCGAAAGACGAGGCAGAAACCGCGATGAAATCGCTGGTGGACCGTTGGCTTGCGGATCGCGATTTCGTCACCCGCGAAGAATTCGACGCTGTTCGCGCCATGGCGATGAAAGCGCGCGAAGAAAACGAAATGCTTAAAGCGCGGCTTGATGCGCTGGAAGCATCCCAGAAATAAGCGGGTTTAATCGGGCCGGAGGATCGCTTCGGCCTCGATCTCGACCTTGTAGTCGCCAATCAACTGGCCGATTTGGAACAACGTGTTCGCCGGTTTTATCTCTGCAAAGATACGCCCATGCGCGTTTGATACTGCCAGCACATCCTCTGCATCACTCAGATAGACACGCGTGCGCACCACGTCCTCGATCGAAGAGCCAAGCGCCGTCAGTGCTGCGCTGATCTTGTCGAGGATGAATGTTGTCTGAGCACCTGCATCTTGCGGCGCGACGGCTCGGTCGATGCCAGCGGTTGCAGTGGTGCCAGACACCAGAACGCGGTCGCCGATCCGATGCGCCCGACAATAGCCCGCGATATCCTCCCATTCGCTGCCCGACAGCACGCGCTCTTCACCGGGTCGGCCCGGCACGCTCTCGACTGTAACGGCCAACGGCATCGTATCTAGGTGATGGCTTAGGTCGCCGCTGGCTGTGAGAAATGGCGGCTTGCGGTATTCATCGCCACAATCGCCGGGTAGGGGGATTGTGGCAGCAAAGGCTTTGCTCAAGCGCGCATGGTCTTCCGTATCCAGCGTGAACTGAAACAGTTTGAGGTTGTCGTCCGTATGCCGGGCTTCGCCCAGCCGCGCACCAATGATCACACCAGCCACCGCTTCGTTCTCAAGCACCCATCGGGTTGCGACATTGGCAACCGACACGGCATGTTTCGCGGCCACATCCGCCGCCGCCTGCAGCACAGTTTGGTAGGCGTCCCAACCGCCTGCCGTGTCGATGAAGCGTTTGTACTTCATCTTGCTCCAGTCAGTGATATCCGCCGGCTCTGGCTGCCCCAGCCACTTCTCTGATAGAAAGCCACCCTGCAACGTGCCGTAGCACAGCAGCTTCACACCCCATTGCGCGCAAACATCGGACAATGATCCGGTCGCGCGACGATCCAAGAGGGAACAAGGCACCTGATTGCTAACAATCGGAATACCGTCGGCCAACGCCAGATGTAGGTGCGCCGCGTCAAAATTGGTCAGGCCAATCTCTCCGATCAAACCTTCTTCGCGCAGTTTGGCCATCTCGTGCAGCGCATCAAGCCACGCTGGGTGTTCAAAGCTCCACCAATGGAATTGCAACAGATCGACGCGATCCACACCCAACCGATCCAAACGGTCCTGTACCCCAGCGCGCACCACGTCTGCCGTCATTGGCCCGGGCACAGGGCACCATTTGGTGCCCACGGTCGCTTTTGTGCCCCGCGCCAGCAACGCTCCAGTGATCACTTCGGCCGTCCCATAATGGTCCGCCATATCGAACGTGTCGAACCCGGCCGCGGCATAAGCTGAAAGATGATCCGCGCCCACCTGAGGGTCGATGATGTCGCCGTCTTTTTCTATATCGGCCACCTGCCACAACCCAACCAGCGCACGGCGGATCGTCAATTGGTCACTCAAGGCGATGGTGTCGGGCGTAGTCACAGGCGGTCCTCTCGGCAGTTTCCCCATGAGTTGCCGCCCCGAACCCGTTTGACAAGCCCGAAAGAACCTCGCAACCATATGGTTAACAATAGGGAACAACGCGCGACACCGCGCATTCGGGGAACGATGAGCGCGGCGCAGAACGCGGATGATTTCTGGCTATACGATTTGCGCGTTGAAACTGTTGTGGGCGACCGCACCTCCGTATGCCGCCACGTTGAAGGCGAAAGCTTCCGCGTCGAGGGCGAGCTGCTGGTGTTCGATGGGCAGCAAAAGGTGTCCATGTACGCGCTTGCTGCCTTGTTGCCGCTGCTGCCCGCCAAGCAGCGCCCGACCTCGCCAAATGACTGGATGTCCACCGATGCCGAGATTGCCTGCCCCGATCCCAATTGCGGCGGACGGTTTCGCGTCACGCGCACGGCCAAACGTACGTTCTCTCATGCCGAGACGACTGGCCTGCCGGATCAGCGCGGGACACCCTATTGGAAAGACAAGACATGAGCGTTGAAACTACCAATCTGCGTCCCGGCCACACCATTTCCCGTGTCATTCGCGGCGGTTGGCAACTGGCTGGCGATCACGGGCCGGTGGACCGCGCGCAGGCAATTCGCGACATGGAAGCCTTTGTTGATGCCGGGCTTTTCACCTTTGATTGTGCCGATATCTATACCGGTGTTGAAGAAATGATCGGTGACTTTATTGCTGATCTGCGCGCGCGCCGCGGTGCCGCGATGGCTGACCGCGTCTGTGTGCATACCAAATTGGTACCAGACCTCACTCGCCTTGGCGATCTTCGCCCTGATGAGGTGATGGCCATCGTCGACCGGTCGCTGCAGCGACTCAAGATCCACCAGCTTGATCTGGTGCAGTTCTTCTGGTGGGATCTGAAACTTGGCAACGCGGTCGACTCTTTAGGCGTTCTCAAAGACCTCAAACAACAGGGCAAGATCAAGAATCTTGGCACCACGAATTGGGACCGTCAGGCGATGCAGCGGTTTGTCGACGCAGGTTTTGATATCGCCTCGGCGCAAATCCAGTATTCCGTGCTTGACCGCCGCCCCGCCAATGGGCTGAGCGCATGGGCCGCGCAGAACGATGTGCATCTGATCTGCTACGGCACCCTTGCCGGTGGGTTCATCACCGAAAAATGGCTGGATCAGCCTGATCCCGGTTTTGAGTTCGAAAACCGTAGCCTGATCAAATATCGCCTGATAATCGACGAGTTTGGTCCTTGGGACCGCTTCCAGGCCTTGCTTTATGCGTTGAAAACCGTTGGTGACAAACACGGCGTTTCGCTTTCGGCTGTTGCGACACGCTGGGTGCTTGATCAACCGCAGGTCGCCGCAAGCATTGTTGGCGCGCGCTACGCACGGCATCTGCCGCAAACGCTTCAGACTTTTGCCTTTGCGCTGGACGACGAAGACCACGCAACGCTTAACGCCGAGTTAGACAAGGCAGATGGCCCGAACGGCGACGTCTATTCACTCGAAGGGGACCGGACCAGTCGACATGGGCGGATCATGAAGTACAACCTGAACACCAATCCCGACGACGCGGTGCACGGTGCCAATGGCTAACCCAATTCTGAGCATCCGAAACGTCAGCAAAGACTTCGGCGAATTCCGCGCGGTGAATGATGTATCGCTTGATATTCAGCCCGGCACGATCACTGGTTTGATCGGCCCAAATGGTGCGGGCAAAACAACCTTGTTCAATGTGCTGACCGGAATGCTCAAACCAAGCAGTGGCACTGTCCGGCTTGATGGTCAGGACGTGACAGGCCTGGCACCTGATGCACTCTTTAGCCTCGGTCTAGGTCGTACATTCCAGATCCCGCGCCCTTTTGCCAAAATGAGCGTTCTGGAAAACGTCATGCTGGCCCCAATGGCGCAGGTAGGCGAACGTCTTTGGGGGCCGTTCTTCGGGGCAGCTAAGATGCGCCATGAGGAAACCGCGATCCGCAAACGGGCGATTGAGGTGCTGGACTTCGTCACGCTTGCTCCGCTTGCGGACAACGCAGCCGGTCAAATCTCGGGCGGGCAGATGAAGCTGCTGGAACTTGCGCGCATTTTGATGGGCGATCCAAAGCTGATCCTGCTTGACGAACCCGCAGCTGGGGTGAACCCCACACTGACCAAAACCTTGATCGAAAAGATCGAAGAGCTGAACCGCGACGGCAAAACATTTGTCATCATCGAACACGACATGGATTTTGTCATGCAACATTGCGACCCTGTGATTGCACTGGCCGAGGGCCGCAAGGTGTTTGAAGGCACGGCAGACGAGGCGCAAAGCAACACAGTTCTGCTGGACGCCTATTTGGGGGCACAGGCCGAATGACCGACGCTTTGGCCGCACGCAACATCGTCGCGGGCTATGTGCCCGATTTGCCGATCCTCAAAGGCGTGTCACTGACAGCCAAAACGGGAAAGGTCACGGTTATCATCGGTCCCAACGGCGCGGGAAAATCCACTCTGATCAAAGCAATCGCCGGGCTGGTCCCTGTGTCGGGAGGGATGGTGCATCTGAACGGAAACGAGATCACCAACCCCCGTGCCGATCGGATGGGCGGCTTGGGCGTGGCATACGTTCCGCAATCGGACAACATCTTCCGGTCGCTGACGATCCGTCAGAACCTTGACCTGGTCTTGCGTAACGCCGGCAAAGAGGCAGGCGTACGCCGCGATGCGCTATTTGCGCAATTCCCCGCTTTGGCTGACAAGCAGTCTGAAAAGGCGGGTGCGTTGTCAGGTGGTCAACGCCAGTTCCTCGCCGTCGCCATGGCGCTCGCCATTAACCCATCGGTGATCCTGATGGACGAACCCTCTGCCGGGCTGTCACCGAAAGCGGCACAAGAAGTGTTGGAATACGCCAAGTCGCTTACCGAACAAGGCGTCACGATTCTGTTGGTGGAACAGAACGTCAAACAGGCACTGCGGCTTGCAGATCATTGCTATATTCTTGCCGATGGTCGCAACCAAGTGGACGGGGCGGCGCAGGATCTGCTGAACGATCCTGTGGTTGGGCAAATCTATCTTGGCGGCAAACGGGTGACACCGGCATGATCCAGAACCTTGTGGACGGAGTGCTGGTCGGCTCGATCCTGTCGCTTGGCGCGATTGGACTGACGATGGCGATGCACATGCTGCGTTTTGCCAATTTCTCGCATGCCGAACTGCTGTCCATCGGTGCCTATGCCGCATTGGTGTTCGATGGCCTGTTTGGTGCGATCTATCCCGGGTTGTCGATAGCCATCGCGCCGCTCAGCCTGACTTGGTCACTCTCGATCGCAATCCTTATCTCAATGGCTCTTACCGGGTTATCGGCAGTGCTGATCGACAAACTGGTGTTCAAACGGGTGCGCGCAAAGGGCGGCGAATTATCGATGGTCTTTGCGTCCTTTGGTGTCGCCATGATCATCCGCAATATCCTTGGTCTGATTTTCGGGCTTAGCCCCAAGCTTTATTCACAAGACATCGTCTTCGCCATCGTGGTCAGCCGCGATCCGTTCTTGCTGATCAAACCCGATCAGGTGTTCACGCTGATCGCTGCACTGCTGATCATGTTGATCCTTCACTTGGTCTTGTCGCGCACGACATTCGGCTATTCGCTGCGCGCGGTGGCTGAGAACCCAACGCTGGCGCAGGTGTCGGGCATCAACCTAAGCCGTATGATCGTCCTGATCTGGCTCATTGGCGGCGGGCTGGCGGCAGCGGCGGGCGTGTTTTATGGCCTCACCAATCAGATCAATCCGGTGCTCGGGCGCGACCTTGTCCTGCCGATTTTTGCAGCCACCATTGTGGGCGGAATCGGCAGCATCTATGGCGCAGTGCTGGGTGGTTTCATCGTTGGCCTTGCCTCGAACCTGGCGCTTGTTGTCCTCCCGTCCGGCTATAGTCCGGCTGTGCCGTTCCTGATCATCCTCGCGGTTCTGATCGTCCGCCCACATGGGCTGTTCGGCGAGGAGCGCACATGATCGGTCTGCTGTCGTATCTGGTCTTCTTCGCGACCGTTGCGTCGATCCTGTCAATTGCTGTGCTGGGGCTTAACCTGCAATGGGGCAACACCGGATTATTCAACGGCGGTGTCGTCGCGTTCTTTGGAGCCGGGGCCTATGGGACACTGATCCTTGGAGGGACACCTCAAGCAGGGCAATTGGGCGGATTCGACCTGCCGTACCTGCTGGCCCTGACAGGCGGAATGGTCATCGCTGGGATCGTTGCGTGGATTGTTGGTTTGCTGACGCTTCGGCTCAGGCACGACTATCTAGCCATCGCCACCTTTGGTGTGGCCGTCGCTTTCGAGAACGTTATGCGCAATTCCGACTGGCTCGGCGGCGCGCAAGGCATTCGGGGCTTTCAACGGCCCCTACGGGACGCACTGGGCAACGGCTTTACTTACAACTTGGCCTTTTTCGCGTTGGTCTTGGTCCTGCTGATCGCCACCTACCTGTTCCTCGAACGACTGATCCAGTCCCCCTTTGGCCGCTTGCTGCGCGCCATCCGCGAAGACGAGACCGCTGCCCAATCGCTGGGAAAATCCCCGTCGCGCATCCGATTGACAGCCTTTGTCGCCGGATCGGTGATCATGGGCCTTGCTGGTGGACTCTACGCCACTTTTTATGCCTTCATCAGCCCGCAAGACGTGCTGCCGATCCTGACCTTTCAAATCTGGGCGATGCTGATCGTTGGCGGTGCGGGCAACAACAAAGGCGCGGTGATGGGCACGTTCCTGATCTGGGCCGCTTGGACCGCCAGTGGCTGGGCGCTGTCGCGCTTTGCCCCCACAGAGGTCCAGCTTTATACTGGGTCGATCCAGTTCGTGCTGATCGGCTTTGTCATTGTTGGGATGCTCATGTGGAGACCACAGGGGCTGTTCCCGGAAAAACTGGTCGTGTCACAATCGGCCAAAGGAAAATAAAAAGTGACCCAAAAACAGAAGAACAGGGAGTAACGGATATGAACGGACTTAAGACATCAGCCCTCGCACTGGGCCTTGCGGCGGGATTTGCTAGCATAGGCACGGACGCTGCGGCACAAGACTGTACGACCAAGATCGGTGCGGTGCTGCCGACCTCGGTGGACTGGGGCAAACCCATCGCTGCCACTGCGCAGTATGCCGTGGACATCGCCAACGAGGCTGGTGGCGTTGCGGGTTGTGACATCGAAATGGTTTTGCGCGATACGCAGGTTGACCCGAAAGTTGGTGTCGATGCGGCCAAAGCGTTGGTCGATCTGGATGGTGTGCAGCTTTTGCTGGGCGCTGTTTCGTCGGGCGTATCCATGCCGATCCTGACATCCGTTACGGTGCCAGCGGGCGTGATGCAGATGTCGTGTTGTTCGTCCTCAACCGCGTTTACGGCGCTGTCCGAGGAAGGAAAGACCGAAGGCTTGTTCTACCGCACCTTTGCCACATCAGGCGTACAGGCTGCGGTTGGCGCGATGGTTGCGCAGGAAAAGGACTACAAGTCAGTTGCTGTCTTCTACAAAAACGACGATTGGGGTCAGGATATTGGCGGTCTGGTCGCCGAAGATCTGGCTGCACTTGGCATCGAAGTGACCGCCTCAATCGCAATCAACGATGCGCAGGCCTCCTACCGCGCCGAAGTGACGGAGGCTCTCAAGGGCAACCCGGATGCAATCTACATGGCGCTTTATCCCAAAGAGGGCACGCAAGTGGTGCGCGAATGGATTTCGCTAGGTGGGTCGCAAAACATGATCGCAGCGAACGCGCTCAAGTCTGACGAGTTCAAAGACAATGTCGGCATGCAGTATCTTGCGAACTTTACCGGCACTGACACCGCGTCTCCACGCACGGACTCGGCAGATGCGTTTGTCGAAGCCTACACCGCACAGTTTGACGGCCCACCTAATGGTCCGGGTCTGGCCAACAGCTATGACGCAACGATGATTGCGCTGATGGCGATGCATGCGGCGGGTAAAGATGCCACCGGTGCGGATATTGCCTCTAAGGTCGGGTCAATCACAGACCCTAACGGCACGCCAGTGACTGCCGATGTGGCGGGTTTTGCCAAGGCGAAAGAAGTGCTCGATGGCGGTGGCACCGTGTCTTATCAGGGTGCGACCGGCAATGTGCAGTTCGACAAGAATGGCGATGTATCGGCCCCTGCCGTGACATGGGTCTTCTCGGACAGTGGCATTGAAGAGCAGACCTATATCTCTTTGACAGAGGTAAATGATTTCATGACCTCGTTGAATTGAGGCTATTGATTTCGAATTGGCTGCGCCAATCCGATTGGGGGGCGATGCGTCAACGCATCGTCCCTTTTTCATCGACGAAAAAGTGGCGGCGCCGCCCCCGTCGCCAAAAGGCGACTCCCCCGAGATATTTTTGAACCAGAGAAGCAAGGACGCCGCGCGTATCGGTTTGATTGCTCAAAAAATAGACGTCTTTGGGCGATGAACATTCGGCGTTCTGTGCCGCGGGTGATGCCCTTGCAGCGCAGTTTTTTTGCCGCTCTGAGTGAAATTCGTTTTTAAGGTGAATTTATCCATACATTGTGGCACTATTTGCGCTCACCACATCCTGTGGACTTCTCCACAACTTATTGGACTTATCCCCGAATTAGCACTTGCCGCAGAGGCCCGCCGCATGCAGCATATGTTGTATGGGGGATGGCGTAACGACGCAGCCCCTAGAGCAGGCATCGAAGGGTAGGGGGTTTCCCGCCTTTCCGCACAGGCAACAGGAGGCGGCATTATGGCCCTGTCCGAGCAGTATCTTGAAGACGACATTCACCCGATTGATATTGTCGAGCATATCGCCAATCACCACGATTGGGATTTCGACCGTATTGCGGACGACCAGATCGCCATGGCGGTAGAAGGACAGTGGCGTACCTATTCAATCACGCTCGCCTGGTCACCCTACGACGAGACGTTGCGCCTGATTTGTACCTTCGACATGGAGCCGCCCAAAGATCGGATGCCTGCGCTCATGGAGAGCCTGAACGCGGTCAACGATCAATGCTGGGCCGGGGCATTTACGTATTGGGAAGAAGCCAAGCTGATGGTCTATCGCTATGGTCTGGTCCTGGCGGGCGGCAATGTCGCCAGTGCAGAACAGATCGACACGATGATCAGCTGCGCAGTGATGAGCGCGGAACGCTATTATCCGGCGTTTCAGCTTGTGGTCTGGGGCAATCGCGATCCCAAAGACGCGCTTCAGGTCGCCATTGCAGAGGCTTACGGGCGCGCGTAACACTTGCCCTCAATCGCATCGCGAAAGGGGGCAATATGCAAAATTCTGATATCACCAAGTGCGGCCTGGTTCTTTTGGGCTGTGGGAAGATGGGTTCGGCCATGCTCGAAGGGTGGCTGGCCGGGGGATTGCCTGCCACATCTGTCTGGGTCACTGATCCGAACCCTTCCGACTGGGTGCAGGCGCAAGGTGTGCATCTAAACGAAGATTTGCCCGACAGCCCGGCCATTGTTTTGGTTGCCGTCAAGCCCCAGATCATGCGCGATGCTTTGCCGACATTGAAGCCCTTGGGGAACGGGGACACGACGTTTCTTTCGGTTGCCGCAGGTATCACCATCGCCACCTTTGCAGAGATGTTGGGCGACACCACACCTATCATCCGCTCAATTCCAAACACGCCAGCCGCTGTGAAACAGGGCATCACCGCGATGATTGGCAATGGCCATGTGACGGAACATCAAATGCAGATGGCTGAGACGCTTTTGTCGGCAATTGGCCAAACTGTTCGGCTGGAGACCGAAGATCAGATGGATGCGGTGACCGGGCTTAGCGGCTCTGGACCGGCTTATGTGTTTCACATGATTGAATGCCTTGCGCGTGCCGGTGAAGCGCAAGGGCTTGATCCACACCTTGCAATGTCGCTCGCGAAGGCCACCGTGGCCGGCTCCGGCGCTTTGGCGATGCAGGCTGATGAAACGCCAAGCCAGTTGCGGGTGAACGTGACCAGCCCGAATGGCACCACGCAAGCCGGACTTGAGGTGTTGATGGATGAGAGCACCGGCTTACCGCCATTGATCGCCAAAACCATTGACGCGGCGACCAAGCGGTCAAAGGAGCTTGCCAATGGCTGAGGTCACGTTTGACGACTTTATGAAGGTCGATATCCGCGTCGGCACCGTGACCCGCGCCGAACCCTTTCCCGAAGCCCGCAAGCCTGCGATCAAGCTATGGGTCGATTACGGCGAAGAGATCGGGGTCAAGAAATCCTCGGCTCAGATCACCATTCATTATGCTCCTGAAACACTTGTAGGTAAGAAAGTGATGGGCGTGGTGAACTTCCCTCCACGTCAGATCGGGCCTTTCATGTCCGAGGCTTTGGTGCTTGGATTTCACGATTCCGAAAACGCTATTGTGCTGGCTGTGCCGGACATAGACACCCCGAACGGAGCCCGCCTGTGTTGAAGCTGCTGATCACCCGCCCCCTTCCCGCGCCAGTTCTGGCGAAGGCCCATGACGTCTTCGATGTCACAATTCGTGACAACACCGCGCCGCTAAGCCGGGATGAAATGATCCAGAGCTTGGCAGAGTACGATATCGTTCTTCCGACGCTTGGCGATCTCTATAATACTGAGGTTTTTGCCGCTGCGCCCAACCCGCGCACCAAGTTGCTCGCGAATTTTGGCGTCGGCTACAACCATATCGATGTGACCGCAGCCCATGCTGCGGGAATCGAAGTCACCAACACGCCTGGCGCTGTGACCGACGCCACGGCTGATATCGCGATGATGTTGATGCTCATGACTTGCCGACGCGCGGGTGAAGGCGAACGCATGGTTCGGGCTGGAAACTGGGAAGGATGGCATCCGACACAGCTTTTGGGACTGCACATGTCGGGCAAGACGCTTGGCGTTGTTGGCATGGGCCGTATCGGTCAGGCCATCGGGCAACGCGCCCATTTTGGGTTTGGCATGGAGGTGAAATTCTACAATCGCTCAGCAAAAGAGGTGCCGTTTCCAGCGACGCAGATTGACGTTTTGACCGACCTTGCGTCATCCGTTGATCTGTTGGTTATCGCCGTGCCCGGTGGGGCCGAGACGCGGCACATGATTGACGCCACTGTGATGAATGCAATGCAACCCCACGCGCATCTGGTGAACATTGCGCGCGGGGATGTGGTGAAAGAGGATGATCTGATTGCCGCCTTGTCGGATGGCAAAATCGCGGGCGCTGGGCTCGATGTTTATGAATTCGAACCGAAGGTGCCGCAAGCTTTGGTCGGCATGGAGAATGTTACGCTCTTGCCGCATCTTGGAACCGCCGCGCTTGAGGTGCGTACGGCAATGGGATTGATGGCCGTCGACAATGCCATCGCTTTTGCCAACCAGACACCTCTGCCAAATGCAGTCTAGATTTCTTTGGCATTCTGGCGGGGAATCATGCCGTAGTCCTTTGGCGTTTTTTCGGGTGACCAAGCGTCATCGCGGTTCTTGATTAGGCGCGATACGTAATACGCGCTGGGCCATGCCAGCAAAAAGCCGACAATCGCGGCACCACCGATGATCCACCAATTGTAGTACCCCATTGAAAGGGCGGTTGTGACAAGTGTGCCCGTGATCAGGGCACCGCTGAGAAGTGATAGAATGATTGATAGCCGGTCCATTGTGTACCTCCTTTGCGAAACAACGCGGTCAAGATAAATCGGGTTCCAAAGTCGCGTAGCGTCGCACTTGACCCTGTGGCTTTGGTAAAGTCTGGTCTTTGGCACATCCAAGGAAGCCTGCCATGATCCAGCCAGCCATTACCGGGAGCGGCGTGTTCACTCCGGTCCAAGTCATCACCAACGACGAATTGGTGGTGGCCTTCAACGCATATGCTGACCGCTTCAATGCCGAGAACGCCGACGCGATTGCGGCCGGAGAGGCAGAGCCAGTTCCACATTCAAGCGCGGAGTTCATCGTCTCGGCCTCTGGGATTGAACAACGATACGTGATGGACAAGGGCGGCGTGCTTGATCCCAACCGCATGTTCCCCCGCCTTGATGATCGTGCGGATGACAGCCCGTCTGTCATGGCCGAGATGGCGGTTGATGCGATTGCCAAGGCATTGGCGCAGGCTGGTCGGGATGCATCTGACGTTGATCTGGTGATCTGTGCCGCGTCAAACCACGAACGTGCCTATCCAGCGATCGCGGTAGAAATCCAGAAACTGATAGGAGCGGGTGGTTTTGCCTTTGATATGAATGTCGCCTGTTCCTCGGCCACCTTCGGCATTCAGGCGGCGGCGGACATGGTACGCTCTGGTTCGGTAAAATGCGCGATCGTTGTGAACCCCGAGATCTGTTCCGCACATCTTGAATGGCGAGACCGGGATTGTCATTTCATCTTTGGCGATGTGGCCACAGCGGTGGTGATCGAACCCGCCGCAAATGCCACCGGCGCGCATTTCACGATCCACGGCACCCGCTGCGCGACCGAGTTTTCAAATAATATCCGGAATAATAACGGATTCCTGCGGCGGACGCGGGACCAGATGGAAGACCGACGCGACATGCAATTTATGCAGAACGGTCGCAAAGTGTTCAAAGAGGTTCTACCGATGGTGTCTGCGCACATCGCGGGACATCTCGCAGATGCTAAGTGGGGTGCTGACAGCCTCAAACGGCTTTGGCTGCATCAGGCAAACAAGACGATGAACGACTTTATCGGCAAAAAGGTCTTGGGCCGCGTCCCGGAAAAGGGCGAACAGCCAAACATCCTGCAGGACTATGCCAACACATCCTCTGCTGGGTCGATCATTGCTTTCTCGAAATATTCGGATGATTTGCAGCCGGGAGATCGCGGTGTGATCTGTTCTTTTGGCGCCGGCTATTCTGTCGGATCGGTGCTGATCGAGCGCGCTTGAGTCGACGATGGTAGTCAGGCAAAAAAAGGGGCCATTAAGGCCCCTCTTCGACAGGTTTTTCTAGTGACCTGAGATTAGTTCCAGAAACCTTCGTCGACAGATTGCATCTGCTCCAGGTCTTCTTCGTTGAACTTGGTCAGGATCGCATAAGTGCGATCATCGACGGCCACGAGATTGACGTCGTCGACCGAAATCATCACGTGTTTGTCTGCGATATCAAGAAAACCACCGATTTCGGCTACGATGCCGGTCATTTGGCCGCTTTCGTTCATCACGATATCTTCGATCTCACCAATGTCATTCCAGTCTGCGCTGGCTTCGGTGTGGATCGTGTCCATCGACCAACCTTCATCGTTGGCAGCATTCATGGTGTAGACGTTGCCACCTGTGATGTCGCGAGTGCGGATCAGCTTGGCTGGATCATCCATCGATGTCGCATCAGCCATCTGAGTATCCGTCGTATCGGTCATGTTTGCGCCTTCTGCCGTTTGGCTGTCAGACGACATGTTCATGGTCGCACCGTCACTGGAATTGCTGCCGGAATGGCTTTCTGCCCATGCGCCGGTGGTTCCGATGGTCAGTGCGAGTGCGCTTACGAATAGCTTTGTCATTGCATCCTCCTAGGTTGCGTTGCTTCTGGAGACACAACACAGCCCATGGCCTCACGTTCCACGGAAAATTTTTGATATTTTAGGGAACTCTTGCCGCTCAGGCCGAACCCGTTTCCTGTCGCCAATGTTTGCGGCAAAGACTGACATAGGTTTCGTTTCCGCCGATTTGAACCTGCGCGCCTTGGGTCAGGACATTGCCCTGATCGTCTTTGCGCACCACCATCGTAGCTTTGCGCCCGCAATAGCAGATGGTGCGGACCTCGCGTAGTGAATCCGCCAGTGCCAGCAACGTGGCGGAGCCGGGAAACAGCTGTCCCTGAAAATCCACGCGCAGCCCGTAGGCCATGACCGGCACACCCAGATCATCGGCTACGCGGGCCAACTGCCATACCTGATCCGGCGTCAGAAACTGCGCCTCGTCGATAAAGATGCAGGCCAGCGCGGTTTCGGACGTGACAGTTTCAATACGTGCGAACAGATCGTCAGACGGTGAAAACGTATCCGCCTCCCGAGCAAAGCCAATGCGCGACCCGATCTTGCCTTGGCCAGATCGATCATCGAACGCTGCCGTCATCCGGTATACCGACATGCCGCGTTCTTCGTAGTTGTGCCCAGCCTGAAGCAGCAGGGTCGATTTGCCTGCGTTCATGGTGGAATAGTTGAAATATAGCTTCGCCATGAAATGCCATGTGCCCCAACCAAACCCGCCGCGCAAGAGAGGCTGGCCAGGATGCGCAGCGCCGGTCCCGTGAGTGATGACATCGGACCAGAGCTGCGTCGCGCAACCGGTCCGTGGCAATCCTGCGCATCCTGAACCCGGAACAGCGATCGAAATATGCCCGGGGTGCCTTTGCGCCCGATTAATTCGGGTCTGGTACTGCTGTGCCATTGCATTAGGTTGCAAGTCAGGGGAAAGAGGCGGTTGTGTTCCCACCTGGTTCGGGAACGTGCAGAGGGTTCAGTCATGCCGACATTTGGTCCGTATCTCAAAAAACATACCGAATTGCTGGTAAAGGATGTGGGCATCGAAAACGCCTGCACCATCACAGGCAAATCCAAAGCTACATTGGGCCGCTACTACGCCGATCATGAAGAGCATGCAGATAGGTTTATGCCCATCGATGCGGTTGCAGCACTGGAACAGGTCTCAAGCTATCCGCATGTCACTTCGGCTTTGGCTGAAATCAATGGCATCACGCTTTCCTTCGATGAACGCCGTGGCAACGACGTGCAAAAAGGCGGCGTCAACTCTGACGTCATTGCCCTAAGTCAGCGGTTCGCCATGTTGATGGGCGAATATCACCAATCCATCGAAGACGGCGTTATCACCGCGAATGAGGCGCGCCGCCTTCTGCGCGAAACCCTTGCGCTACAACAGGTGCTGGTCGACATGAAGCTGCATCTGGAAGATGAAACAGTTTGAAGGCGTCATCTCGGATCGCGGATCAAAATACGCGGTCAGTGGCGGGCCTGTCGTCAGCCGCTTGGATGTGGACGCTTTTCTGAAAACTCTAAAGCGGGGCAAGAAATACGCCAAAGCAACGCATAATACGTGGGCGGTGGTGTTCTCGGATGGCACGCCTCTCAAGAACGACGATGGCGAAGGCGGAGCCGGGCAGATCATCTTGCAAATGCTGGAGCGCGAAGGCCTGACAGATCATGTGATTGTCGTCACGCGCTGGTATGGCGGCAAACATCTGGGCGGCGACCGGTTTCGACACGTGCAGGATTGTGTCCGCCATTACCTGAACAACATGTAGGATTTGCTGGTGGAGTTTTTCAAACGCCTGAAACTACGCTGCATCTGGTCGTGGGAAGGCGTCGTGGCAACGTGGCGCAATGAATACAGCTTTCGCAGTTGGGTATGGGCCAACATGGTCTCGGCGTTGCTGGCTTTTGCCTTTCCATTAACCCCGGCAGAGCGTGCCGTGATCCTTGGGCTGGGCATTCTTGTGTTGGCTGCCGAGCTGATCAACACCGCTATAGAAGACGCTGTCGATTACATTTCGACCGATGAACATCCCTTGGCCAAACGCGCCAAAGATGCCGGAAGCGCAGGCGTTGCCGTTGCAGCAATTGCTGTAGGGGTGGCGTGGCTGATTATCCTGATTGGCTAGCCGCGCGGGCCTTGCGCCGCAGATGCCAACGATAGATCAAAGGTGCCAGAGCGCGGTCATAGCTAAATGCTGCAAGCTGTTTGATTCCGGGCAGACCAACGACCTTGGCCAATAGACGATAGCGCGGCATCTCACGCCACAGCTCTAGAAACGCTGGGATCCCGTCATAGAGTTGTCCATCGCGCTGCACATAAAGCCGCCGCGCTGCGGTGTCTTCGTCAATCCCCCAAGCCGCACGCTCAGGCCCGTTCAGGTCGTCGAACTGGATCGGCAGCCCATGCTTTTTCGCATAGGTGGCGTAGTGGTTGATTTCAAACGAACAGACAGGGCAGTCGTCGTTGAACAAAACCTTGGTGTGTGATCGCTCAGTCATGCTGCATAGATATGGCAAAGAAAACAATCGGCAAGGCGCCACCAATCGACGGCCGAGCCAAATCAACAGGTTCTCCAAAAGTGTTCAGAGCATGAGCTTCGCGCACTGCAGCGTGTGTCTCTTGATGCGTCAAAGCATCATCCGTTCAGCTCCAAGCTCAGCTCAGCCGCAGCGACAGCCGGTCTTTCAAATAGGGCAGATTTGCTTGCGCGATCCTGACCTGACCTGCATCCAGGTCCGCATAAATTACTTCCGGCTCCGCCCCCGCGCGCGCAACCTCTTGTCCGCCCGGGGCGGCAATCACACTAGCTCCCAGAAAATCCATCCCGTTCTGCGACCCGGCGCTGTTGGCATATGCCAGATACACCCCGTTCTCATATGCGCGACAGGGGATCATCGTGTGGGCGACCCACCCCCATTGCGCGCCCAAAGCCGTGGGCACCAAAATCACTTGGGCCCCAAGGCCCGCGACTTGCCGCGCGGTTTCCGGGAATTCAGCGTCATAACAAATCAGCGTCGCGAAGCGCATTCCGTTAAAGGTGAATAGGTTGCATCCCTCTCCAGGTGTGAAATGCGCCTGCTCGAATCCCGGCGGGATCGCCAACTTGCGTTGATGCGAGAGGACGGTTCCATCAGGTCCAACACAAAGTGACGCGTTGTAAAAACGTCCCCCAAACACCTCGGCAAAACCATAATGCAGCGCAATACCGCTTTGGCGTGCCTGCGCCGACATCGCCCGAAAACTAGGCCCGTCGGTCGGCTCCGCCCGATCTGTCACTGCATCGCCGATATGATAGCCGCAGGCAAAGAGTTCTGGCAGCAAGGCAATATCAACATCGTCTGCTGCCCACCTTGGCAAGCTTTCGCGAACCCATGCCATCCGGTCTTGCCATGTTGCCAGACCTGCGGGAGGTTGCGCAACCGCGAGCCGGACCGTCTCAGGCATCGGTGACCAGCAATTCACGGGGGTATTGCGTCAGATACTCTGCGCCAGTTTCAGTGACTACAATACTGTCGCCGATCCGCCCCGCCGTCACCCCATCAACCGAGATACCTCCGTCAACGGCAAAGGTCATGCCGGGTTGCAGAACCGTTGTATCCCCGGCCTTGAGCTCTGGCGCTTCAAGATACGCCACACCAATAGACCGCCCCGTGCGATACCCGGTCTGGTACCCGCGGTCCGCATAGACGGCATTGGCCGCTTCTGCGACGTTCTCAGCCATGATGCCGGGGCGGATGACTGAAATCGCTGCCTGCTGCGCATCAATCGCTGCCTGTTGCACACGGGCGGCCTCATCGGTCACCCCGCCGACATGGAACATCCGGTCAAAACCCAGTTTGTACTGCTTGAACTGTGCCATGTTGCAGAAACAGAAATAAACCGGATCGAACTTTTCATAGGCTTTCACCGACGCGCGGCGGTGTACCATCGACGCATCCTTGCCGCTTTGCAGGATCTGCAGGTTGTGGATCATCGGCGACACGAACCGTTCCCAGCCGTGATCAGTCAGAAAGCCGGCGGCTTTGCGCGTGCCCGCCTCGATAACAGCGATTGCGCTTTCATATTCCTGTGCACCTGCCTGCAATGACCCGTGGGCCGCAGCCATCATGGCGCCCGCAATCTCGCCTGCCTGCTTCATCACGTCAATTTCCAGCGGGGATTTGATCATCCGCTGTGCGCCAAGAATTGGCCCGATATCCTTGATTGGGACACCGGGATACCTCTCATCCAGAAAATTGCGCACGATGGCGGGAATGTCGGTTTTCTCGACCCACAGGTCTGATGGTGCGTCCGGTAGCGCTCCTGCAAGGGCGCGTCCCCAACTGCGTTGCCCGACATCTTCCCATGTGCGCACGTCTTCGACCCAAGTCATCTCGGCGACCATTTCGCTTTCCATCAGGGGCGTGATGACGATGGGCGCGTCATCGGCGGACACGACCAGCATAGTGGGCCTGCCAAATTCGATGCCCAGATAGCCCCAAAATCCAGCAAGATACGCGATTGAGCTTTCCGAGGTGAAAACAGCGTGGCTGATGCCATTCGCTTTGAGCCGAGACTGCAAAACCTGCGTGCGCTTGATCGCTTCGTCCAGCATAGTCGCGGCCTCTCCTGTGGTCTAAACCGTTCGGTCAGGGATCACACTAGGGCCCATTGAAACAGAACGAACGCGCATTTCCGACATGCCGTGTCGGCAGATGTCAAAACGTCAAAGCCGTCCCCAAAGGTCGTATTCACCCGCCTCATCGACCTCGACTTCGACGATGCCGCCGACGGTCAAACCGTCTGTGCCTTCGTCGATGAACAGGTTCCCGTCGATTTCGGGGGCGTCAGCCTTGGTGCGGCAGGTGGCGATGCCGTCTTCGTCGATATCGTCGACGATTACCTTCATCCGCTGACCCACTTTCGCCGCCAGCTTTGCCTCGGAAATCGCTTGCGCTTTTTCCATGAACCGATCCCAACGGTCTTGCTTTATTTCGTCCGGCACATGATCCGGCAACGCGTTGGATCGCGCGCCATCAACGTTTTCGTACTGAAAACACCCAACGCGGTCCAATTGCGCCTCGTCCATCCAGTCGAGCAGCGTCTGGAATTCATCCTCGGTCTCGCCGGGATAACCAACAATGAAGGTTGAGCGCAGCGTAATATCAGGACACACGTCACGCCATGCCGCGATCTCGTCCAGCGTCCGGGCTGCAGCGGCCGGGCGTGCCATACGCTTCAACGTCTCGGGATGGGCGTGCTGGAACGGAATGTCGAGGTAGGGCAGAACCAAGCCTTCGGCCATCAATGGCACCAATTCCCGCACGTGTGGGTAGGGATAAACGTAATGCATCCGTACCCATGCCCCCAAAGATCCAAGATCTCGAGCCAGTGACAGGATCGGGAATTTCTCGTTCCTGTCCTTCCAATCGGTGCCATACGCCGAGGTGTCCTGACTGATCACCAGCAATTCGCGCACGCCGCTTTCGACCAGCTTTTCCGCTTCGCGCAGAACAGCTTTGGCCGGGCGCGAAGTCAGTAGCCCGCGCATGTCGGGGATGATGCAGAACTTGCACTTGTGATTGCAGCCCTCGGAAATCTTGAGATAGCTATAATGGCGAGGTGTTAGGCTGACCCCGGTTGCTGGCAACAGGTCGATAAACGGATCAGGATCAGGCGGTACAGCTGCATGCACTGCGTCCAGAACCTGTTCGTACTGATGTGGGCCGGTGACCGCGAGAACCTTGGGATGTGCGCCAGTGATGTACTCTGGCTCGGCCCCAAGACAGCCCGTCACGATTACCCGACCGTTTTCGGCCAGTGCTTCACCGATGGCATCAAGGCTTTCGGCCTTGGCGCTGTCCAGAAAACCGCAGGTATTCACGATCACGGCGTCGGCCCCGGAATAGTTCGGGCTGATCCCATACCCTTCGGCGCGCAACCGCGTGAGGATGCGTTCGCTATCGACCAGCGCCTTGGGGCAGCCAAGTGATACCATGCCGATTGTCGGCTGGCCTGCACGGGACGCATCTGTGATCTTGGCTGATGGGGCCAGATCAGGACGCAAGGAAGGGGGGTTCTGTGACATGTGCCGCGTATAATCTCTTGTATCCCACGACGAAAGCCCAGATCGTCATGCCTCCCGCAAGGGCTGGTTTGCCACAAGTGGGTGTCATGATCCTTCACCGCGTATTCTACGAGTTTCGCGCGGATATGCCCGATGATGCAGGTCAAGCGATCCTATCGGACCTTCAACAGTTCAACCTGACACTCGAGGGCGTTGCGGGGTTCAACCAAGGACAAGATCGCAATTTCGACGCCAAATCGCAGGGTGTGACTGATGGATTCAATATTCGGTTCCGTGATGGCAAAGCCTTGGACCATTATGCTGTTCATCCAACCCACAAAATTTTCGGCGCGCGGCTTTGTGACTTGTGCACAGGCGGCGCCGTTGGAAACATGATCTCGATTACGACAGTTGATCGGTCCAGCGACAGGAAGAATACGTGCAGATTTCGAACTCTTCAAAGAACCAAGACGACACGATTGCCCAGCTTTTCAAAGATACGTTCACAGACTCGGAAGGTGCGGAAGAGGGCGCTGTGATCCACCATCTCGTGCGTGATTTGTTGAACATAACACCCAAAGATGATCTTCATATTTATACGGCGCATCAGGACGATGCGCTCTGCGCCTGCGCTGTTTTTACGCAAATGCGCTTTGCGGATGATCCTCGGCAGGTGTTTCTTTTGTCGCCCATGGCAGTAGCGACGGCGCACCAAGGCCAAGGTGTCGGGCAAAAGCTCTTGACCCATGCGCTAAAGGATTTGAAAGCCCAAGGTGTGGCTGTCGCAGTCACCTACGGAGATCCGAATTTTTATGGGCGTGTCGGCTTTACGCCTGTCACAACGCAGATGGTGCCCGCGCCTCAGCCCCTCAGCATGCCAGAGGGCTGGATCGCGCAATCCCTGTCAGATACCGCACTGACCCCTCTGCCAAAGCCTGCGCTATGTGCGCCAGCACTGGATCATCCAGATTATTGGTAGAAGACATTCCATTGGCCAATAAAAAGGGGCGGTGGATCCGCCCCTGATTTTAGAGTCGTAAATGTGCCTCAGCGACGACGGTCGCGGCGCGAACTCATCGGTTGGAACGCCACCCCGACATGTGCTTCGCAATATGGTTTGCCCTGTTGCACGGGCAGACCGCAGAACCAGAAGTTCGGCGTTGCCGGGTCACCCACCGGCCATTTGCAGGTCTTTTCGGTCAATTCCATCAGCGTTAGCTTCTTGGCCTTCTTTTCGACCGCGTTCACCTTGGCCAATGCCTCGGGACTGATCTCGTTCGCGGACGGCTGCGGCGGCAAAGGCTGACCGGCCGGAATAATCTGCCGACGTGGGCTTGCGGGCGGCGTGGCGGATTTGGTTTCCATCAGCACCTCTGGCTCCGCAGGCTTTGGCGCAGGTGCAGGTTTCGGCGCGGCCTTGGGCTTGGGCGCGGCTTCGGCCTTGGGTGCAGGTTTCGCCTCTGCCTTGGCTGGACCCGCAGCACCGGCACGGTTGGACAGCCCGAGGCGATGCACCTTGCCAATGACGGCATTGCGGGTGACCCCGCCCAGTTCCTTGGCGATCTGGCTGGCAGACTGGCCTTCGCCCCACATTTTCTTCAGCGTCTCAACGCGCTCATCGGTCCAGGACATCGTGCCCTCCATCAAAAAGAGCGGCCGTTTGCGTTGGCCGCCCGAAATCTCTAAGTCGTTCCTTATTCTAATCATGCGCGGGCGAGTTACAACCCGCACTGACATGCAAGAGGGCGGCAATGAAGCAGACTGGAGGGATGATCGCGAACGAACGCCGTTTCGGACGGGTGAACTGGCTGGGGCTCTTTACTTTGGGCAAGCGCGAGATCCTGCGCTTTCTCAACGTGTGGACGCAAACTCTGCTGGCCCCATTGGTCACGGCAGGGCTGTTCATGCTGATCTTTACTATCGCAATCGGTCCCCGCCGAGGGGACGTGATGGGGGTCAGCTTCACCACATTCATTGCGCCTGGCATTCTGATGATGACAGTGATCCAGAACGCCTTTGCGAACACATCGTCTTCGATCGTTGTGTCCAAAGTACAGGGCAATATCGTCGATACCCTGATGCCGCCGCTCTCTGCCGGTGAGTTGGTCCTTGGCTATCTCGCTGGTGGGGTCGCACGCGGACTAATGGTGGCGGTTGCTATTGCTGTAGCGCTCTGGGTGTTTCTCGGCATAGTGCCGCAGCACCCGATGACTGCGCTTTATTTCGTCATTATCGGGGCCGCGCTTTTGTCAGGGACAGGCATGGTCGCTGGCATCTACGCCGAGAAATTCGATCAGATGGCTGCGATCACGAACTTCGTTGTTACACCGCTCGCGTTTTTGTCCGGCACGTTTTACTCGGTCGATGCGTTGCCGCCGCTGCTGAATGATATCACCCATGCCAACCCAGTCTTCTATCTGATTGACGGGGTGCGCTGGGGCATGATCGGTGTGTCCGACAGCAGCCCAATGCTGGGCGCAGCCATCGCACTGGCCAGCACCTTGGCGATCAATCTTTTGGCGTGGTCATTTTTCCGACGGGGCTACCGGCTGAAGGCCTGATCCGGCCTTCGCGCCACATCAAAAGGCCTGCACCACATAAGATAATTAACGTTCCGATCACCGACACCACATCAGGCCGCACGCCGAAAACGACAAAGTCGTAAAGCGCTGCAAATACCAGTGTGGCGTAAAAGAACGGCCCGACAAAGCTCGCATCAGCGCGAGCAATCGCGTTGATAAAGCACGTCTGCGCTGAGGCCATCAAAAGACCGATCCCTGCAAGCGCCATCCATTGTTCTGGCGTCGGTGCAATCCACACCCAGATGGCGGCGGCTGATGCGATTCCGACACCGATCACGTTGTTGAGCAACAAGATCTGCAATGGCCCCTCGCGCCCGGACAAGCGCTTGATCACGATCACTTCGAACCCAAGTGACACTGCTGCCCCAAGCGCCAACAGCGCTGCTGGCTGGAACGCATCCGGCGTGGGGCGCAGCAGGATCATCGCTCCGAGCAATGCAATCGCCGCTGCCGACAACCGTACCGGCCCAACCCGTTCACCCAACAGCGGAATGGCCAGCAACATACCAATGACCGGGTTCAGAAAGCTGATCGCCGTGGCATCCGACAGCGGGATAAATGTAGCGGCGGCAAACATGAGCGTCACTCCGCCCCATCCGAATCCCACTCGCAACGTGTGTGTTTTCCAAGCAATTTCGGTGAATTGCATCCGCATCACCAACGCGGCCACAGCGAAGGCCAGAAACGCAAAGACAAACCGTCCTTGGCTGATCTGCAGCGGGTTCAAGGCAGGCCCCAGAACATCTGTCCCAAGCATCTTGGCGAGCAACGTGGTTCCCGCGACAAAGCCCGAGGCCAGCAGCGTCAGAAGCGCCGCAAGTAACGGGTTTTGATCTTTTGGAACGAACATGGCTCAGCCATGGTCTGGTTTGCCGTCGAAGGCAATCACTGGCTGCGTGTTGGTACAATCTGTTGAATGATACCTACAAGGATCAGGTAGATCGACGTGGCCACCAGTCCCCAATGCGCCCAGCTTTCCGGGTGGAAATCAACCCATGCGGCCCATCCTGCGAAAAACGTCCAGGCCAGCGCGATTGGCAACGACACGCTGCGCCAGCGCTCTGTGCGGACCGGGTGAATGAATTTCAGTGGCAAGAACATCGCAACAGCAAGGATGGCGACCAAAGCCAGCGACACCCAAAAATTTGGTTCAATCGCGAAAAGAACGAGGATCAACATGTTCCAGCAGCCGGGAAAGCCCTGAAACGAATTGTCGGTCGTCTTCATCCGGCTGTCCGCGAAATACATGGCCGACGCAAAGGTGATCACGATAATTGCGAACCAGCCGGTCCAACCCGGCAATAGACCGGATTGAAACAGCGCAAAGGCCGGGATGAAAACGTAAGTCAGGTAGTCGATGATCAGGTCAAGCAGCACCCCGTCAAACCTTGGCGAATTGGTTTTCACATCGTATTTCCGCGCCAGCGGGCCATCCACGCCGTCCACGGCAAAGGCAACCACCAGCCACAGAAACATGATTGACCACTTTTCCTGCGCGGCCGCCAACAGCGCCAGCATGGCAAAGACGGCCCCGGTGGCAGTCAGAAGATGGACGCAGAGCGCGCGGGATTGATCAGTCATTTTGCGGTTTTGGCGGAATTGTCGAACCGGTGCAATTGGCAGCCGTTCATTTTTCCGGCAGGAGAGACGTGGCGTTGCGCTAGAATCGCGCGTCCGATGCGCGGACGAATCGTTTGTTTCCCCTTACGGGAATGCAAATGGCCGGATCACGCAACCAGTTGATGCCCGTCGCTGCCTGTGATCGTCGCTTGCACAATTTGGCCAACCGGTTGGACGGCATTAAACCGTACTTCAGTGAACTGCTCGGTCCGCCCCATATCTGGCGCTTCCATCAACACCCGATGGGTGCGGCCCTGCTGTTCGGCCAAATGCCGCGCAACAGCTGCCACTCCAGCGGCTCGCAGGCGTGCGGAACGATCCTTGATCGCGCGCCCATCAACCGCTGGCATCCGCGCAGCCGGGGTGCCTTCACGGGGGGAATACGGGAACACGTGCAGCCAGGTCAGGGCGCACTCTTCGACCAGCTTCAGCGAGTTTTCGAAATGCGCCTCGGTCTCGGTCGGGAAGCCCGCGATGATATCTGCGCCAAAGGTCATGTCCGGTCGCAGCGCGCGTGCTTCTTCGGCAAAGCGGATCGCATCGTCGCGCAAATGACGACGCTTCATGCGCTTCAGGATCAAATCGTCCCCGTGTTGGAGGCTCAGGTGCAGATGTGGCATAAGGCGCGGTTCGGTCGCAATCGCCTGCATCAGGTTTTCGTCCACCTCGATGCTGTCGATGGAACTGATCCGCAGGCGCGGCAGATCCGGCACCAGCTTCAGGATGCGCATCACCAGATCACCCAGCTTGGGGTGCGCGGGCAGGTCAACCCCCCAAGAGGTCAGGTCCACCCCGGTCAGCACCACCTCGTTAAATCCTTTGTCCACCAACCGCTTTATCTGATCCACGATCACACCCGCAGGCACGGACCGCGAATTGCCGCGACCATAGGGGATGATGCAAAACGTGCAGCGATGATCGCAGCCATTCTGAACCTGCACATAAGCGCGAGACCGCGTGCCAAACCCGTCGATCAGATGCTGTGCGGTTTCTGTCACCGACATGATGTCGTTGACCTGCACCGCCTCGGTCTCTCCAATGAAGTCCGCCGTCAGCCCCTGCCACGTATCAGGCGTCATCTTTTCGGTATTGCCGATCACCGCATCGACTTCGGCCATCTTGGCAAAAGTCTCAGGCTCTGTCTGCGCGGCACAGCCTGTCACAATGAGTTTGGCATCCGGGTTGTCCCGGCGCAGCTTGCGAATCTCTTGCCGGGCTTTGCGCACAGCTTCGGCTGTCACGGCGCAGGTGTTCACGACAACGGCGTTTGACAGCCCGGCCTGTGCAGCGAGGTCTTTCATCGCCTCGGTCTCGTAAGCGTTCAGGCGACAGCCCTGAGTGGTGAACTTCGGCGCACTCATCCGATCTGCTCCAGCCAATTGGCGGTGAATGCTCCGCTGAATACATGTGTGGTTGGACCGGTCATCCAAACTCCGTCATCACGCCAGTCAATCTCGATCCGACCACCATCAAGGTCGATGCTGACCTTGCGCCCGGTCAGACCGCGACGCGCGGCAGCGACTGCAGTCGCACAAGACGACGACCCAGAGGCCAGCGTCACACCCACACCGCGCTCCCAAACGCGCATCCGCAGATGGTTTTCGCCGATCAGGCTGGCGAACTGCACATTGGTGCGCTGGGGGTATAGTGAGTGGTGCTCAACCTCGGCTCCACGGGCCTCAAGGTCTACCGATTCGGCGTCCGCCACGAAAAAAGTACAATGCGGATTGCCCATGCCGGTCGCTGTCGGCGCGCCGTCGATGGGCAACTCCAACGTGTCCATCTCATGCGCAAGCGGCACCTCGTCCCAACGAAGCTGCGGAAGCCCCATATTGACCGACGTCAGCCCATCCCCAGCGTCGCGTGCCAGCAATCGCCCGCGTTCTGTAGTCAGCACCACTTCCGACCCACCCACTTCGTCCATCAGATACCGTGCGATACAGCGTGTCGCGTTGCCGCAGGCCCCGGCGGTCGATCCATCGGAATTATAAAACGTCAACTGCGCATCAGCACCCGCATGGCCCGACCCGATCAACGCAAGCTGGTCAAATCCCACACCCCGGTGCCGATCCCCAATCGCCTGTGCGAGCGTCGCCGTCATCGCTACAGGCTGCACACGCGCATCCAGCACGACAAAATCATTGCCGAGCCCGTGCATCTTCATAAAGGCGATATCGCGTGAAGCGTTGGTCATCATGCGCGGGCATATACGCTTGTGTGATGTATCTTTCCAGTCCGCCGCACATCTGCCTCTGCGGCATTATTCGAGATTGGTTTGAATTCTGCCGTTTTGGGGGTTGACCACTCCGGTGCGTCTTTCTAGACAGCGCGCCAGTGGGCCGTTAGCTCAGTTGGTAGAGCAACTGACTTTTAATCAGTGGGTCGCAGGTTCGAACCCTGCACGGCTCACCACTGATCTCCAGAAATATCGCCGGAAAACATAATGTATTTCCAGATTTCGGCTTCGGCCGTTCTGGGATTTTTTCCGTGTCCCTCTTGCGGCTCGGAATACCGTTTCTACCTGATTGCGAGTGATTTGCATTTTCATGTGGATGCAGTCATACTCAACATGGAGGTTCAAAAATGAGAACAAAACTGATGGCGGTGTTTTCTGCGGGGCTCATGACGGTCCTGGCAGGGCAGGCGGCCGCAGATGACAAAATGAAGGTTGTAACGACCTTCACCGTTTTGGCAGACATGGCGCAGAATGTTGCCGGGGATGCGGCTGAAGTGGTATCAATTACCAAGCCGGGTGCCGAGATCCACGGCTATGAACCGACGCCACAGGATATCGTGCGAGCCTATGATGCAGACCTGATCCTGTGGAACGGTCTCAACCTCGAGCTTTGGTTCGAGCAGTTTGTCTCAAATCTGGGCGATATCCCATCCGCGACACTAAGTGATGGCATCGATCCGATCTCCATCTCGTCCGGCAGTTATGAGGGTAAACCCAATCCGCATGCATGGATGGGTCTGAATAACGCATTGATATATATAGATAATATTGCCACCGCATTTGCCGAACACGACCCGGAAAATGCTGCGGTCTATGCCGAGAACGCCGCACGCTACAAAGACGATCTGCGCGCCACGCTTGAGCCGCTGCGTGACGCAATCGCCACGATCCCCGAAGACCAACGCTGGCTTGTCACTTGCGAAGGTGCGTTCAGCTATCTGGCACGTGATATGGGTCTGCAGGAACTGTATCTCTGGCCGATGAACGCGGATCAGGTGGGTACACCGCAACAGGTGCGCGGGGTCATTGATGGTGTCCGGGACAACAACATCCCTGTCGTCTTTTGCGAAAGCACTGTCAGCACCGCACCGGCCGAACAAGTCGCCCGCGAGACAGGTGTCAACTACGGCGGCGTGCTCTATGTGGATTCGTTAAGCGAGGCGGACGGACCCGTTCCAACCTATCTCGACCTGCTGACTGTCACGACGCGAACCGTCACCAACGGACTGACCTCGGCCATGAACTAGGCAGGACCAACAAACTCGTGTTTGCCTGTGGCGCCGTGCTGCGGGCGCACGCATTTTCGGGCCAAGGCCCAAGCTTGAGGACGCACTATGCTCGATGAGCGCACCCAGATCCCCCCGGATACCCGCATGACTGCAGGGCACGACGGGCTGTCCGCACAGGATGTGACAGTCACCTATCGCAACGGGCACACAGCACTTTGGAACGCTAGTTTCGAAATCCCACGCGGCACGGTGACGGCGCTGGTTGGGATCAATGGCGCTGGAAAATCTACGCTTTTTAAAGCGATCATGGGCTTTGTCCCTGCCGCAAAAGGCGAGATTCGCATCCTTGGCATGACCGTGAAAGATGCGCTGGCCCGCAATCTCGTGGCCTATGTGCCGCAATCCGAGGAAGTGGACTGGGCGTTTCCGGTGCTGGTAGAAGATGTGGTCATGATGGGCCGCTACGGCAAAATGGGCTTCCTGCGTCGCCCCAAAGCCGCCGACCACGCGGCAGTCGATCAGGCGCTGGCCCGCGTGAATATGAGCGACTTTCGTCACCGTCAGATTGGCGAACTGTCCGGTGGCCAACGCAAGCGCGTATTCTTGGCACGGGCGCTGGCGCAGGACGGTCAGGTTATCCTGCTGGATGAACCCTTCACCGGTGTTGATGTGCAGACAGAGGATCAGATCGTCGCCCTGCTGCGCGAACTGCGCGACGAAGGACGGGTGATGTTGGTTTCGACCCACAACCTTGGATCGGTGCCGGAATTCTGCGACCGGACCGTGCTGGTGAAAGGCACGGTGCTTAGTCATGGACCAACAGAAACCACCTTCACCCGCGAAAACCTTGAACGCGCCTTTGGCGGTGTTCTGCGGCACTTCACGTTGGGCGGTGACACTTTGCACGACGATGAAGACGCGCGCGAAGTGACAATCTTTACCGATGATGAACGCCCGTTCGTGACCTATGGCGACAAGGCCCAGCGCACGGACTCCAACCCATGATCGCTTACCTAATCGAACCTTTCGGCTATAATTACATGGTCAACGCCATGTGGGTGTCCGCGCTGGTCGGGGCGGTTTGTGCGTTTCTGTCGGCGTATCTCATGCTCAAGGGCTGGTCTCTGATCGGCGATGCGCTGTCTCATTCGGTCGTACCGGGTGTCGCTGGCGCGTATATCCTCGGGTTGCCTTTCGCCCTGGGTGCATTCATCGCCGGCGGGCTGGCGGCCGCGTCGATGCTGTTCCTGTCAGAACGATCGGGGCTGAAACCTGACGTGATCATCGGCCTGATCTTTACGTCGTTTTTCGGACTTGGCCTGTTCATGGTGTCGATCAACCCAATGTCCGTGTCTGTTCAGACAATCACAATGGGCAACATTCTAGCCATCACGCCCGAAGACACGCTGCAACTTGCGATCATCGGCTTTGTGTCGCTGGCGGTGCTGCTGGCCAAATGGAAAGACCTGATGGTCACGTTCTTTGATGAAAACCATGCCCGGACCATCGGTTTGCGCCCACAATTGCTCAAGGCAGTTTTCTTTGTGCTGCTGTCGGCGTCGGTCGTCGCAGCGATGCAAACGGTGGGTGCGTTTTTGGTGATTGCCATGGTCGTGACACCGGGGGCCACAGCCTATCTGCTGTGTGATCGCTTCCCGCGGCTGATTATTCTGTCTGTTGTTATCGGGGCTGTAACCAGCTTTGTCGGCGCATATGCCAGCTATTATCTCGACGGTGCGACGGGCGGCATCATTGTGTGTCTGCAAACGCTGATCTTCTTGCTGGCCTTTGTCTTTGCTCCGCGCCACGGCATCCTGGCGGCACGGCGCAAAGCGGATGCGGCACTCAGGGACGGACCAAGTGACAGCCTTGTCTCGGCTGATCCTGCAAAAGGCGGTGCATGATGGACATTGAGACCCTGCTTTTGCCGTTCCGCTTTGCATTTATGCAAAACGCATTTCTCATTTCCATGATGGTCGCGGTGCCAACTGCGCTGCTCTCCTGTTTCCTGGTCCTCAAAGGCTGGGCGCTGATGGGCGATGCGGTGAGCCATGCGGTGTTGCCCGGGATCGTGCTGGCCTACATCTTTGGCATTCCCCTGATCATCGGCGCGTTTGCCGCCGGAATGACCTGCTCCCTCGCCACCGGATATTTGTCCTCCAACAGCCGGGTCAAAGAAGACACGGTGATGGGTGTGGTGTTCTCGGGCATGTTTGGCCTTGGTATCGTGCTTTACGTGTCGATCGAAACCAATGCGCATCTGGATCACATCCTCTTTGGCAACATGCTGGGTGTGGAGCCGCACGAGCTTTGGACAGCAGGCATCATTTCAGCGCTGGTCGCTGGGGTGCTTGTGCTCAAGTGGAAGGACTGGTTGCTGCACAGCTTTGATCCGGCGCAGACGCAGGCCTCGGGGTTATGGGTCAATGCACTGCATTACGGGATGCTCACGGCCCTGTCCCTGACCATCGTCGCAACGCTGTCAGCTGCGGGTTTGATCCTTGCTATTGGTCTGCTGATCGCACCGGGTGCAATTGCGTTTCTTCTGGTGCGGCAGTTCAAGGCGATGCTTTGGGTTTCAGTTGTGGTCAATATGGCGGCGATGCTGCTGGGTACATATCTCAGCTTTTTCCTCGACAGCGCGCCAGCACCGACGATCATCCTGATCCTCACAGTCCTGTTTATCGCCGCATTCGTTCGCCGTCAGGTTCTGACGCGCCGGGCATCGCGATTGCGTGTGACCGAGGCGTCAACTGCCGTCTGATGGAATTGTCGGGCTGATATTGACCACGGGTCGCATCTGCACATTCGTGCCGACCTTGTGGCGCACCCATTCGAGGAACAGACCAAAGGGGCGGCTGAGCAGAATCATGAACAATATCGCGGCCCCAACTGCGGTCTTGATCTCTGCCAAACTCGCCCCGGCAACCAAAAGCGTGGCAACATAGACCGGTACCTGAAATGTCAGGAATGCGAATACGTCTGCCAGGATCGTTGTCACCTTTCGCTTCGCGCGTGTTTTGAGTAACACCCAATCGCGCCATAACCCGTATGGGCGTCCTGTCAGTATCATCACGGGGACCATCACAAGCCGTGCAATGACCACCTGACGCATTTCCATACCAGCGATGAAAAACTCGGTCAGCCCGGCAACAAACGTAAAGAATGTCACGGTGACAAGTGTATCGACGACAAAAGCCTTCATCTGTTTCCGGTACCCCAGCGCACGGGGCCTGTCGAGGATGACCCGCGTTTAGGTCATGACATCCGGTGCTGTGCGACCTGTACGTTCAGTCAAGCCGCTGATCTGGTCAGTCGCCTCTGCGATCTCGCGCAAAGCGGTCTGTGTCTCGATATTGAGATCGCCGCCGGGGGCTTCGTACCGTTCCAGGTAAACCCGCAGCGTTGCGCCTTCAGTGCCTGTTCCGGACAAGCGCAAAACGGCACGCCCGCCGCCTTCAAAGTGAATCTGCAGTCCCTGATTGTGGCTCACTGACCCATCAACCGGATCGTGGTAGGAAAACGAATCCGCCGAAGCGACGGTACACGTAACAAAGGTCTGTCCCGCCAGATCGTCCAGCTTGGACGTCAAATCCGCCATCAGATCATTCGCTGCCGCGCTGTCCACTGCCTCGTAATCGTGGCGTGAATAGTAGTTGCGCCCATATGTGTCCCAGTGATCTTGCAGGATCTCCTTCACCGACATCTTGCGCACAGCCAGAATGTTGAGCCAGAGCAGCACCGCCCAAAGCCCGTCCTTTTCGCGAACATGGTCGCTGCCGGTGCCAGCGCTTTCTTCACCACACAGCGTCACGCGCCCGGCATCCAGAAGGTTGCCAAAGAACTTCCAGCCCGTTGGTGTCTCGAAACACTCCACGGCCAAGGCTTCGGCAACGCGGTCACAGGCGGCGCTGGTCGGCATGGATCGCGCCACTCCCGCGATGCCCCGTTCATAACCGGGGGCAAGATGCGCGTTCGCGGCGAGCACTGCAAGACTGTCAGACGGCGTCACATAAATGCCCTTGCCCAAGATCATGTTACGGTCGCCATCCCCATCTGACGCGGCGGCGAAATCTGGTCCATCGTCGGACATGACCAAATCGACCAAAGGCTTAGCCCAGATCGGGTTCGGGTCGGGGTGGCCTGAGCCGAAATCCACCGACGGCACACCGTTCAGAACTGTGCCAGCAGGGGCGCCAAGCGTGTCTTCGAGGATCGTCTTGGCATAAGGGCCAGTGACCGCATGCATCGCGTCGAATTTCATCGTGAATCCGCTGGCGAACAACGCGCGCAGGGCGTCGAAATTGAACAGCTCTTCCAACAGAGCCCCATAATCCGCCACCGGGCCCACCACCTCAACCTTCATGTCGCCCAGTGTGACCTCACCGATCTGCCCAAGGTCGATATCGGTCGTGTCCATCGTTTTGTAACTTGTGATGGTCTTGGTCTGTTCAAAGATCGCGTCAGTGATCGCTTCGGGGGCTGGGCCACCGTTCGATATGTTGTATTTGATCCCAAAATCCTCGTCGATGCCGCCGGGGTTGTGGCTGGCCGAAAGGATCAGTCCGCCATCCGCGCCGCGCTGACGGATCAGGTTCGACGCTGCTGGCGTCGACAGCAGGCCACCTTGACCGACAATCGCACTGCTCGCCCCGTTCGCCGCTGCCATGCGCAGGATCGTCTGGATTGCTTCGGCGTTGAAGTACCGACCATCACCGCCGATCACGAGCGACTTGCCCTCCAGCCCACCAATCGCGTTGAAGGTGGATTGCACGAAACATTCGACGTAACCCGGCTGCATATACACGCGGGTTTTCTTGCGCAGGCCGGACGTGCCGGGTTTCTGCCCCTCGAACGGTGTGCAGGTTTGGGTCAGGATGGTCATGCATGTACCTCTTTGAACTGGCACCTTAACACTAGCGCGCTCAGAAACAGATGCCCATCGCATGCGTCCAGTTCTTGTAAGCTGCAGGACAGAAAAGACATGCCAATCAAACGTGCGCTTGCGCGTCAGATGTCGGTCAAGCTGCGCTTTTGGACATCACCTGCGTCAAAATTATCCGTGTCCAACCAGCGCGTGAACCGGTCCTTCAGTGCAGGCCATTCACTATCGAGGATCGAAAACCACGCCGTATCGCGGTTGCGCTGCTTGTAATGCGTGGCCTGTCGGAACGTACCTTCATAGGTAAAGCCCAGCCGTTCCGCCGCGCGCCGTGACGCTGCGTTCAGCGCATCGCATTTCCATTCATAGCGTCGATAGCTCAGACCATCGAACGCGCGCTGCATCATCAGAAACTGGAATTCAGTCGCCGCACGGGTGCGTTGCAGAGCAGGGGACAGGTTGATGTATCCTACCTCGATACTTGCGCTGGCTGGGGCGATCCGCAGGTAGCTGGCGTGACCCACGGCATGACCCTCAACCAAAATCGCATGCATCAGCGGGTCCTCCCAAGTCACGGCATCTTCGACCCATGCGCGAAATTCATCAAGGTCGTGGTAGGGGCCGTTGGGAAGGTAGGTCCAAATCCGGTCGTCTGGATCTTGCCGAAAGGCTGCATACAGATCATCGGCATGATCCATCGACAGCGGAACCACCGTGCAATACTGCCCGCACATCTCTGCGCGCGGAGGCGTGCTACGCAGAGATGTGTCGGTGAGAGGTACGCCAATAGGCTGGCCCAGCGCGTTCAGGCGCTGGCCCGTGATCAAGGGATCAGTCACGCAAATTCGCGACCCAAAGCTTCGTCAACCGATGTGATGATCTGGTCGATATCGTCTTTGGTGGCGATCAGCGCAGGGCTGAAACACAGTGTGTTGTTCAAGCCCGGAAGTGACCGGTTGGTCGCGCCAATGATGATGCCCTGCTGCATGCAGTCACCGACGACCTTTTGCACCCGCTTTTCCGCCATCGGCGCACGGGTTTCGCGATCTTCGACAAGTTCTGCGCCAAGGAACAGGCCTTTGCCGCGCACGTCGCCGATGACGGCGTGCTTGTCAGCCAGCGCATGAAGCTGGTCGAGCATGTAGTCACCCATCGCCGTGGTGTTCCCCAGCAGGTCTTCGTCTTCGATGATGCGCATGTTTTCAAGTGCCGCTGCCGGACCGGCCGTGCAGCCCCCAAAGGTCGAGATGTCGCGGAAGTAGTTCATTGGATCGTCGGCATCGTCCTTGAACATCGAGAATACGTCTTCGGTGGTCACAAGACACGCAATGGCAGCATAGCCCGAGGCCACGCCCTTGGCCATCGTCACCATGTCAGGCTGCACGCCGTATTGCTGATACCCAAACCATGTGCCGGTGCGCCCGACGCCGCAGACCACTTCGTCGATATGCAGCAGAATATCGTACTTGCGGCAGATTTCCTGCACGCGTTCCCAATAGCCTTGTGGAGGGGTGATGACACCACCACCGGCCGTGACTGGCTCAAGGCACAGTGCGCCCACGGTGTCAGGGCCTTCGCGCAGGATCACCTGTTCGATCTGGTCCGCAGCCCATTCGCCGTAATTCTCGGTCGGGGCACCCTGATCGCCGGCACGATATTCAAGGCAATGCGGTACGCGTACAAAACCGGGTGTGAACGGTCCGTACTGCGCGTTGCGTTCGTCTTGGCCGCCAGCCGACAGACAGCCGATGGTGGTGCCGTGGTAATCGCGGTCGCGGTAAAGGATCTTGTGCTTGGTGCCGCCGTAACGCTTGTGCGCGATCTGGCGGACCATCTTGAACGCCTTCTCGTTCGCCTCGGAGCCTGAGTTCGTGTAGTACACCCGGCTCATACCCGGCATCTTCGAAATCAGCTTTTCCGAAAAAAGCGCCCCGGGGATCGACCCGGCAGATCCTGCGAAGTAGTTAAGCTTCAAGAGCTGGTCATACACTGCTTTGGCGATGCTTTCGCGCCCGTAACCCACGTTCACGGTCCAGACGCCACCGGATACGGCATCAAGGTGCTCTTTGCCCTTCTGGTCCCAAACCCGCATGCCTTTGCCTTCGACGATGATCCGGGGATCATTGGTCTCGAACGGCTTGTGCTGAATCAGGTGGTGCCACACATGGGCGCGGTCGGCTTCGACCACATGGCTAAGATCGTTTTGGGACAATGTACCGTCCATGGTCGTCACCTCCGTTTGAGAATCATAAAAGGCCTGACGCGCAATACGCTCTGGCACGTTCATCTTGATCAGAACTGACGCGCGACGTTAGGGCCAGACACATATCACAGATAGGTCCAAAATGCACGACTGCATGCTGCGCGCTTTGGCATCACATCTAGGACGATCTGCCAAAATTGGCAGCGATTCAGGAACCGTCGGTTGGTGGTGCCTCGGCCGGGGTGCCGTTAATCATTTGCATGACGGTTGTAACCTGTCCGTCAAGCCAAGACCGTAGCTGATCAACCATCGTCACATATATCTCAAGCGGGGCTTTGAGTTGCGGAACAGCTTCGGCCAGTTGCGGAGCATAAACATAGAGGGCGGCGGCAATTGCAAAGATAAGGATGGTATAGATAAAGCCACGTCCAAAACCGCCGCTTGGTTCTTCCTCTTCCTCAAGTTCGGCCTGAACAGACCGCACTTCGCGCCGTTCGGTCGATGCCCGCAGGGTTTGATTGATTTCTTCCACGTCAGGCAGCATGTCGCGCCGGGATTTCGGGCGATCCGTGATCGCGGCAGCAGCCGCAACCTCGGATGCCGCTTGCGGGTCTTCGCCGCGCAGCTTGCGCATCCGTTCCTGTGCCTGACGCGCGCGTTTTGCGGCTTCGTCTTCAGGTTCCTGCAGCCCCAAATCCGGTTGCTCTTCGAGCGATCCACCCTCGGATTCGCGGACACGGGCCTCTAGCTCGGCCTCTTCGCGCAGAATGTCGGCGACGCTTGGATCAAGTTCGCGGCGCTTGGGCGGCGCGGGTGGGGCAGAGCTTCCGGGCGCGGCTTCGGTGTTGATAGACGGTCGGTCCTCGATGTCGCTTTCCACCTCGGGATGCCAAACCGCATCTTTAGGCGCTGCGGCTTCGGCCGCCAGCGCTTCGGGGCTGGCGCTTGTGTCTTGTTCCTGAAACCACGTGTTCCCACAATTGGAGCATTGAACATCCCGACCGTCTTCGGGAATGACATCATCGGGTACTTCGTATTGTGCCCCGCAACTTGGACATGTCAGCCGCATTTTGCCCGTTGCCCCCATCCGGATGGCCTTGATTTTGCGGCCAACCTTGTAACTCTTCGTTTTAATGCATCATAGGCGCGCCTTTCCGCTTGTAAAAGCCCATTGTGACACCTCAGCCGCATTGAAACCGGCACGATGCTCAGGCACAACAACGCGGAACTAAAGGCAGGGACAAGACCGCCGTGATCGAGTTGGAAAATGTGGCCTACAGTTATGGCGGCGGAGAGTTGTTGACGGACATGACGCTGACTGTTGCGCCGGGGTCATTTCATTTTCTCACCGGGCCGTCCGGGTCTGGCAAAACGACATTCCTCAAACTGTGCTACGGCGCGCTTCAGGCAACAGCTGGCCATGTGCGCCTGTTCGACCGCGATGTGCGCGGGTTGGGGCGTGATGAGGTGGCCGACCTGCGCCGCAAGGTCGGTGTGGTGCACCAGGATTGCCAGTTCCTGGACCACCTGCCGGTCACTGAAAACGTGGCGCTGCCGCTTACGGTGTCGGGCCAAGACCCCGATGGCGCCGAGGCCAATCTCAAGGAATTGCTGGCATGGGTTGGACTGACCTCGCGCTCTTCCGCTTTGCCGCCTGAACTGTCGGGTGGGGAACGTCAGCGGGCTGCATTGGCGCGTGCGGTGATCATGTCACCTGATGTGATCTTGGCGGATGAACCGACTGGCAATATCGACTGGGAAATGTCGCAACGCTTGCTGACTTTGCTGGTCGAGCTGAACCGCATGGGCAAAACGATCCTGATCGCCACCCATGATTTGGGCCTGATCCGCGCGGCCAAGGCACAGGTGCAAACCCGTGTGCTGCGGATCTCGAACCGGCGGTTGCAGATGGCGGGGGCGGACCTGTGAACTTCGATTTGCGCGCCACGGCCAAGATGCTGCAATTCGATGAACGTGCGGATCGTGTTGTTCCTCCGACGGGCTTTACCGCACGGCTGACGCTTTTCAGTTCGTTTGCAATGGCATTCCTGGCCGTTTTTGCCTTAGCGCTGTCACTGGCGGCCGGTCGTGTTGCGGATCGCTGGGGGAACGAATTGGCTCAATCCTCGACGCTGCGCATCTCGGCCCCTGCGGGCGAGGTCGCGACCCAGACCGAAGCGGCGCTGCGCGTCTTGCGTACCACACCGGGCGTTGTGGACGCACGCGCGTTGACGCTTGAGGAACAGCGCGAACTTCTCACCCCGTGGTTCGGGGCTGACTTGCCAATCGAAGATCTGCCCCTGCCGCAACTGATCGACATCACCGAAACCGACGAGGGCTACGATTCCGCTGGTCTGAGGCTGCGACTTGCCGCCGAAGCACCCGCTGCGGTTCTGGATGATCACGCCCGTTGGCGCCGTCCGTTGATCGACGCGGCAGGGCGGTTGCGGCTGTTGGGTTGGGCGTCGATCCTATTGATCGCGGCGGCCTCTGCGGCGATGGTCACGCTTGCGGCCAATGCCGCCCTTGCTGCGAATGCACAGGTGATCGCGGTGCTGCGACTGGTCGGTGCCAAAGACACCTATATCGCCAGCGCCTTTGTCCGCCGCTTTGCGCTACGCGCCCTGACCGGTGCAGCAATGGGCACGTTGATTGGCATTGTCGCCTTGGTTCTGGTGCCCTCGGGGCGCGAAAACGGCGGTTTCCTGACAGACCTGAGCATTCAGGGTATCGGTTGGCTGTGGGTGGTGATGATCCCACCGTTGTCGGGTCTGGTCGCGTTTCTGGCCACGCGTTACGCAGCGGGCCGCGTGTTAGAGGATTTGGCCTGATGGCATACGCAATCCAATGGGTGCGATCCCTGATCTTTGTCATTTCCGTTTATGTCGCCATCGCGGTGGTCGGACTTGGCCTGTTTCCATGGGCGCTCGTGTCGCGCAAAGGTGCGCGCGCCGGGTGTATGAACGTGTGCCGTTATGTGCGCTGGGCCGCGCCTTGGATGATCGGTCTCAAGACTGAAATTCGGGGCACACCACCTGACTATGAATGCATCGTCGCGTCCAAGCATCAAAGCTTTTTGGATGTGTTCATGGTCTTTTCTGCCTTGCCTGCTGGCAAGTTCATTATGAAGCGCATCTTGATGTACGCGCCCATCGTGGGCCAATACGGTTTGCGCATCGGGTGTATCCCCGTGGATCGGGGCAAGCGCGGTGCCGCGATCAAGCAGATGGTCGATGCTGTACACAATGGCACCGCCACACCCGGTCAGTTGATCATTTACCCGCAAGGCACGCGCATCGCGCCGGGGGTCAAGGCACCCTACAAGATCGGCACGGCAGTGCTTTATGAACAATTGGGCCAACCCGTTGTCCCTGTGGCTGCGAATGTTGGCCTCTTCTGGCCCAAGCGCGGCATTTACCGCAAACAGGGCACGGCGGTGGTCGAATTTCTTGAACCGATCGCGCCGGGTCTTTCGCGAAATGAGTTTCTCAAACTGTTGGAAACCCGGATCGAAACCGCGTCCAACAAACTGAACGAGGAGGCGGGATTTCATGCGCCGCATTGACACGATCGACGCCTTGGAAGCGCTCTATGCCGCGCCTGTGCCAGCATCGCTGAGCAAAGTGGCCGATCACCTGACACCCAGCTATCGTCGTTGGGTCGAGGCTGCCCGGTTCTGCGTGATCTCGACCGCTGGTCCGAATGGCACTCACGGCACACCGCGCGGCGATATTGACCCGGTGGTCCGTGTGGCCGATCCTAAAACGATCCTGCTGCCTGATTGGCAAGGCAACAACCGGCTGGACGCACTGCGCGACCTGATCGACGATCCGCGCATCGCGTTCCTTTTCATGATTCCGGGCACCAAAACAACTGTGCGGGTGAATGGAAAAGCGTGGATCACCGATGACGCTGACCTCCGCGCGACATTCCAAAAAAAGACCAAACAGCCAGCGACGGTGATCGTTACCGAAGTGACTGAGGTCTTTACTCAATGCGCTAAGGCGCTGATGCGGTCGGGCCTTTGGGAAGGCGCACCGGTGCCCGAAGGTCTGCCAACGGTGGGTGAAATTCTGGCCGACATGACTGATGGTGCAATCGGTGGAGAGGAGTATGACGCAAATTACGAGGTGAATGCCATTCCGCGGATGTGGTGAACGCTTCGAACGCTTCGTTTCCCAATCCTTAACGCGTGATCGGCAGGGTTTGCCCACGTTGCGCAACGAGCGGAGAGGGTCACTCCCACACCGCGATTGATATGATGGTTTTCCGAACTGGCGGTGACGCGCCGACCTTGAGAAACCGGTTTCACGAAAGCCCGGAGACGGGCACAGGTCCGGGGAGCGATCCCCGATATTTCGGAAGACCGTCAGCCCAATGGGGCGGCGCCGCTTCTTTCAGAGATTGGAAAGGCTCAGTGATAAGCCTTTGAAACGCGGTTTTGAAACCGCGTCGCAATGTGCGTTTAAACGCGCTTGCAGGAAGCCTTTTGAAAAGGCTTCCTGCGCTGTTGTGTCTGATCACATGTGGATCGGGCCGTCACCACAGGCCAATGCCGCTTCGCGCACAGCTTCGGAATACGTTGGGTGTGCGTGGCAGGTCAGCGCCAGATCTTCGGCCGACGCGCCGAATTCCATCGCCACACAGATCTCGTGGATCAGGTCGCCTGCCATCGGGCCGATGATATGCGCGCCCAGAATGCGGTCGGTGTCCTTGTCCGCGAGGATCTTCACAAACCCGTCGGCGGCAAAGTTAGCTTTCGCGCGGCCATTGCCCATGAAGCTGAACTTGCCAACCTTGTAGTTGCGGCCCGCTTCTTTGAGCTGTTCCTCGGTCTGGCCAACATTTGCCACCTCGGGGTGGGTGTAGATCACGCCCGGAATGACGCCGTAATTCACATGCCCTGCCTTGCCCGCGATCACCTCGGCGCAGGCCATGCCTTCGTCTTCGGCTTTGTGGGCCAACATCGGTCCGTCGATGCAATCGCCAATGGCATAGACGCCTTTGACATTGGTCTGCCAGTGCGCATCGGTTTTGATCTGGCCGCGCTGGGACATCTCGATCCCCAGCGCATCAAGGCCTAGCCCATCAGTATAGGGACGGCGACCGGTCGAAACGAGCACCACATCCGCGTCCATCGTGTGTTCGCTGTCATCCTTGCGCAGCTTGTACGTGACTTTCGCCTTGGATTTGCTCGCGTCGACCGATTGAACCGCCGCTCCAAGCGTGAATTTCAGTCCCTGTTTCTGCAACAGCTTCTGGAATGCTTTTTGAACCTCGCCATCCATGCCTGGTGTGATGGCGTCGAGGAATTCAATGACCTCGACCTCAGTGCCCAGACGTCTATAGACCGAGCCCAGTTCCAACCCAATCACACCGGCACCGATCACGATCATTTTCTTGGGGATCTTCGGCAATTCCAGTGCGCCGGTCGAGGTCACGACGACTTTCTCGTCGATCTCGATCCCTGGCAGGCTGCTCGCCTCAGACCCAGAGGCCACGATGATGTTTTTGGCCTCGTGGACGTCGTCCCCGACCTTGACTTTGCCCGCTTCGGGAATGGAGCCCCAGCCTTTGAGCCAGTCGATCTTGTTCTTCTTGAACAGGAACTCGATGCCCTTGGTGTTCTGGCTGATCACGTCGTCTTTGTAGGCAAGCATCTGTTTCCAGTCGACGGAGGGGCTTTTGCCTTTAAGGCCCATCTTGGCGAAGTTGTGTTCCGCTTCGTGTAGCTGATGGCTTGCATGCAGCAGCGCCTTGGAGGGGATACAGCCGACGTTCAGACAGGTGCCGCCCAAAGTCTCGCGGCCTTCGACGCAGGCGGTTTTCAGGCCCAGCTGTGCGCAGCGGATCGCGGCCACATAGCCGCCGGGGCCGGAGCCGATGACGATGACGTCGTATTGTGCCATTTTGCGGTGTCCTTTGTATTGGGTGGGGCAGGGGGCGCTGCCCCCGTCGCCGTTCCGGCGACTCCCCCGGAGTTTATGGGCAAGATGAAGCTACATAAGTGCGCTGAGTAGCAGGTAGAGCGTGGCAACGAAACCAACTGCCCAGATCAGCGACCGCCAAGGCACCCAACCAAACACGTATGCGGGCACGTAGAGCACCCGTGCGGCGAGGTAGAGTACGCAGGCCAGTGCTGTGCTTTCGGTGTTCTGGCCGGAATAGGTGATGACCATGACGGCGATGCCGAACAGGATCAGCCCTTCGAAATGGTTGTTCATCGCGCGTTGCAGGCGGCCAGCTTTGCCGGTGAGTTGCACCGGCGTGTCACGCGGGCTGAGCGCCTTCTTGGTACCAACCTGCATTTGGGCGGTGACGGAGTAAGCCGCGAATTGCAGCACTTGCAGCAGCGCGGCGAGGGTGAGGGCGGTGAGTTCGGGGGTCATTCGGTCGATCCCGTTGGTAGACGAAACAGGAGTTCTCTGCTTCTTGTCCCCGCTTCCGCACGAATTGATAAAATGTGATCAGCCGAGTGACACCGATTTTCCGAAGTCATCACGTCATACGTCATAAAGTCAATCATCGCGTATTCCAGAGTTTCGTCTTCAAAGGTCAATACCATCGCGAATGTTCCATCTGGGATATAGAGAGGTAGGTCCTCAACGATCCCGAGATCAGAAAGACCGTCGCCCAGGGTTTGGTAGGCCGGAATGACGCAGACCCAGTCTATGCGGCTGTCAATGATCCGAGGTGATAGGTCCTCTGTTTCAGCCTTTAGCCAAGTTAGCATGGAAGATGGAAAACCTGTGGATACCGAAGGCGGTTTGTCAGTGAATGACCACGCGCTGAGTGCCACAAGAGCAAGTGCTCCACTTTTGACTACTATGCGCGCGCGGCCAATCATCTTTCTTCACCGTCAAGAGCGTCACAGATCCATCAGCAACCGGCGCGGATCCTCGAGCGCTTCTTTCACGCGGACGAGGAAGGTCACGGCACCTTTGCCGTCGACGATGCGGTGGTCGTAGCTGAGGGCCAGATACATCATCGGGCGGATCTTGATCTCTCCGTTGATGACCATCGGGCGATCCTGGATCTTGTGCATGCCAAGGATACCCGACTGTGGCGGGTTGAGGATCGGCGAGGACATCAGCGATCCGTAGACACCGCCGTTCGAGACAGTGAACGTGCCGCCCTGCATTTCTGCCATCGACAGCTTGCCATCCCGGGCGCGGCGGCCTTTTTCGGCGATCGCCTTTTCGATCTCGGCAAAGCTCATCTGATCTGCGTCGCGGATGACCGGAACCACGAGACCCTGCGGCGTGCCTGCGGCGACGCCCATGTGGACGAAGTTCTTGTAGACGATGTCGGTGCCATCGATCTCGGCATTGACTTCGGGCACTTCGCGCAGCGCGTGGCAGCAGGCCTTGGTGAAGAAGGACATGAAGCCAAGGCGGACACCGTGCTTCTTCTCAAAGAGGTCTTTGTACTCTTTGCGCAGAGCCATCGTTTCGGTCATGTCCACCTCGTTATAGGTGGTCAGGATCGCGGCGGTGTTTTGCGCGTCCTTAAGCCGGCGGGCGATGGTTTGGCGCAGGCGGGTCATCTTGACCCGTTCCTCGCGCGCAGCGTCATCGGCGCTGACCGGTGCACGTGGGGCCGAGGTCGGAGCGGATGTCTGGGCAGCAGGTGTGCTGGACGCCGCGGCAACCGCTTTGGCAACGTCTTCTTTCATCACCCGGCCATCGCGGCCCGAGCCCTGAACCTGATCGCGGCTTACACCGGCTTCGGCCATGGCTTTCTTGGCCGAAGGGGCGTCTTCGACGTCGGACCCGGGGCGACCGTCGCCTGCATCTGGCGTGGTATATTGTTCGCCACCTGCGGCATCGCTGCCGGGTACGCTTGCGGCGGCGCCTGCACTGCCACCGATCACACCCAGCTTGCCACCAGCTTCGACGGTGCTGCCTTCGGCGGCGAGGATTTCAGACAGGACACCGGCGCTCGGCGCGGGAACTTCGACGGAGACCTTGTCGGTTTCCAGCTCACAGAGCATTTCGTCTTGCGCGACGGTATCGCCGACCTTTTTGAACCAGGTCGAGACAGTCGCCTCGGAGACAGATTCGCCAAGCGTTGGGACCATCACATCGACGGTCTTGTTATCGCTGCTGCCCGAAGGCGCGGCTGCGGCCTCGGCAGGGGCTTGGGATTTGGCTGGGCTGGCGGCCGCTTCGCCACCTTCCGAGATGTTGGCCAGCAGAGCATCGACACCGACGGTGTCACCTTCGCCAGCAACGATATCGGCTAACGTGCCAGCAGCGGGCGATGGCACTTCGACCGTCACCTTGTCTGTTTCCAGCTCGCACAGCATTTCATCCACGGCGACGCTGTCGCCCGGCTTTTTGAACCATGTGGCGACCGTGGCTTCTGTCACGGATTCACCCAAGGTGGGCACTCGCACTTCGGTTGTCATGTCTTAGTTCCCTTCGATCGTCAGCGCATCGTTTACGAGCGCGGCTTGCTGTGCTTTGTGTTGGCTGGCCAGACCTGTCGCAGGCGAGGCCGATGTGGCACGGCCCACGTAGCGGGGGCGCGGGTGCGTGGCGTTGATACGGCCCAGAACCCATTCGAGGTTTGGTTCCATAAACGTCCATGCGCCTTGGTTTTTGGGTTCTTCCTGACACCAGACCATCGCGGCCTGTGGAAAACGTTCGAGTTCCTTGACCGCCGAAATGGCCGGGAACGGGTAAAACTGTTCGAACCGCAGGATGTAGACGTCGTCGATACCGCGCGCATCGCGTTCTTCGAGCAGGTCAAAGTAGACCTTGCCAGAACACATCACGACACGTTTGATCTTGTCGTCGCTGACCAGTTTGGTGTCCGAGTTTCCGTATTGCGCATCGTCCCACAACACGCGGTGGAAGCTGGACCCGGTGGTGAATTCCTCGGTTTTGGAGACCGCCAGCTTGTGGCGCAGAAGCGATTTTGGCGTCATCAGGATCAGCGGCTTGCGGAACGACCGGTGCAGCTGGCGGCGCAGGATGTGAAAGTAGTTCGCCGGGGTCGAGCAGTTGGCCACGATCCAGTTGTCCTGACCGCACATCTGCAAGAACCGTTCAAGGCGCGCGGACGAATGTTCCGGCCCCTGACCTTCAAATCCGTGGGGCAGCAGGCAGACAAGGCCCGACATGCGCAGCCACTTTGATTCACCCGAGCTGACGAACTGGTCGAACATGATCTGCGCGCCGTTTGCGAAGTCACCAAACTGGGCTTCCCAAAGGGTAAGCGCGTTGGGTTCGGCCAATGAGTAGCCGTATTCGAAACCCAACACTGCGTATTCCGACAGGGCCGAATCGATCACTTCGTAGCGCGACTGGCCTTCGCGGATATGGTTGAGCGGGAAGTAGCGCTCTTCGGTTTCCTGGTTCACGATACCCGAATGGCGCTGGCTGAACGTGCCGCGGGTGCTGTCCTGACCGGCAAGGCGCACCGGATACCCCTCGGTGAGCAACGACCCGAATGCCAGTGCCTCTGCGGTGGCCCAGTCAAAACCTTGGCCTTTGTCGAACATTTCTTTGCGAGACTCGAGCAAGCGATCCACGGTCTTGTGCACCGGGAACCCGTCGGGCAGGCGAGTCAGCGCATCACCTACCTGATCAAAGGTTTCGGGTTTCACCGCAGTCTGGCCGCGCTGGTAGTCGTCTTTGTCCTGCCGATCCAGATGCGACCAACGGCCATCCAGCCAGTCAGCCTTGTTTGGCTTGTAGTTTTTCCCGGCTTCGAATTCTTCGTTCAGGTGCGATTGGAATGCTGCCTTCATATCCTCGATTTCGCCTTCGGGGATCAGGCCGTCCTTGACCAGACGTTCAGTGTAAAGCGACAGCGTGGTCTTTTGCTGTTTGATCTTTTTGTACATCAACGGGTTGGTGAACATTGGTTCATCTCCCTCGTTGTGGCCAAATCTGCGGTAGCAGAAGATGTCGACAACCACGTCTTTGCCGAACTTCTGACGGAATTCGGTGGCTACCTTGGCGGCGTGAACCACCGCTTCGGGGTCGTCGCCGTTGACGTGGAAGATTGGTGCTTCGACCACCAGCGCGTTATCCGTAGGATAGGGTGAGGAGCGGGAGAAGTGCGGCGCTGTGGTAAAGCCGATTTGGTTGTTCACAACGATATGCATCGTGCCGCCCGCCTTGTGGCCGCGCAGGCCGGACAGGGCAAAGCACTCTGCAACCACGCCCTGACCGGCGAAGGCCGCGTCGCCGTGCAGCAAGATCGGCATGACCTGCGAACGGGACGTATCACCCATCTGATCTTGCTTGGCGCGGACCTTGCCAAGAACGACGGGGTTCACGGCCTCAAGGTGCGATGGGTTGGCGGTCAGCGACAGGTGCACAGAATTGCCATCGAATTCACGGTCGGATGATGCGCCGAGGTGGTATTTCACATCGCCGGAACCGTCGACATCTTCGGGCTTAAAGCTGCCGCCCTGAAATTCGTTGAAGATCGCGCGGTAAGGTTTCTGCATCACGTTGGCCAAAACCGACAAGCGCCCCCGGTGCGGCATGCCAATGACGATTTCCTTAACGCCCAGGTTGCCGCCGCGCTTGATGATCTGCTCCATCGCTGGGATCAGGCTTTCGCCGCCATCAAGGCCAAAACGCTTGGTGCCCATGTATTTGACATGGAGGAATTTCTCAAAACCTTCGGCCTCGACCATCTTGTTGAGGATCGCCTTGCGGCCTTCGCGGGTGAATGCGACTTCCTTGCCGTAGCCTTCGATCCGTTCCTTGAGCCATGCGGACTGTTCGGGATCCGAGATGTGCATGTACTGCAACGCGAAGGTGCCACAATAGGTGCGGCGCACGATATCAAGGATCTCGCGCATCGACGCGATCTGGAGGCCCAGAACATTGTCGATGAAGATCGGGCGATCCATATCGGCCTCTGTGAAGCCGTAGGATTTCGGATCAAGCTCGGGGTGGGCTGTCTGTTCGCGCATGCCCAATGGGTCGAGATCTGCGGCAAGGTGACCCCGGATGCGGTATGCGCGGATGATCATCAGGGCGCGGATGGAGTCGAGCACAGCGCGCTGGATCGCGTCGTCAGTGACTTCGACGCCTTTCTCTTGCGCCTTGGCCTTGATCTTGTCGCCAGCGCTTTTCGCTTCTGCGGGTGCCACGGGCCATTGGCCGTCAAGGGCGGCGGTCAGGTCATCGCTTGGCTGCGGCGGCCAGTCGGTGCGCGCCCAGCTTGGGCCGGTGGCCTCTTTTTTGACGCTGACTTCGTCGTCGCCCAGTTGCCTGAAAAACGCCTGCCACGCTTCGTCGACCGCGTTGGGGTCGTTCGCATAGCGCGCGTACATCTGTTCGAGATACGCCGCGTTATGCCCCTGCATGAAGCTGGAGGCGTGGAAGAGATCGTTGGGGCTTTGATCCGTCATGTGTTGTGGTCCTCCCGACCGGTCTGATCAAGCAGCAGGAAAGCGGATCAGGTGATCCGCTATCGCGCGGCTTTCTGGTTGTGCGCAAGCCGGGCATATGCCCGGCTCACCGTTCTTTTGCAGGATGGCCACAGAGCCAAATCCTGCTTTAGCCTTTGATCGCTTCTAGCACCGCTTCGCCAAGGCTGGCGGGGCTTTCGGCAACGACGATACCAGCGGATTTCATCGCTTCGATCTTGTCTTCGGCGCCACCTTTGCCGCCTGCAACAATCGCGCCAGCGTGGCCCATGCGGCGGCCCGGAGGGGCGGTACGACCGGCGATAAAGCCAGCGGTCGGCTTCCAGCGGCCCTTTTTCTTTTCGGATGCGAGGAATTCAGCTGCTTCTTCTTCTGCAGAGCCACCGATTTCGCCGATCATGATGATGCTCTCGGTCTCGTCATCCGCAAGGAACCATTCCAGCACGTCGATATGCTCGGTGCCTTTGATCGGGTCGCCGCCGATGCCCACGCAGGTAGACTGGCCTAGGCCCACATCGGTGGTCTGCTTGACCGCCTCGTAGGTGAGCGTGCCGGACCGGGACACGACGCCAACGGTGCCGCGCTTGTGGATGTGGCCGGGCATGATGCCAATCTTACAGGCGTCGGGTGTGATGACACCAGGGCAGTTCGGTCCGATCAGACGTGACTTGCTGTCTTCCAGCGCGCGCTTGACCTTCATCATGTCCATGACCGGGATGCCTTCGGTGATGCAGCAGATGACTTCCATCTCGGCGTCGATGGCTTCGAGGATCGAGTCCGCCGCGAAGGGCGGCGGCACGTAGATCACGGAGGCATTGGCGCCCGTCACATGCTTGGCCTCGTGGACCGAGTTGAAGACCGGCAGGTCAAGATGCGTCATCCCGCCTTTGCCCGGCGTCACGCCGCCGACCATCTTGGTGCCATAGGCGACGGCCTGTTCGGTGTGGAATGTGCCTTGGCTGCCGGTGAGGCCCTGGCAGATCACTTTGGTGTTTTCGTCGATGAGTACGGCCACGTTGGCTCTCCTACTTCTGTCGTTCGGTCCGCGCGAGGCGGAATTATTCGTAAATCTGGCTGTAGCCGATCGAGAGGGAGACCCCTCTGTCGCGGATCCAGCTGTGCGAGACGGCGAAATGGCGTTCCGTTGGGACGCGGAAGACCCATTGATGTGCGGCCTCGTGCGGCGATGGTTTGTCCATCTCGTCCGAAAGCGCACCGGGGTATGTCGCGTCGATCCGTGACTGCATCGTATCTCTTAATGCAGTGAAGAACGCCTCGGTTCCGGGATCGGGCGGGATGGTGAGCTGGCAAGCCATCGAGTCGATCCGGCGCGAGAACACTATGTGCGCGCCACCGGGATTGCCAAACATGGCGGCCTCGTCCGAGGCCATCACCTGCGGCAACTCAGCGGCGGTTGCGCGTTCCTGCGCGGATGCGAAGAGCGTGTCGAAATCGAGAGATGTTGTGACACATGCCTCGCCCATCAACGCGCCTGCGTCTGCCGGATCGTCAAACGGTCCGGCAGCGACCCAGCCGGGAATGGCCACACAGGCAAGTGCGGTTATCCAGCCAGCCCGGATCATCAGCCCGTAACCGCTTTCACGATCTTCTGGGCACCGTCCTTGAGGTCGTCGGCGGCGATAACATCGAGGCCGGAGGTCTGGATGATCTCCTTGCCCTGTTCGACGTTTGTGCCTTCGAGACGCACAACCAATGGCACTTTGAGACCGACCTCTTTCACGGCAGCGATCACGCCTTCCGCGATCACGTCACAGCGCATGATACCGCCGAAGATGTTGACGAGGATGCCTTTGACTTGTGGATCGGAGGTGATGATCTTGAACGCCTCGGTCACTTTTTCCTTGGTAGCACCCCCGCCTACGTCGAGGAAGTTGGCAGGTTCGGCCCCGTAGAGTTTGATGATGTCCATCGTCGCCATGGCAAGGCCCGCGCCGTTCACCATGCAGCCGATTTCACCGTCCAGAGCGATGTAGTTGAGGTCGTACTTGGACGCTTCAAGCTCTTTCGGGTCTTCTTCGGTCTCGTCGCGCAGTTCGGCGATTTCCGGGTGGCGATAGATGGCGTTGCCGTCAAAGCCCATCTTGGCATCGAGGCATTTCAGATCGCCTGCGTCAGACACGATCAGCGGATTGATTTCCAGCATCTCCATGTCTTTTTCGGTGAACATTTTGTAGAGCGTGCCCATCAGTGCCACGCATTGCTTCACCTGCTTGCCCTCGAGGCCAAGGTTGAACGCGATGCGGCGACCGTGGAAGGCTTGGTATCCCGTGGCCGGATCGACCGAGAAGCTGAGGATTTTCTCGGGCGTGCTTTCAGCGACTTCTTCGATGTCCATGCCGCCTTCGGTGGAGGCGACGAAAGACACGCGGCTGGTCTGGCGATCAACCAGCAGCGCGAGGTACATTTCGGTCTCGATGCCCGAGCCATCTTCGATATAGATGCGATTGACCTGCTTGCCAGCATCTCCGGTCTGCTTGGTGACCAAAGTACGACCCAGCATTTTCCGAGCTTCATCGGCGGCTTCTTCCACCGACTTGGCAAGACGGACGCCACCGGCTTCGCCAGCACTTTCTTCCTTGAATGTGCCCTTGCCGCGACCACCCGCGTGGATCTGCGCTTTGACCACCCACAAAGGGCCGTCCATTTCGCCTGCCTTGGTCTTGGCCTCTTCGGCCTTAAGAACCACGCGGCCATCCGACACCGGAGCGCCATAGCTGCGTAGCAGAGCTTTCGCCTGATACTCGTGGATGTTCATCGGTCAACTGTCCCGTTTATTGCTGCGATTTTCGCCGATATAAGAGGGAGGTTGCGGAAGACTTAACGGTTTTTTTGCCGCACCAGCCTTCTGAAGCAAAAAAAGCGACATTTGTGATCACAGCTAAAAATCGTGTGATCACAAATGAGATCGGCATGCAGTTGCACCATGCCTTGCAGGGCGGACACACCCGATTCTTTTGATGTGGCGCTGAGTTGACGGAGAATCTTTATGCGACATACCGTGGCACTGATGTTGCATGCGCCAGACGCGAAATAAGCAGCACACCTAGGATGATGCAGTAAGATGAACATGAGTACGCACGCTTTCGAGACGTGCCCGGATACCGGATCGCCTCTTGGACTATCCGAATTGCCCTTTGATTTGATCGAGCGGCACTCGGCTGCGTTTGTCGTGCCGTTCCGTCGTGGTGTGCGTACTGGGTCGCGTTTTCATGCAGGTGCGTTCGATGCGGCAGGAAAGCCGTTGCCCAATACCGAAATGCGCACAATCCATCGTGCGTCGCTTGTCACCAAAGAGGTGCGGGACGCCGCGCTTGAGGATGCAGAACATCTGCCGGGGGCATGGTTGTTCTGTGGGATTCTCTCGGCGCAGTTTGGCCACGTCATCACGCGTAGTCTTGGGATGCTTTGGGCCACCGAAAAATTGCCGAAAGATGTTAAGCTTTTGTTCGTGTCGATGATGTACGACGAAGCAGAACATGGATTTTTGCGCACGCTGCTTGATACGCTTGGGATCGAGAATGACTATACGATCTTGCGACATCCGTCGCATATCGAAACGTTGTACACAGCGCCGGACCTGTTCAGCGAAGTGATCTGGTGCAATGCACCGCGAGTTTATGCCGACTGGATCAAAGGGCGTGTGCCCAAGTTGAAGAAGTCCAGGTTTGGCCGGAAAATTTATATCACGCGTGACCGACTTTCAGGAACATTCGGTCGCCATCTGTGTGAAGATATTCTTGAAGACAACCTGTCCAAAGCCGGGTTCGATATCGTGTCACCAGAGCGGCTGACCTTGATGGAACAGCTTTCGTTATATCGGGATGCTGATGTCGTGATTGCGGCTGATGGGTCGGCGTTTCATGTTTTGCCTTTCTCAATCAAAGACAGCGCGCAGGTCTATGCCTTGCAGCGCCGCACCGTCTTTCCGCCGTTGATTGCCAATCAGTTGCGCAGTTTTACGAGTGCTTCCGTTGTTCCCATCGACGTGATCGATGATGTGATCTGGCCTCAAGAGCGTGCCGATAATGCCGCGCTGGTTGCCCTTGATTTCAATAAATTGCACGAGGTTTTCCTGAAACATGGTATCCTCACTAAAAATGACGCTTGGCGTTGCCCCAGTGACCAAGATTTCAAGGCCTCTCAGGCGTTGGGTCGACCAAAGAACATGGGGTTCATGACAGACGCTGAGCGGCCGCAGTTTCTGAGACAATTGCGGTTAAAAAAACAGGAGAAAAAGGGCATGAAAGACGTTGCAGAGGATCTGCCGATCCCAGCGATCAGTGGGCTGAGATATTTCAGGATGCTTAGTCGGTTGCACGAAAAGCTTCAGCCGAACTGGTATCTTGAAGTGGGTACGTTCACCGGCAAGAGTCTGGCTTTGGCAAAGTGCAACACGATCGCAGTGGACCCGAAGTTCCAGATCAAGTTCCCGGTGGTGAACCCTGCCGGAAAGCAGATGTTCTTTTTCCAGCAAACCAGCGACGCGTTCTTTGCGGATGGGTTCATCAAGCAAAACAAGATCAAGATTGATTTCGCATTCTTGGACGGGATGCACCTGTTTGAATATCTGCTTCGCGATTTCATCCAGACCGAAAAGCACATGTCAAAGGATGGCGTCATTGCTCTGCATGATTGTTGCCCGACAACAGAATATATGGCGACACGAGAATTTCACGACGGTCAGTGGACTGGCGACGTCTGGAAGACGCTCTTGATCCTGCAGCGTTACCGTCCCGATTTGCAGATTGACGTGACCTCGGCGCCGCCGACTGGTTTGGTGTTGATCCGCAACTTGAACCCGCGCAGTACGATGCTTTCGAAAAAATACGATGCCTTGGTCGATGAGTTTATGGACGAAAAGCTGTCGGATTTTGACAGTGGGATCGGCGGCTATTTCGAAAACTTTGAACTGCAGGATCCAATTGAATTTCTCGATACGCTTTGATTAGCGGGCCGTATGGGGGCCGCATTGGCCTTCATCTACCCAATCAGAGTTGCGCAAACAAAAACGCCCCGAGGAAACTCGGGGCGTGTTGTGATTCTGGAGCGGGGTCGCTCATGCGAGGCTCTCGTCGATGCCTTTGCAGGCCTCAACCAAGCCTTTCACGGCGTTGACCGAGTTGTCGAACATGACCTGCTCATCTTTTGCCAGCTGAATATCGACGACCTTTTCGATGCCGCCTGCACCGATGATGGTAGGTACGCCGACGTAGAAGCCATCAAGGCCGAACTCACCGTCGCAATAGGCCGCGCAGGGCAGTAGGCGCTTTTGGTCTTTCAGATATGCTTCGGCCATTTCGATGGCGGATGTGGCGGGCGCGTAAAAGGCAGAGCCGGTTTTCAGCAGACCAACGATTTCGGCGCCGCCGTCACGGGTGCGCTGTACGATGGCGTCCAGCTTGTCTTGTGTGGTCCAGCCCATTTTGACCAGATCGGGCAGAGGGATCCCGGCCACTGTGGAATAGCGAGTGAGCGGCACCATCGTGTCGCCATGACCGCCGAGAACAAACGCGGTGACGTCCTTCATCGACACATCGAATTCGAGCGACAGAAAGTGACGGAAGCGGGCGCTGTCGAGAACGCCAGCCATGCCGCAGACCTTTTTCGCGGGCAGGCCGGAGAATTGCTGCAACGCCCAGACCATTGCATCGAGCGGATTGGTGATGCAGATCACGAATGCGTCGGGGGCGTTGGCTGCGATGCCTTCGCCAACGGATTTCATGACCTTGAGGTTGATGCCCAAAAGGTCATCGCGGCTCATGCCGGGCTTGCGCGGCACACCAGCGGTGACGATGCAGACGTCTGCGCCCGCGATATCGGCATAATCCTGAGTGCCCTTGAGCTTCGCATCGAAGCCTTCGGAAGGGCCGGATTCGGCGATGTCGAGAGCTTTGCCCTCGGGGGTGCCTTCGGCAATGTCGAAAAGAACGACGTCGCCCAGTTCTTTAAGTGCCACGAGGTGGGCAAGGGTGCCACCGATCTGTCCCGCGCCGATAAGGGCAATCTTGGGTCTGGCCATGGATTTTGTCTCCGGTCCGTTTTGAATTTGCGCTGTGCTAGTCCGACTTGTGCTATTTCGCAAGTGCGGCGAGGACGCATGTGGCGGCTGGTAGAACGGGCCGGGGCAGGGTATGCCAATGATATCCCCTAGGAAAGTGGGTTTGGAATGGACGTTCTGAGCTGGACAGTTTTTGCAATTGGTGTGCCTGCAGTGGTGTTTGCAGGGGTCTCCAAGGGCGGGTTCGGGTCAGGCGCGGCCTTTGCGAGCGCGTCGATTCTGGCGCTGGTGGTTGAACCTGCGATTGCGCTGGGGATCATGCTGCCGTTGCTTATGCTGATCGATATGGTCAGCCTTCCGGCCTATTGGAAAAAGTGGAGTTGGCCCGAAACGCGGCTTTTGCTTTGGGGTGGTGTGCCCGGCACATTTCTGGGTGCGCTGTTTTTTGGCTGGGCCGATGATGACGCGATCCGGTTTCTGATCGGCGGGATCTCGGTCGCGTTTGTGATCTGGCAATTGGTGCAGGCCGCAGGATGGGTGCGGATCGGGGAACGACCGATGTCGCCCACTGCTGGAGTCTCTGCTGGTGTGGCGTTGGGGTTCACCAGCTTTGTCAGCCATGCGGGTGGCCCGGTCGCGGCGGTCTACTTGCTGGGGCGAAAGTTGAGCAAGACCGCTTTTCAAGCGACGACCGTCATCGTATTTTGGTTGATGAATGTGCTGAAGGCGGGAATCTACGCCGCGATGGGCTTTTTCACGCTTGAAACGCTCACGCTTAATCTTGCGCTGGCGCCGTTCGCAATTTTGGGAACGTATTTGGGCGTTCGGGCGCATCATATTGTGCCCGAACGGGTGTTTTTTGGCCTGACCTATGTGCTCTTGAGCATCACCGGAGCCAAATTGATCTGGGACGCGCTGACTTAAGCGTCCTCGGTTGGTGTGGGGAGGGTTTCGGCTAACACCTCGAAGGCCTGACCGCTGGCGACGAGGCATGTGACACCGGCGGCATTGGTCACTGTGATGGTCCACGTGCCTGTATCAGTGGACGCAAACACTTCGACCATCGTGTCGTTTTGCCCAAGACCTATGGTCTGGCGCGTTTCGCCAAAGGCGCTGGCCAGACGTTCGATCACCAGATCGCGGGTCGCGCAGTTCTGCTGTGCTTGTGTGAATGTCGAGGACGCCATCAATGCGCCAATGGCCAGTGCCGTCATCTTCCAGAAATTCTGTTTCATTGCCTTCCCCATTTTCGGCTTTGTGATGAGCAAAGCGTCCGGCGCGGGGCCATAGATTTGGTTAATGCAGCGTGCGGAGTGCGGGTGCAGCACTTTTTTCTGCGGTGCGGCAGATCGGCTCTTGCAGTTTTTGCAAAAGAATGTAGCTCTCTGGCGCAACATTATTACTCAAGACTCGCTCAGGAGACCGTCATGGAGATGCGCAACCGCCCTTATCGCTCGGTTCTATATATTCCGGGATCAAAAGACCGGGCATTGGAAAAAGCGCGTGGATTGCCAGTTGATGCAATCATCTTTGATCTGGAAGACGCGGTTTCGGTTGACGAAAAGCCCGCAGCGCGTGCGACGTTAAATGAGGCGCTGGGCACTGGGGGCTATGGTGCCCGGGTGCGGATTGTGCGGATCAATGGTCTGGATACCGAATGGGGCCGCGCGGATGCCGAGGCGGTCGCGCAGATGGATTGCGACGCGGTTTTGCTGCCCAAGGTCGACTCTGCGGCTCAGCTTGATGGCTTGGCCGAAATTACGGGCGATTTGCCGATCTGGGCAATGATGGAGACGCCGCGCGGGATGCTGAACGCCGCCGAGATTGCGGCGCATCCGAAGATGGCGGGGATGGTCATGGGGACCAACGACCTTGCCAAGGAATTGCAAACCCGTTTCCGCGCGGATCGTTTGCCGTTGCTGTCGTCGCTGTCGATCTGCCTGCTGGCGGCCAAGGCCGAGGGGCTGGTGATCGTCGATGGCGTTTATAACGCGTTCAAAGATGATGACGGGCTGAAAGCCGAATGTACTCAAGGGCGGGATATGGGCTTTGACGGCAAGACTTTGATCCATCCGGCGCAAGTGGATATTGCCAATACGGCATTTGCGCCCGCGCCGGAAGAGATCGACCTTGCGCGCCGCCAGATTGCTGCATTTGAAGAGGCAGAGGCTGGGGGTCAGGGCGTTGCTGTGGTCGATGGCAAGATTGTCGAGAACCTTCACGTTGCCACGGCGCGTGAAATACTGGCAAAAGCAGAGGCAATCGAAACCATTCAAGCGGGGTAAGCCATGATGGGTCTTCTAGTTCTCGGACTTCTGATTTGGGTTGGAGCCCACATCTTTAAGCGCGTCGCGCCAGAACAGCGTGAGGCAATGGGTGACAAGGGCAAAGGCGTCGTGGCCGTTTTGCTGCTGGTTAGCCTTGGCCTTATGATCTGGGGCTATCGCGGGGCCGAGTTTATCAATGTCTGGTATCCGCCCAGTTTCATGGTGCATATCAATAACCTGCTGATGGTGCTTGCGCTTTTCGTCTTTGGCATGAGCGCCACCACGGGCCGTCTACGTGGCAAGATGCGGCATCCTCAGCTGACAGCGGTCAAGATCTGGGCGGTCGCGCATCTGCTGGTAAATGGCGATCTGGCGTCGATCATCCTGTTTGGTGGGATGCTGGCCTGGGCCGTGCTCGAGGTTATTCTAATCAACAAGGCGGTTCCGGTTTGGGATCGTCCACAACCGGGTGAGGCGAAGAAGGATGTCGTTCTCGTGGTGATCACGGTGGTGATGTACCTCGCGATTACCGCAATTCACGCTGGCCTCGGTGTTTGGCCGTTCCCGGGGTAAGTCATGAAAATCTATCGACTTTTGACAGAAGACGACACATCGGCCTTTTGCCACAAGGTCTCGTTGGCGCTGAGCAAAGGGTGGGAGCTTTACGGCGACCCCACATATGCGTTTGACCATGCAAACGGCGTGATGCGCTGTGGGCAGGCCGTGACCAAAGAGATCGACACACCTTACAGTCCGGAGATGAAACTTGGCGACCAGTGACACACTCGACCGACCCGTGACCGGAACAAAGGGCGGATCCATGACAAAGACGAATGCAGGACGTTTCTTCGAAGATTATTCGGTTGGGCAGGTGATCCGCCACGAGGTGCCGCGCACCGTCTCGGGCGGAGAGCGAGCGCTGTATCACGCGCTGTATCCGGCACGGCATGCGCTTTATTCGTCGGACCTTTTTGCGCAGAACTGTGGTTTGCCGTCGTCCCCGATTGACGATCTTGCCGCGTTCCACGTGGTGTTCGGCAAGACGGTACCCGATGTGTCGCTGAATGCGGTGGCGAACCTTGGATATGCAGAGGGCCGCTGGCTGACCCCGGTCTATGCGGGTGACACGCTGCGGTCGGAATCCGAAGTGATCGGGCTCAAGCAGAACTCTAACGGCAAAACAGGTGTCGTCTGGGTTCGAACCCGTGGTTTGAACCAGCATGACGAGCTGGTCATGGAGTATGTGCGCTGGGTGATGGTGCGTAAGCGCGATGCGGATGCGGCGGCGCCAGACACCGTGGTACCAGACCTGAAGTCGGTTTTGGCGGTTGAGGATCTGACCATCCCGCGTGGTTTGAACTTTACGAATTACGATTTCGAACTGGCGGGCGAGCCGCATCGCTGGGGCGACTATGCCGTCGGTGAAAAGATTGACCATGTGGACGGTGTGACCATCGAAGAAGCCGAACACATGATGGCAACGCGGCTGTGGCAGAATACTGCGAAAGTACATTTCGATGCCACGTTTCGGCCTGATGGACAGCGCCTGATCTATGGTGGGCACGTGATCAGCATGGCGCGCGCGTTGTCGTTCAACGGTTTGGCGAATGCACAGATGATCGTTGGTCTGAATGGCGGGGCGCATGCGAACCCGTGTTTCAGCGGCACAACAGTACGCGCATGGTCAGAGGTATTGGGTAAGGCCGAGACCGATGCACCCGGTGTAGGCGCGGTGCGGTTGCGGCTGGTGGCGACGTCGGCTGGAGGGTCGACGGAGCTTAAAGGCGAAGACGGGAAATACCTGAGCCATGTCTTGCTGGACCTGGATTATTGGGCATTGATGCCTTTGTGAGCCGGAATTCCCCTGAGTTTTGATTTGGATTGCATGTGTTTGGCTGTAGTCTGATCCTTAACTTGGGGGACAGACGCGGTGATCATCAGCCTTGGCCTTTATTCGATTGCAGTGGCGGGATTGTTCCTTGTCGCGTCCAAATATGGCCTGTCTGCCGCACCTTTGGCCTATCATACAGCCATTATTGAACGCGATGGGACCGTGTCGAACGGAACGCGGCGCGTGATCGAAGCGCTATACCGGGTTTGGGCGGGCAGCCTCGCCGGGTTTGCGATCTGTCTTCTTGGTTTGATCTGGGGTGCAGCGGCGAGTGGGGCCGCATGGCCGCACGGCGTCATATTGGTGGCGACATGTGTGGTGGCGATACCAAGCATCATTGTGCCGCGTCGGGTTGAGCAGGAAACCAAGATCAAAACGCCTTGGCGCCTTGTACTGGTGCTCTTGAGTGCCGTCATTCTTGGGTTTTTGGCATGGATTATCGGGTTCTGAGCGCTGCCGTCGCGATTGCGGCGGGTCCAGTATTGGCAGACGACGCCGAGGACGCGTTTGTCGAGGCGAATATCCTTGGTATTTTTTACCATGAACTGGGTCATGCTCTGATCGACGTGATGCAGATGCCAGTGTTCGGGCAGGAAGAGGACGCGGCGGATGTCGCATCTATCTTGTTGATAGATCATCTGTTCGAGCCGGAATCGGCGCTGGATATGGCGTATGATGTGGCCAACGGGTTCTGGGCTGAGGCGGTGGCAAATGCGGATGACCCGGTGCCCTATTGGGACGTGCACGGGCCGGATGAGCAGCGGTTTTATAATACGGTTTGCATATTCTACGGTGGCGATCCCGACACGCGGGATGACTTTGCCGAGGATATGGAATTGCCCGAGGAGCGTGCTGATTATTGCGTCGAGGAATACGCGCTTGCAGCGGACAGCTGGGGCGCAGTGTTCGATGAATTGGTCGAAGGCATGGAGCCCATGCAATTCTCGGCGCAAGTCGAAGGTTCGTTTACGGCTCAGATCATCGGGGCTGAAGTTGAAGCGTTGAATGCAGATTTTGGGTTTCCCAGTGTGGTCGCGGTGATCACCGGGGAGTGTGGCGAAGCGAACGCGTTTTATGATCCGTCTGATCAATCGGTCACGATGTGTGAAGAGTTCGAAAACCATCTTCGCCAGCTTTATCGCGCGTTGGATGGGTAGTCTTGGTGGCGGCCGTGGCGTGACCCTTGCGCAAAAGAGTTGAGAAATCACTTTGGAATCACGGATCTTAGGGTGGGTTCCAATATGTGATCACAGTTTTTATACGTGTGATCACATATAGTGATAATTCTTGCTGGTTGCGCCAAAAAACCGCGCCTTTAAGCCTTTGGTCGGCGTGACACAGCTTTGAAAAGCAATAAAACGGTGGTCAGGAACCGGAAAGGACTCAGACCATGGCTGACGTCAATCGGGGCAATCGCCCGCTGTCACCACACCTGCAAGTTTATCGCCCCCAGCTTACATCGATCACGTCGATCTTGACGCGCATTACAGGCAATGCCCTGATTGTTGCGTCGCTGATGATTGTTTGGTGGCTGCTCGCCGCATCGTCCGGGCCGGACTATTTCGCCTTTGCCAACGGGTTTGTCACAAGCTGGTTCGGTGATCTGGTTATGTTCATGTCGCTTTGGGCACTGTGGTATCACACGCTGGCGGGTATCCGGCACCTGATCTGGGACAATGCCAAGATGCTTGAGATCGACAGGGCCGAGATGTTGGGCTGGGCGGTTGTGATCGGTTCTGGTGTCCTGACTGTCTTCTCTGTCATTGTACTTTGGTGAGGCGCGCAACATGGCTTTTTTGACTGACCGTAAACGCGCCATGGGCATGGGCGCAGCAAAATCCGGGACCGAGCATTTCTGGTCGATGAAAAAATCGTCGGTCGCGCTTTTGATCCTGATCCCGTTCTTCGTGTTCACCTTCGGAGGCATCCTTGGATCGTCGTTCGAAGAGGTGCAGGCGTACTACGCCCGCCCCTTCCCGGCGATCATCGCTGCGTTGACCCTGATCGTGGGGTTCAAACACTTCAATGACGGTTTCCAGACGCTGATCGAAGACTACGTGCACGGCGTATGGGAGAAGATCCTGATCCTTGGAATGACCTGCATCAGCTACGGCGCGGCCGCCGTTGGCGTTTTTGCAATCGCCAAAATGGCCCTTTGAGATATCGGAGCTAAACAGACTATGGCTGCTTACGAATACGAGACGCATGAATATGACGTCGTGGTCGTCGGTGCGGGCGGCGCAGGCTTGCGCGCCACACTCGGCATGGCCGAACAGGGCTTGCGCACCGCGTGCGTGACCAAGGTGTTCCCGACACGGTCGCATACGGTTGCGGCGCAGGGCGGTATCGCTGCATCGCTGTCCAACATGGGCCCGGACCACTGGCAGTGGCACATGTATGACACGGTAAAGGGTTCGGACTGGTTGGGTGATACCGACGCGATGGAATACCTTGCCCGTGAGGCGCCCAAAGCGGTGTACGAACTTGAGCACTACGGCGTGCCGTTCTCGCGCACCGAGGAAGGCAAGATTTACCAGCGTCCGTTCGGTGGCCATACAACCGAATTTGGCGAGGGCCCGCCTGTGCAGCGCACCTGTGCCGCAGCCGACCGGACCGGTCACGCGATCCTACACACGCTTTATGGTCAGTCGCTCAAAAACAACGCGGAATTCTACATCGAATACTTCGCGGTCGATCTGATCATGTCTGACGACGGCGCCTGTACTGGCGTTGTTTGCTGGAAGCTAGACGATGGCACGATGCACGTGTTCAACGCGAAGATGGTTGTGCTGGCGACCGGAGGCTATGGCCGTGCGTATTTCAGCGCGACATCTGCGCATACCTGCACCGGCGACGGTGGTGGCATGGTTGCCCGTGCTGGCCTGCCGCTTCAGGATATGGAATTCGTGCAATTCCACCCGACCGGCATTTACGGATCGGGGTGTCTGATCACCGAAGGCGCGCGTGGGGAAGGTGGATATCTGACCAACTCCGAAGGCGAGCGGTTCATGGAGCGCTATGCGCCGAATTACAAAGACCTTGCACCGCGCGATTACGTATCGCGGTCGATGACCATGGAAATTCGCGAAGGTCGTGGTGTCGGTGAAGAGGGTGATCACATCCACCTAAACTTGTCGCACTTGCCGAAAGAGGCTTTGGCCGAACGCCTGCCGGGTATATCGGAAAGTGCCAAGATCTTTGCCGGTGTTGACGTGACCAAGGAACCGATCCCGGTTCTGCCGACCGTACACTATAACATGGGTGGTATCCCGACCAACTATTGGGGTGAGGTGCTGAACCCGACCGCAAAAGATCCGAATGCGGTTGTACCCGGCCTGATGGCTGTGGGCGAGGCGGGCTGCGCGTCGGTGCATGGTGCGAACCGTCTTGGATCGAATTCGCTGATTGACCTTGTCGTGTTTGGTCGTGCCGCTGCGATCCGTGCCGGCAAGGTTGTTGATCCGGACAGTGCAGTGCCGGCCACGAATGCGGTGTCTGTGGACAAGGCGTTTGACCGTTTTGACGGACTGCGCAATGCGACGGGAACTGTCCCGACCGCTGAATTGCGGCTTGAGATGCAGAAGACGATGCAGGCTGATGCTGCCGTATTCCGCACGTCGAAGACCATGAAGGAAGGTTTCGACAAGATGGTCGCGATTGCGGGTAAGATGGATGATATTCAAGTCACCGACCGCAGCCTTGTCTGGAACTCGGACCTGATGGAAACGCTTGAGCTGACCAACCTGATGCCCAACGCGCTGGCGACGATTGCCGGGGCCGAAGCACGCAAGGAAAGCCGTGGTGCTCATGCGCACGAGGATTTCACCACCCGCGATGACGAAAACTGGCGTGTGCACACCATCGCACGGATCGACGGGAACAAGACCGATCTGACCTACCGTCCGGTGGTAAAAGACCCGCTGTCGACCGAAGCGGATGGTGGGATTTCGCTTGAGAAGATCAAGCCGAAAGAGAGAACGTTCTGATGCGGTTTGTCGTCGTCGCGTGTCTGGTGCTTGCTGGTTGTTCCGTACAGCAGCAAGACCAGATTGCGCGCGACGCTGCGCGGTCAGCGATCACACCGGTTTTGGTTGACCGGTTCCCCGGCGTGCCGCTGGAACCTGCTTTGAACTGCGTGATCGACAATGCCAGCGCGGTCCAAATCCGGGCGCTGGCACTGGATAGCGTGACTGGCCCAACAGAAAGCACGGTGCAGATCGTGACAGATATCGTCTCGCAACCCGAGACACTGACTTGCCTGGCGGCCGAGGGCCTGCCAGCTTTGCTTCGCTAAGGAGAGAGACATGGTTCAACTGACGCTCCCCAAGAATTCGACAATCCGCACGGGCAAAGCATGGCCCAAGCCGGAGGGTGCCAAGAATGTGCGTAAGTTCAGCATCTATCGTTGGAATCCGGACGATGGGAAGAATCCGCAAGTGGACACGTATTACGTGGACATGGACAAATGCGGGCCGATGGTTTTGGACGCGCTGATCAAGATCAAAAACGAGATTGACCCAACGCTGACCTTCCGCCGGTCCTGTCGCGAGGGAATCTGTGGATCGTGTGCGATGAATATCGACGGGATCAACACGTTGGCCTGTATCTATGGTCTGGACGAAATCAATGGCGAGGTGAAGATTTACCCGCTGCCTCACATGCCGGTCGTTAAGGATCTGATCCCTGATCTCACCCATTTCTATGCGCAGCACGCGTCGATCATGCCGTGGCTTGAGACCAAGACGAACCGTCCTGCGAAAGAGTGGAAGCAGTCCATTGAAGACCGCAAGAAGCTGGATGGCCTTTATGAATGCGTGATGTGTGCGTCCTGCTCGACGGCATGCCCGTCGTATTGGTGGAACGGTGATCGGTATCTTGGACCTGCTGCGCTTTTGCATGCGTATCGTTGGATCATCGACAGCCGGGATGAGGCAACAGGCGAGCGTTTGGACGAGTTGGAAGATCCGTTCAAGCTTTATCGCTGCCACACGATCATGAACTGTGCCAAGACATGCCCCAAGGGCTTGAACCCGGCCAAGGCGATTGCCGAAATCAAGAAGATGATGGTTGAGCGTCACGTTTGATCCTCGCGGCGCGTCCTGCCTTCAGGGCTTGGGTGCGCCGTGATGCGTTATGCAAAATGAAAACCGCGCTACATCATTTCGACAGGGACGTGGCGCGGGATTTGGTCTAGGCTACTTCTATACCTTCAGAGCATCAGGTGAAGTTTGGTGTTCGCGATGGGCTCATAGGAGTGGCTAGTATTTCCCAACTTATCCAGATCATCTATTCTTCGCGGCCTTTCGGGTATGACGACGCCATTTTGAACGGCGTTTTGCTCGATGCGCGGCGCTGCAATGCGCGAGACAACGTAACTGGAGCACTGGTTTGTCGACAGGATGTGTACCTGCAATTGCTTGAAGGGCCTGAGGCCGTTGTTCAGGCCACTTGCGATCGCATCAAGCGGGATGACAGGCATGTCGAAATGATTGTTCGCGTGACTGAAAACGTGACGGAGCGCCTGTTTGGAGACTGGGCGATGTTTCACGACCCGGCGCAAAGCTGGATATGGTCGGCGCAGGACATCTCGGATGGGGCGCTGGATCAAGCAAGCAGTGAAGCGTTCAAAACCGTTTTTGAGACCATCGCGGCGAAAGCGCGGTAATCCGCACTCGGCGCAGGGTTGCGTTCTGGGTCGGTGGATCGATAGACATCCGACATGCCCATCCTTCTGATCCTTTTGCTGCTTGGTGTGCTGGCGTATCTGTATTGGCGCCGCAAAACGACGAGTTTGACGCGGGAATGTCGATGGCGACGCACTGCACCCGGCGCGTGGCGTTGTGCCTTTTGTGGAGCCGAGATCGCGTCAGAGGACAGCCCGATTGTCTGTTTGCGGTGGGAAAACCGGCCGTCCTGAAAAAAATGATCTCAGTCTAAATTTTCTATTGCGTCGAATCCTGTTCGACTCCATATGCGCAAATATAGACGCCAACGCACGCGCCTCTGGCGAGGTGGGCAAGCTCAGCGCAAGCGATGCACCCACGCGGTTACGTAGCGACGGTAACGTCTCTGAAAGAAATGAGCGGTCTGTGCCGGAAAACCGGAATGGCCGAGTCTGTTGGAGATGACCAATGAACGCATACGTAACCGGGCTTTCCGCCCGCGAAGGCGCATCTGTATCTCGCGCCGAAGCCTTTATCTTAAGCAATCGTTTTGAGCGCCCGACGCTTGTGATCGATACCGAAGCCGTGGCGCGTCAATACGCGGCGTTGGCACAGGGTCTTGGCCGCGCGCGGATTCATTATGCCATCAAGGCAAACCCGGCACCGGAAATCCTGCAAACACTGGTCGCTTTGGGTAGTAACTTCGACGCGGCCTCCCGGGTTGAGATCGAAATGTGTCTTGCCGCTGGTGCGGACGTGTCGCGCATTTCTTTTGGCAATACCATAAAGCGGTCCTCTGACATTGCATGGGCGCACGGCATGGGCATCAGCCATTTTGCTGCTGATTCCGAGGAAGAGCTGCACAAGTTGGCGACCCATGCGCCGGGTGCCGAGGTTTACATCCGTTTGATCGTTGGCTCTTTGCACGCCGATTGGCCGCTGTCTCGGAAGTTCGGGTGTGCATTGGACAAGACACCGTCTTTGTTTGCTTTGGCGATCGAGTTGGGGCTGAAGCCGGTGGGGCTGTCGTTCCACGTAGGCTCGCAAACGCGTCATGCTGAAATGTGGGGTGAGACGCTCGATCAGGTGGCCGATGTTTGGCATGGTTTGAAAGCGGACGGCTTTGACCTGACGCTGCTCAACATCGGTGGTGGCTTTCCAGCCTTCCATGGTGAGGAGTTGGACGCGCCGCAGAATTATGCATCTGACGTGATGCGCCAGATCCATGAAAGGTTCGGTGACGTTCCTGCGATCATGGCAGAGCCGGGCCGCGGTTTGGTTGCTGAAGCAGGTGCTATTGCCGCGGAAGTGCTGCTGGTGTCGCGCAAGTCGGATAGCGAGCTGCACCGCTGGGTATATCTGGATATCGGCAAATTCTCGGGTCTTGCCGAAACAATGGACGAAGCGATCCGCTATCAGTTTATTACCGACCGAGACCATGAACCGACCGGTGCGTGCATCCTGGCTGGCCCGTCCTGTGACAGTGCCGACGTGCTTTACGAAAAGCAGCCGGTGCAATTGCCGCTGGGCCTGCAATCGGGTGATCGTATCGTGATCCGCAACTGCGGGGCCTATACCTCGACCTATGCGTCGGTTGGCTTTAACGGTTTTCCGCCGCTGGATGTGATCGCGATCTGATTGCGTCATTCCGAGCGCGCACTGGGGCGTGCGCGCCGGATTATTTTTGCCCATTTGTGCAAAAGATAAGGTGTCATGGGCTTGCGCCGGTGGTCGCTCTGCGGTCCTTTGATCCGAAGATAAAAGGATCTTGCCAATGGTACATGTCCCCGAGGATGCCGAAGCCCGCCGCGCGATTGCGCCCGTGATTTGCTATCCGAACGATACGCTGCCAGTGCCGGACCTTGGGCTTTATGCGCAGGCGTTGGCCGGGGCAGAGGAGGTGGATGTGGCGATTGCTGCACCGCGCGAGGCTTGTACGTTCCGGGTTCCTGCTGGGTCTTTCTTTCGGATCATGAGTGTTGGCGGCCCACAGGTGGGAGATTTGAACTTGTGGAACGCGAATGATCTTTCGGAGCGGTTTTATTCGGGCAAGACCCGCGCGTTGCACGGAACGCATGTGACAACGGGCGAACGGCTGTGGTCGTCGTTTCCGACGCTCCGTCCAATGGCAACGATCGTGGAGGATACGCTAGAGTGGTACGGGATCGATGCCTATGGTGGGTCTGTGCATGACGTTATCGGTACGCGGTGTGATCCTTATACCGGCAACTTGTTGTCGGGCGTTCAGTACCACTATTGCTGCCATTCCAACTTAACCCGGGCTTTGGCGGATGCGACCGGCTTATCCTTGGCAGAGGCAGAACCACATGTTCATGATGTGCTCAACGTATTCATGTGCACCGGTTTTACACGTGATACCGGGCAGTATTTCATGAAGGCCAGTCCTGTAAGGCCGGGGGATCATCTAACCTTCTTTGCCGAGATGGACCTATTGGGCGCCCTTTCGGCTTGTCCTGGTGGGGATTGTTCTGCCGAGCATACCAGTGATGCGGCTGAGTGTTACCCGTTGCGGGTGGAGGTTTTGAAACCCGCCGATGGTGCTTTGTCTGGTTGGGAGCCGCCACTGGTCAATCGGTATGACCGCAGCCACGGGCGTTAGTCTGATGGAGACCGCTTGTCATAGGGATGCGTTGCGAGGATTGTCCAGAACATCAGGTAGTGCAGTGCAATCGGGCCAAGTGTGATTGCGACGATCCAATCGAACGGTGTCCCGTACCTTGAGGTTATTTCATTCAGGAGGATCAGTGCGACGAGCCGCACGATATGCCAATTCGCTGCGTTATGTTGGCCATCGTCCCAGTCACAGGCGAACCAGCCGACTTTGTCTCCGTCGCCCAACAGGTAGAAAACCAATACGAACATCGCGATATAAATCGTGATTGCGAGGCTAAGCGCGAATTGCGCCACCGCCAGAGTAGGCAGGGCCATTATCCCGGCATAGGCGGCAAGGCAGATCAGCAGCAATTTTCCGCCGGGATTGCGTATGCCTATGCGGTCGAACGTCTGAAGCGAGTCCGGCAGTTTGACGGCAACCACCGCGACATGACCAAAGAGCGCGCACATAACGGGCAAGACCAATCCGACCTGAGCCAGTGTTTCATGATGATGTGCGGTCAGGGTGAAAAGCGACAGGGTCACAACGCTGAACAAGAACAGCATGCGAGGAAGCGGCACGCGGCTTGTCAGCAGAACATAAATGTCGATCATCCAGTTTGGCATATCGACGATGTTGCAGAAGAATGTGGCGGGAATAGGTAGCAACCGGGAGAAAACTAGTTTCCCCGGTCATTAAATCGTATTCAGCTGAAGGCGGCTGTCAGCGCGATATCGACCATGTCGCCAAAGCTTCGTTCGCGATCCTCGGGTGGCAATGCCTCACCGGTTTGTAGGTGATCCGAGACTGTCAGAACGGCCAGCGCCCTGACCGAATGACGCGCGGCCAGATTGTAAAGTTCGGCCGCTTCCATTTCGACACCAAGGATGCCGTGACGGGTCATTTGTTCATTCAGATCGGGGCGTTCGTCGTAAAACACATCGGACGAATAAATACCGCCAACATGGGTATTGGTGCCCTTTTCCGCAGCGGCATCAGCGGCAGCGCGCAATAGGCCGTAATCGGCGCAAGGGGCGAAATTCAGTTCTTTGAAAATGCCCCGGGACGGCGTCGAAATTGTGCTTGCCGTCATGGCGAGGATGACGTCGCGAATACCGACATGCGGCTGCATTCCACCGCAAGAGCCAATCCGGATCAAGGTTTTTGCACCGTAATCACGGATCAGTTCATTTGCGTAGATTGACAGCGAAGGCATTCCCATGCCGGAGCCTTGAATGGTCACACGGTGTCCATTCCACGTGCCGGTAAAGCCAAGCATCCCACGCACTTCGTTTACAAGCTGTGCGTCTTTCAGAAACGTTTCTGCCGCCCATTTCGCGCGGTACGGATCGCCCGGCAAAAGGACGGTTTCTGCGATCTCGCCTTCTTTGGCGCCGATATGGATTGTCATATCAGATTTTCAGGTCATCAATGGATTTGCCGGATGCCAAGGCATCGTTGACCCAATTGGGTTTGCGGCCCTTGCCGGTCCAGGTTTGCGACGCGTCTGCCGGGTTGGCATATTTCGGCGCGCTTTTTGAGCCCTTCTTTTGAGTGCGACCACCCAAAAGCTCATCCAGCGAAAAACCGTATTCCTTAGCAGCTGATTCTGCGGCCTTTTTGGCTTCTGACAGGCGGCGCGTTTCGATTGTCTTAAGCGCCTTTTCCGCGTCCTTGATCAGCTTTTTCAGCTCATCTTTGGACATATTATTGAGATCGATGCTCATATTTCCCTCCGAGAGGATTTGTTATTCACGGTGGGATTGGAATACTCCTCCTGTGCAACAAGTCAATTCAAGAACGGCCTTGCTATCTTTTGGCAAGGCTTGGTTACAATAGAGAGTTGTTTACATGGGCGGGTGCCGCAAGGATGAGTTGTTAGTGACCGTTTTCTGGAGTCATTGCCCGGCCATCGCTTGCATTACGGCTGCCATGAAGCCCGAATTCTCCATCCGATCCATCATCAACTCGTTCATCCCGCAATCAGAATTGACCTGCATTGAATATTCTTCAGAAACGCCCTCGGGCAAAAAGTCTTGATCGGCTTCAAGTGACTCAAGGTCAATCCCAGCCATCTTGGGAATAAAGGCTTCCATTTCGTCGAGCATTTTATCGACGGCGGACGTGCTTGACGCTTCGACATATTTCTCGAGCAGACACGACCCTGCCTCCCGGTAATCTGCGTCCCAATCACTGTCGGGCACCGCCTCGAGCAGGGGCGCAGGATCACCGCCTTCTTTTTCGACCATACGGACCATCGCCCCGAACATCGCTTCGCTCATCTGTTCGGCAACGTTTTCGAGGCGTTCCAATTGGGTATCGGCCATTGCCGCAACCGGGAGGAATACAAAAAGGGCAGCTGCAAATAGGTTTTTCATCTTATCTCTTTCGAAAGCAAAACACTGGAACGGGGTTAAGCGTACCTGCTCCATTCAACTTGTAAAAGTCGATGGTGCGATTATTCGGCTGCAACAGCTTTTGGGTCTGCAAGTGTGACAATGTCCATCATGATCGCGTTCAGTTCGAAGTCTTTAGGGGTATAGACCTTGGCCACACCCATCGCGCTGAGGCGTTTCGCGTCGTCGTCTGGGATGATGCCGCCGACGATTACTGGGATATGACCGAGGCCTGCATCGCGCATCTTGGTCATCATGTCTTCGACCAGCGGGATGTGACTGCCTGACAGGATCGACAGGCCAACAACATGGACTTCGTTTTCCTGCGCTGCGGTGACGATTTGATCTGGGGTCAGGCGGATGCCTTCGTAATCAATCTCCATCCCGCAGTCGCGGGCGCGGAAGGCGATTTGTTCGGCACCGTTCGAATGTCCATCAAGACCAGGTTTGCCAACCAGGAATTTGAGGCGTCGACCGAGTTTGTCGCTGACGGCGTTGACGGCATCGCGGATATCATCAAGACCTTCAGTTTTGTTGCTGACGGATTTCGACACGCCGGTTGGGCCGCGATATTCACCGTAAACGTTGCGCATTTCGCCCGCCCATTCGCCGGTTGTGACGCCCGCCTTGGCGCAGGCAATGGAGGCGGGCATGACGTTTGCGCCTTCCTTGGCTGCGGCGCGCAAGTCTGCGAGGGCTTTGGTCACTGCAGTCGCATCGCGTTCAGTGCGCCAGTTATTCAGTCGGTCGATCTGTTCCTGTTCGACCGCCGGATCGACGACCATGATCCCACCATCCTCGGTCTGGAGCGGTGAAGGTTCGCCTTCGACCCATTTGTTCACACCGACGACGATGGTTTCTTCGCGCTCGATTTTGTTAAGGCGGTCGGCGTTCGAATCAACCAGACGTCCCTTCATGTATTCAATCGCTCCGATTGCCCCGCCCATGCTATCGAGGTTGGCAAGCTCGGCGCGCGCACCCTCTTTCAGCGCTTCGACCTTGCGGTCCACGGCGGGGTTGCCGTCGAACAGATCGTCAAATTCCAAAAGATCGGTCTCATAGGCGAGGATCTGTTGCATCCGCATCGACCATTGTTGATCCCATGGGCGCGGAAGACCTAGCGCCTCGTTCCATGCGGGCAGTTGCACGGCGCGGGCACGAGCGTTTTTCGAAAGGGTGACAGCCAGCATTTCGATCAGGATGCGGTAAACGTTGTTTTCTGGTTGCTGTTCGGTCAGGCCAAGGCTGTTCACCTGCACACCGTAACGGAAGCGGCGGAATTTGGGGTTCTCTACTACGTACCGGGATTCAAGGATTTCGTCCCAGAGATCGACAAAGGCGCGCATCTTGCACATTTCGGTGACAAAACGGATGCCGGCGTTGACGAAGAAGGAAATTCGACCGCAAAGCGCTGGGAAATCTTCGGCAGGAACGCGGGGCTTCAATTCGTCCAACACGGCAATGGCTGTGGCCAGGGCAAAAGATAGCTCCTGTTCCGGCGTCGCACCTGCTTCTTGCAGGTGGTAGGAACATACGTTCATCGGGTTCCATTTGGGAATGTTCGTGTAGCAATACTCAGCCACGTCCCCGATCATCTTGAGGGATGGTTTCGGCGGGCAGATATAGGTGCCGCGCGACAGGTATTCCTTGATCAGATCGTTCTGCACGGTGCCTTGCAGTTTGCTGACATCCGCGCCCTGTTCTTCGGCCACGGCGACATAAAGCGCGAGCAGCCACGGAGCAGTCGCGTTGATCGTCATGGAGGTGTTCATCTGTTCAAGCGGGATCTGGTCGAATAGCGTGCGCATATCGCCCAAGTGGCTGACGGGAACGCCAACTTTACCAACCTCGCCGCGTGCGAGAACGTGATCACTGTCATAACCGGTTTGCGTCGGCAGGTCGAAGGCGACCGAAAGGCCAGTTTGGCCCTTCGATAGGTTCGAACGATAAAGCGCATTCGAGGCTTCGGCGGTCGAGTGGCCAGCGTAGGTGCGGATCAACCAAGGGCGGTCTCGGGTCGGTGTCTGTGAGTCTGTCATATCGGCTCCGTCAACGGCGAGATTCGCCCGGTAATCTTGTTGCGTTTTGCGATGCATACGTGAAACTTTGTGTCGCTGTCAATTCGCCGCGCTGCGGCGTTACGCTTTTTTTTGCGTAACAGCATACTCCATGCCCGCTACCTTGGAAAAGCCAAAGAGGTGTCGCAGGATACGCGCATGGACGCTAATTGAGCCGAAGCAAACAAGAGCCTGTCGTTTGGGTGGTCGTCATAAGGTGTTTACCCGGTTCAGCTTCGTTGCGAGAGTGCGGTCATGACATCGCAGGTGACATTACCTTTATGGGCTTTTTTGCTCATCTTGCTGTTCGCGGCGGTAACCTTTGCATCGCATTTCCTGTTTCCCTCGGTGCGGTGGTTCTTTCGCAGACGGATGGAAAAGGCGGTCAAGCGATTGAACGCGCGGCTTGAGAGGCCGATCCAGCCGTTCAAGCTGTTGCGCAGACAGGACATGATCCAGCGCTTGGTCTACGACCCCGAGATAACGCAGGCGATTGTCGACCACGCCAAGGTCGAAGGGGTTCGCGAGGACGTCGCCTTTGAACGTGCGCGCCGATATGCGCGGGAAATCGTGCCGTCGTTTTCGGCTTGGGCGTATTTCAGCTTTGCCATTCGTGCGGCGCGGTTTCTGAGTACAGCGCTTTACCGTGTGCGGATGGTACACCAAGACGCCGGATTGGCGGACGTTGATCCAGAAGCGACTGTCGTGTTCGTAATGAACCACAGGTCGAATATGGACTACGTGTTGGTTACGTACCTTGCTGCCGACCGGTCTGCGCTGTCCTATGCTGTTGGTGAATGGGCACGAGTTTGGCCCTTGTCACGGCTTATTCGGGCGATGGGCGCTTACTTTATCCGGCGCAAATCCCGCAATGATCTTTATCGCAAGGTTCTGGCAAAGTACGTGCAGCAAGCAACCGGGGCTGGTGTCACACAAGCGGTGTTTCCCGAGGGTGGGTTAAGCCTTGATGGCAGTGTTGCCGCGCCAAAGGTTGGCATTCTGAAATACATCCTTGAAGGTGCGGCTACGGCCCAAAGGGATGTGGTGTTTGTGCCGGTGGCGCTCAATTATGACCGGGTGCTTGAGGACACGATCCTGCTGCGTGCCCAAGTGCAGGGCGACCGCAAGTTTCGCGCTCGGATCAGTGTCGTGTTTCTAGCGATCTTGCGACAGCTTTGGCTTCGGATCACTGGCAAGTTTCACAAATTTGGATATGCCGCAGTGAGTTTCGGCAAACCTTTGACCTTGCGTGAAGTGGAGCTTGGGCACAGTAACCCTGATGTTCTGTCCGAGACCATCATGTCTCGCATTGCCGACGCGGTGCCCGTCTTGCCCGTGCCTTTGATCGCATACTTGTTGCTGACGAAGGGATCGATGGCGCGCGACCAGCTTGAGATCGCGTTTGGCGATGCGATGAAATCCCTTGAAGGCGCGCAGGTGCATTTGCCACGGAACAACCGGGATTATGCGGTCGAGTTCGGTCTGCGCAATCTGCTGGAACGGCGGATCGTGGTCGAAACGGATGACGTGCTAAGCATTCCGGCCGAGAAAGCGCAGCTGGCGCAGTTCTATGCCAACTCGATCAAGCACTTGCTATAGTTTCTGCTGCGGTTGCGAAGGCTTTGCTGCGGTTGCTGGGTCATAAAATTACAAAAACAGATGAAATCTTGTTGCATAATTTCAAGCGGCCCCCTATTTCAGGGTCAGACGCCGCGATTCTGCATTGCGGCACGAATTGAACATCACTGAAGGAGGCTCCGATGGCATTGGACCAGCAGACGGGCATCGCGGCATATGACGCGCCTGAAAAAGACCTGTACGAGATCGGCGAAATGCCTCCGCTTGGGTATGTCCCAAAGCAGATGTATTCGTGGGCTATTCGCCGGGAACGTCACGGTGAGCCGGAAAAGTCGTTTGAAGTCGAAGTCGTCGACACATGGGATATCGACAGCCACGAGGTGCTGGTTCTCGTGATGGCGGCCGGTGTGAACTACAACGGCGTCTGGGCCGGTCTTGGCCAGCCGATCAGCCCGTTCGATGGTCACAAGGCAGATTACCACATCGCTGGGTCTGATGCGTCTGGCATCGTTTGGAAAGTTGGCGATAAAGTTAAGCGCTGGAAAGTTGGCGACGAGGTTGTCATCCATTGTAATCAAGATGATGGCGACGACGAGGAATGCAACGGCGGTGATCCGATGTTCAGTCCCACGCAGCGCATCTGGGGTTATGAAACGCCGGATGGCTCGTTTTCGCAGTTTACCCGCGTTCAGGCGCAGCAGTTGATGCCACGTCCAAAGCACCTGACCTGGGAAGAAAGCGCCTGTTATACGCTGACTTTGGCGACAGCCTATCGGATGTTGTTCGGGCACCAGCCGCATGAGTTGCGCCCGGGTCAGAACGTTCTGGTTTGGGGCGCTTCTGGTGGCCTGGGGTCGTATGCGATCCAATTGGCCAACACGGCAGGTGCGAACGCAATCGGTGTCATTTCTGACGAAGACAAGCGTGATTTCGTGATGTCGATGGGCGCCAAGGGCGTCATCAACCGCAAGGATTTCAAATGCTGGGGGCAGCTGCCGACAGTTAACACGCCCGAATATAAAGAATGGTTCGCTGAGGCGCGGAAGTTCGGCAAAGCCATTTGGGATATCACTGGCAAGGGCAATAATGTGGACATGGTGTTTGAACACCCCGGTGAATCGACTTTCCCTGTGTCCACGCTGGTCTGCAAAAAAGGCGGTATGGTTGTGATCTGCGCTGGCACCACCGGTTTCAACTGTACGTTCGACGTGCGGTATATGTGGATGCACCAGAAGCGTCTTCAGGGATCGCACTTTGCGCATCTCAAGCAGGCGGCATCTGCGAACCAGTTGATGGTCGAGCGCCGTCTGGATCCGTGCATGTCGGAAGTTTTCCCGTGGGACGAGATCCCACAGGCGCATACCAAGATGCTGCGCAATGAACATAAGCCAGGCAACATGGCCGTGCTGGTTCAATCCCCCAAAACCGGGTTGCGCACGTTCGAGGATGCTTTGACAGCGCGGTCGTAACCTTCTGCTTACTTCTGTTTGCTATCTAGACCCGTGGGCCATCTGGCCTGCGGGTTTTTTTGTTGGGCAGCGTGTTTGATAAGTCAAAGTCCCTGATGTCACATCCTCGCCATATTTGGGGAGTTGGAATCAGGGAGTTTGCCAAATTTCTGCCACATGCTATGGTTGTGTTAACTTTCTGTTAACTATCTCAGGGTGACGGTGTCATGGGACATGACTGGATCATAGATGTGTTGACCGACCTCAAGACGTTTGCCGTGGCGAACGATCTGGATGCGTTGGCTGCCAAGCTGGATGATACGCAACTGGTAGCACAAGCAGAGATTGGTTCGCACGGCAAAGGGATAGACCGTGGGCTTCTTGGAACGAGTGCCGCAACTGGACGACGTGATCGCACGATTGGAGTGCGCCGCTCGTCTTGAGGAATTGCAGAACATCATGGAATGGCTGCGCGATTACTACGCGGTGGACGACATGGTGTATCATTGGGTGTCAAGCAACGGCACGCAATATGGATGCGGGACATATGATCCGAAATGGGTCGCACGATATCTTGAAAAGGGATACTTGCGTGTCGATCCGGTGGTGATTGGCTGCTATCAACGCTTTCATCCAGTTGATTGGAAACGGCTTGATTGGTCCGGCAAGGCCGCCCGTGCGTTCATGACCGATGCCGTCGCACATGGGATCGGAAATCAAGGTTATTCCATTCCGATACGCGGTCCGAATGGGCAATTTGCCTTGTTTACGGTCAGCCATACCTGCGCAGACGACGAATGGACGCGCTTTACCGAATTGAACCGACGCGATCTGATTTTGTTGGCGCATTACTTCAACCAAACCGCGTTAAAGCTGGAACCGGGACGCAAGCCTGAGCCGACGCAGCCGTTGTCACCAAGAGAGGTTGAAACGATGACCCTGCTGGCGGTGGGCTACAGCCGCGCGCAGGTGGCCGATACCTTGTCGATCTCTGAGCACACGCTGCGGGTCTATATCGAAAGCGCGCGGTTTAAACTGGGTGCTCTCAACACCACGCATGCGGTTGCGCGTGCAATGGCACGCGGGCAGATCGTGGTCTGACGACTGATTGTTTCCAAATTAGCTACAGTACTCCGCGCAACGGCCAACGTTCGGCGCTGAAAGACTCCCTTCACCTTTGAATACCAGCCTGTCCGCCAGCAACGGAGGATAGTCTCATGATTCGATACCTGTATGGCGATCAGCTGACAAAGTACCCGCTTTTGGCGCGCACCATGTTCGAGGATCGGGCGGATCAGTTTAAAACCCGGTTGGAGTGGGACGTCACGGTCAACAAGGCCGGGCAAGAGCGTGATGCCTATGACGACCTCAACCCGCTTTATGTGATTTGGGAAACTGCGCAGGGCACACATGGTGGATCAATGCGGTTCTTGCCCACGACGGGCCGCACTATGGTGAACGAGCATTTCCTTGATTTGACGGACGGTGTGCCCTTCCAAAGCCCGTTGATCTGGGAATGCACGCGGTTTTGTCTGTCTCAGAATGCAGAGCAGGGGACCGCAGCGGCGTTGATGCTGGCCGGTGGTGAAATCATGCAAGGCTTTGGTGTAAAACACTTTGTCGGCGTGTTCGATGCGCGTATGGTGCGAATTTACAATCGGATCGGCGCGGCGCCCGAGGTGTTGAGTATGCAAGGCGAAGGCCGACAGTCGATCAGCGTGGGACTTTGGGAGTTCTCGGAGGCGGCGCAGAAACAGGTGGCGCGCGTGTCCGACGTGACGCTGGAGGCATCGCGTGGCTGGTTCGATGCGGCGTTTCGTGACGTGGTGCCGCAACCCGATGTTAGTGCGGCCTGACGCTGGTGCCTTATGGCGGCTGAGGATAGTGTCGCGGCATGATAGTGCCCGCGCTTATATATTCGGAAGATCAGGCTGCCGCACATGATGCGGTGGCGGACATGCTGCGCGATGCAGGTGTCGATCTGGATGACGGTATCTTGCTGCCGCCGAATGACAGCAAAACCAAGATCATGGCGATCACCGGCAAGGCCGGATCCGGCAAGACGCTGCTTTTGGCAGAGCTGTGCAAGTCTTTGCAAAACGCGGGCGTCGACATCGTGTCGGCCGATTACGAAGGTCGCCGGCGTAAGGATCGGCGCACGCTGGCTGTTTTGGCGCCCACGAACAAAGCCGCGTTTGTCTTGCGTATGCGCGGCGTACCTGCAACGACGATCCATCGCATTCTCTATACGCCAGTTTATGACCCGGAATACGAGCGCATCGCCGAATGGCTGATGGGCAACGGCGAAAAGCCCGAGATTGAAGGCCTCACCGAAGAGGGCCTTGCGCGCGCTCAACTGTCTTACGAGTCGCATAAGTCGATCCCGGCGGCCTTGGCTGCTGCAGGACTGCGAGGATCAGATTTCATCACCGGATGGAAGCGGCGAGAAGATCCGTTGGATATCGGGTTCGTGGATGAGGCGTCGATGCTGGATGAACGTCAGGTCGAAGATCTGCGCGAGATTTTCCCGAACCTGCTTTTGTTTGGCGATCCAGCGCAGTTGGCCCCAGTGAACCAGTCCGGCAAGATGGTGTTTGAAACCCTTGCAACCAGCCAAGTGCTGAACCTTAGCCGTATCCACCGGCAAGATGCAGACAATCCAATCCTTGATCTGGCCCATGCGCTGGCTGATCCGCAGCTCGACTTTGAGGGTTTCGAGCGGATGGTCGAAGACATCGCGCGGACCGATGATCGGGTGATCTGGGGGCAGCGAGTCGAGGTTGATCTGATGGCACGGTCGCCGGTTCTGGTCTGGCGCAATGCGACGCGTATCCGTCTGATCAACGCATTCCGGGCCGTGCATGGCGCGCCGGAGGATTCGTTGCTGGAAGGTGAACCGCTGATCTGTGATGGGCTTGAATTGCCCCTGAAACACAGGAAAAAACGGCTCGATCTTGAGGCGCGTGGCCTGATCAAAGGGGCTCAGGTTATTTATCTGGGACCAGGGCGCAAGCCGGGGTTTTCACGTTTGCATGTGATCGGGGCGGAAGATCCGCAAGTGTCGGCGGCGTCGATTGTGAAGATCGAAAAGCCCGACGAAGAAGAACCATTCATCCCGTTTGCCGCACGGATGGGGGCAACCTTTTTGCACGGCGCGGCTGTGACTATTCACAAGGCGCAGGGGTCACAATGGGACGCGGTACAGGTCTTTGCGCCAGACTTATATGCCGCCGCACGGATGGGGCGGAGCGAGGCGGGTCAGCCTTTGTGGAAACGGTTGGCCTATGTGGCGATCACCCGCGCGTCGACCCGGCTGCATTGGGTGGTGCGCAACCGGTTGTCGAAACCTTCCGGGCCGTTGCAGCTTGATGATCTGAGGGCCGCACCTGCGGCCCCCCTGGCGCTTGAGGTTGAAGCCGAGTTGTAGCTCAGAGCTTTACGATCTGCTTGCCGGTATTGCCGCCTTTGAGCATGGAGATGAACGCATCCGGCGCGTTTTCCAACCCTTCCGCCACATCTTCAAGATAAGCGATTTCGTTCGCCGCAACCTTTGGGCCAACGTCTTTGAGGAACGCGGGATACTGATCCCAATGGTCGAAGATGATAAAGCCCGAGACCTGAAGCCGTTTGACCAGAATGCTGCGCCACATGGCGGGCAGTTGGTTTTCTGGCGCGATGTTTGAACCGCCATACCACGCGATCATACCGCATACCGGGATACGCCCGTGTACGTTCATCAGTGGCATCACGGCTTCCAAGACTTGGCCCGCGACGTTCTCCCAATAGATATCAACGCCGTCCGGGGCGGCCTCGGTAATGGCAGCGCGCAGAGATGTGGCGTCTGCGTGGGCGCGGTGGTCGATGGCAGCGTCAAAGCCGAAGGTGTCCGTGGCGAGGCGGCATTTTTCCGCCCCCCCGGCAATGGCGATGGTACGAAGGCCCATTTGTTTCGCCAATTGTCCGACCATGGACCCAACTGGGCCAGTGGCGGCACCGACGACCAGTGTTTCGCCAGACTTGGGTTTCCCGAATTCATTGAGGCCGACCCAACCGGTCAACCCGGGCATTCCAAGCACACCCAAAGCGGTCGAGGGCGGTAGCGACGGGTCAAGCTTGCGCAGTTCATTGCTCGGCAGGCAGGCATGGCTGGCCCATCCGGTCATGCCAGTGACCATGTCGCCTTTGGCAAAACCGTCTGATTTGCTTTCAAGCACGCGACCGACGCCTTGGCCTGTCATCGTGCCGCCCAGATCGACCGACGGGGCATAGCTTTTGACGTCATCCATGCGGCCGCGCATGTAGGGGTCCAGGGACAGATGGGTCACTTCGATCAGAACGTCGCCTGTCGATGGGGTGGGAACAGCACCGGTTTCCAGTTTGAAGTCTTCCGGCACCGGCGCGCCTTTGGGGCGGCGCGCGAGGGTGATGCGGGACATCGTATCGGACATGAATTCTCTTCCTCAAGGTTTGGGGTTGCGCGTGTTCAGTCGGATGCTCAGTGTATCTGGAACCACAGGGCAGAAGGCAAGGGAGGGCTTGATGCACGGATTGATGATGAACCGACCATTGTCGGTGATCGAATTGCTGCGCTACGCAGCAGAGATTCACAGCGCAGGTGAAATCGTATCGGTACGAACCGAGGGCGACCTTCACCGTCAGACGTATGCCGATACTTTCAAACGGACAGCGCAGCTTGCGCACGCCATGGCGGCTATGGGTGTGCAGCAGGGTGATCGTGTCGCGACTCTAGCGTGGAACGGGTATCGTCATTTCGAACTTTACTACGCGATTTCTGGCATGGGGTCTGTGTGTCACACGATCAACCCACGTCTGTCTGCGGAACAGATGCTATACATCATTGGCCATGCCGAAGATCGCGTGCTGTTTGTTGATCTAACCTTTGTGCCAATCCTTGAGGCGTTGAAGGATCAACTTCCTGTTGGATTGACGTTGGTGGTCATGACAGATGCGGCGCACATGCCCGACTCCACGTTGGATCTACAATGCTACGAAGACCTGATTGCGCCGCATCCAACGACGTATGACTGGCCAGATCTGCCCGAGGATACAGCGGCTGGGCTGTGTTACACGTCGGGGACGACAGGAAACCCGAAAGGGTCTCTCTACTCGCATCGGTCGACCGTGTTGCATGCCCTATTTATTGCGGTGTCGTTGCCGCGGTCGTTGCACGAGGGGGCGCGGCTTTTGCCCGTGGTGCCGATGTTCCACGTCAATTCCTGGGGCATGCCCTATGCCGCGCCTATTGTCGGAGCGTCGCTGGTCATGCCGGGGGGCAAACTGGATGGACCATCGCTTTATGATCTGATGGACCGTGAACAGGTCTCTGCAAGCTGGGGCGTGCCGACAGTCTGGCTCGGGCTGCGGGCAGAGATCGAAGCGCGCGGTAAGCCGCCATCAACGCTTGATCAAGTGGTGATTGGCGGATCTGCAGCGCCGCGCAGCATGATCGAGTTTTTCGAGAAGTTGGATATCGATGTCTGCCATGCGTGGGGCATGACAGAAATGAGCCCGGTTGGAACGCTGGGTCAGCTGCCCAAATCCATGGATGATGCACCGTTCGGTGACCGCATGGCGCGCAAGTCTTTGCAAGGACGGCGCATGTTTGGGGTGGACCTCAAGATTGTCGGTGAAGATGGACAACGCCTTCCGCATGATGGCGAGGCGGTTGGAGAGCTTTACGTGCGCGGCAACGGTGTGATTTCCGGCTATTTTGGGAACGATGCAGCAACCGAGGCGGCGATGGACGCGGAAGGCTGGTTTGGTACTGGTGACGTGGCGAGCATCACTCCTGATGGGTATCTGAGCATTCAGGACCGATCGAAAGACCTGATCAAATCGGGTGGAGAGTGGATCAGTTCGATTGATCTGGAGAACATCGCGATGGCCCATCCAGACGTTGCCAATTGTGCGGTGATTGCGATTGCGCATCCGAAATGGGATGAACGCCCGGTGCTGGTGGTTCAGTGCAAGGACGGCAAAGAGCCCGATCTGCAGGCCTTTCACACGCTGATGGAGCCACACTTCGCCAAATGGCAATTGCCGGATGACGTGCTTTACGTTGATGGTCTGCCGCTGACCGCGACGGGTAAGGTGTCCAAGCTTACGCTGCGCAAGCAGTTTGCTGACTACGTGTTGCCGGATGCCCGCTGACCTTTTGCGGAACCTGCCGCCCAGTCTGTCGCGGTGGTACGAGATCGGACAGGAGCGGATCAACGCGTTTTCGGATGTGACCGAGGATTGGCAGTTCATCCATTTGGACGAAGAGCGTATGGCCCCTTTGGGTGGGACAATGGCGCATGGCTTTCTCACGCTGTCGATGTTGTCGGCCATGTCCTACGACGTGCAACCCGAGATACCGGGGATGGTGCAAGGGTTGAACTATGGGTTCGATCGCATCCGTTTTGTCAGTCCAGTGCGCGCCGGACAACGGATACGCGGGCGATTCAGCGTGGCAGACGTGGTTGAAAAACCGGGCCGCTATGACATGACATGGGATGTCATGGTGCAGATAGATGGATCAGACCGGCCTGCACTGGTAGCGCAGTGGATCACCGTGTTTGAGGTTGCCACTTAGACAACGCTACGGATCGCGCGGATGTTTTCGCCGTATGGGGCAGGGTTTTCGACCGATCCGCCACGGAACACCGCAGAACCTGCGACCAGGACATCGGCACCAGCGGCCACAACCAGTGGTGCGGTGCTGGGATCAACGCCGCCGTCAATTTCAATATGCACTTCGCGATCGCCGATCATCTCGCGTAGCTCGGTGACTTTCTGCACGCAGGAATGAATGAATTTCTGTCCACCAAATCCCGGGTTCACGGTCATCACGCAGATCAGGTCGACCATATCGAGCAGAGGCGCAGCCGCCTCGGCCGATGTGCCGGGGTTCAATGCAAGGCCAGCCTTGGCACCGGTTGCGCGGATCGCCTGAAGTGTGCGGTGAATATGAGGGCCTGCTTCAACATGGGCGGTGATCACGTCTGCGCCTGCATCCGCAAATGCTTCAATGTAGGGATCGACGGGCGCGATCATCAGATGCACGTCCATCACCGTTTTGATGTGGGGGCGGATCGCTGCACATGTTGACGGTCCGAAGGTAATGTTGGGCACAAAATGCCCGTCCATGACATCGACGTGAATCCAGTCTGCGCCTTGCGCCTCGACCGCCTGGATCTCTGCGCCGAAATTGGCAAAGTCGGCAGACAGAATAGACGGGGCAATTTTTACCGAACGGTCAAATTTCATTGTGGCAGCTCCTGCTTGGTTGGTGCGGGCTTAGTACCCGGCGTCCCGATCGACAAGGTGCAAGAACGGCTCACCCGCCTCGCCGCGCCGGATATTTTCGGCAATGGCACGCGATGCGCTGGGCGGTCGGGTTTCAGACGCGATGTGGGGCGTGACAGTGACTTTCGGATGCGCCCAAAAAGGGTGGTCCTGTGGCAGGGGTTCAACGCGGAACACGTCAAGCGTCGCATGGCCGATCTGGCCACTGTCAAGCGCGGCCAGCAGCGCGTCATCGTCTATCAAAGGGCCGCGCCCAGGGTTGATGATAAAAGCGCCCTTGGGCAACATCGCCAGTGTTTCTGCATTGAGCGTGTTTTCTGTTGCAGGCGTGCTGGGCAGCAGCAGAATCAGGATTTGAGACTGTTTCAGAACTGCATGCAAACCGTCTGTGCCTGCGTGGCAGGAAATGCCGTCGATCTGTTTTTGGCTGCGCGCCCAGCCGCTGACCGGAAAGCCAAGGCGTGTGAGAGACTGACCGCACGCGGTGCCCAATTCGCCCAACCCAAGAATGCCGACTGGGCGGTCTGATGCCACTGGCGGTGCATCCGCGATCCAAGTGTGATCCGGGTTGACGATATGCGCGTCCATCCCAAGATGGTGACGCAGTGTGTGGCCGGTGACCCATTCGACCATGCCTTGCGTCAGGCCTTCATCATCGACCATGCGGGCGTAAGGCACTTTGAGTGTTGGGTTGCTCACCGCGTCTTCGACTCCGGCCCAAAGGTTCAGGACCGCCTTGAGTCGTGTGTAAGGTGTGAAATCCTGCACCGGGGAATTGGGGGCATAAACGATGTAGTCCACGTCCGCAGGGGGCATGTCGGTGTTCAGTGCGTAGTCCACGCCGATATCGTCAAACGCCGCGCGCAACGGGGCTTCGTATTGCGCCCAGCGTTTTTCGTGGGCGGCGAATAGAACATTGATGGGCATGGCTTACCTCGGTCGGTGGATATGAGCGCTCTGTACCAAGCCAAACGCGATCATCAAGACCAACATCGCAGATCCGCCGTAGCTGACCAATGGCAGCGGTACGCCCACAACCGGGGCAAGGCCCATGACCATTGACATGTTGACAGCAAAGAACAGGAAGAATGTCACGCCAATGCCGAGGATCAGGAGCGAGGAATACCGGTCGCGGTTTTGCAGTGCGGATACGATGCAAAAGACAAGGATCAGCACATAAAGAATCAGCAGGGAGATCCCGCCGATAAACCCGAATTCCTCGGCTAGAGTGTTGAAGATGAAGTCAGTATGTTTTTCTGGTAGAAAGTTCAGCCGGGATTGCGTGCCTTGCATGAAACCACGCCCGGTCCATCCACCAGAGCCCATCGCGATCTTGGCCTGTGTGATATGATAGCCCGCACCCAGCGGGTCAGAAGATGGGTCAAGAAACGTGTCGATACGGCGGAACTGGTAGTCTTTAAGCAGTTGCCATTCGGTGCCACGGCTTAGGAACACAGTGTAGATGCCACCGATGCCTGCCGCGATCACGGTGGCGAAATAGACCCAATGAACGCCCGCGATGAACATCATCAGACCACCACCAGCGACCAGCAGGATGGCGGTACCAAGATCTGGTTGCGTCAGCACAAGAAAAGTCGGCAGCAGGATGATGAACACCGGCACAAGCACCCAGAACGGATGCGAAGTTTTCTTGATCGGAAGCCAATCGTAATAGGCGGCGAGCACCATCACCATTGCGATTTTCATCAGCTCGGATGGTTGAAGGCGCATGAAGCCAAGGTCGATCCAGCGCTGGGCACCCATTCCCACAGAGCCGAAGAACTCGACCGCAACCAGCAAGGCAAGCGCGATGAGGTAGGCCATGACGGACATATTGCGCCAGAACCAAATAGGCACCATCGCCACGATGAACATAACCGCCAGCCCAAGCGCATAGCGTTTCATCTGAGGTTCGGCCCAAGGCGACATCGACCCACCGGCGACGGAATAAAGCATCAAAAGCCCGACGCCTGCGATGGCGGTCAAAAGAATGACCAGCGGCCAATTGATGAACAACATCTTGCGCCACCCGGCCGGGACGGTTTTGACGGTATACTCAAGGTAACTCATGCGCGGCTCCGGCCATCCGGATCGTTTTCGCGTAGAACCTGTTGCAGACGTTCCTGTTGAGTACGAATGCGTTGACGATCTTTCGATGGGTATGCGTCCAGAGGCGGGTCTTCGCCATAAAGAGCCTGCAATGTCACGTCGCGTGCAATGGGTGCGGCCGCCGTCGACCCGCCGCCGCCATGTTCGACGACAACTGACACGGCGATTTTGGGGGTGTCGTAAGGCGCATAGTTCACGAACAGCGCATGGTCGCGCCGGTTCCAGGGGAGGTCTTCGTTACGGGTCACGCCACGTGCGCGTTCAGCTGCGGTGATGTTTCGGACCTGACTGGTGCCGGTTTTGCCCGCCATTCGGAATGTCTCGTCAATAATGCGCGATCTATAGGCGGTGCCGCGGCGGTTGTTGCTGACGGCAAACATCGCGCGCCGGATCTGGCGCAGGTGGTTTTCGTTGAACCCCATGTCTTCGCGGCCAAGCTCTGCGGTCTCAATTCCATCGACACGACGCACGAGTCGCGGCGTGACGCCATTGCCGGTCGCCAGACGCGCGGTCATCACGGCAAGTTGTAAGGGGGAGCTGAGCACGAAGCCTTGACCGATTGAGGCGTTTACGGTGTCACCGATCACCCAGCCGGCCCCGCGTTCGCGTTCTTTCCAGTCCTTGTTCGGCACCAAACCTTCTGTGACGGCAGACATGCCGATCCCAAAGGCTTGTCCAAGCCCAAGCCGCCGTGCGGTTTCCGCGATACGTTCGATCCCGACCTCAAGCGCCAAGTCGTAATAATAGACGTCGCAGCTTTCCCGTAGGGATTGCTCTAGGTTCATGTGGCCATGGCCAGCTCGTTTCCAGCAGTGAAAGCGGCGTCCGGCAACTTCCATATGGCCCGGGCACCAGACGGTTTCATCAGGAGCCACGACGCCGGCATCCATTGCAGCCAGTGCTGTGACCATCTTGAACGTTGATCCAGGGGGATAGGCGTCTTGAACAGTTTTCGATGCAAGAGGACGATGATCATTGTCCCGCAGGTCGCCAAAATCGGCGACGGATATTCCCCGCACAAATTTGTTGGGGTCATAGGAGGGTGACGAGGCGATGCCGAGAAGATCACCATTTGTGACATCCATCACGACAACGGACGCGCTTTCTTCGCCAAGGCGGGCTTGAATGTAGCTTTGCAATTTGCTGTCTACGGTCAGTTGCATATCCGCGCCCGGCGTGCCTTCGCGGCGATCCAGTTCGCGCATGACGCGGCCAACGGCGTTTACCTCGACTCGCTTGGCCCCGGCGCGACCGCGCAAGGCTTCTTCGTGGCGGGCTTCTATTCCGACCTTGCCGATCTGAAAGCGCGGAATTCGCAGAACCGGATCGGGTGTTTCGTACCGAGCGAGATCACGTTCACTGACTGGGCCAACATAGCCCACCACATGCGCAAAATCGCCACGGCGCGGATAGATGCGCGACAGACCAACCTCGGGCGTGACGCCGGGCAGGGCTGGGGCATTGACTGCAACGCGGCTGATATCGTCCCAGGTAACACGTTCGGCCAGGGTGACAGGTAGGAACGGTGCGCTCCGCTGCATTTCGGTCAACGCGCGATTCAGTTCGTCTTCGTCCAGTTCGACCAGCGACGACAGGCGCGCGATCACGTCATCGACATCGCCTGCGTCTTCTCTGACCATCGTGATACGGTAAGACGGTTCGTTTGCGGCAAGAATGATACCGTTGCGATCAAAGATTTGGCCGCGCGTTGGTGGGATCAGACGAATGTTGATGCGGTTTTCTTCGGCGAGCAGGCGGAATTCATTGGCCTGATCGACTTGCAAATGCTGCATCCGCAGACCCAGCGTTCCGGCAAAGGCAAGCTGTACCCCGCCAAGGATCAGCCCCCGGCGCGAGATTTTGCGGACGCTTTCCGCGGTATCTTTTGGCGCTCGTCTCATAGGGTTCGCCCCACCCGATCCATGTCTCCGGGTGCGGATCGCCGCACTCCGAAAAGGAAAAAGGATACACCCACAACTGCCGGGTAGATGGCGATCGTCATCAGCACCTGAACAAGGCTCAGCATGAGCGTTCCGGGTGCAAGGATAAGGACCATCATCACCGTGCGATAGAGGATCGTAATCACAATCAGGGTACCTGCGAAGGTCAACCATTCAAGTACAAATGTTGTTTCGCGCTGCCGCCGTTCGCGGGATTTGAGCCACTCACACGCACAGACCACCAGCACTGACCAAAGTCCGGGGGGGCGTTGCAGCATCATGTCGGCCAATAGCATAACGCCTGTGACCAGTAGGATCGGGACGTATTCGGGACGGCGCACTGACCATGCAAAGACCATCGCAACCAGAACATCCGGGCTGGCCCATTGGCTGGGTGCCGGGTTCAGGGGTAGCAGGTGGAAAAACAGGATCAGCAAGGCGAGCAGCACAAACAGAAGCCGCATCCCCCAAAGCTGAAGAATACCCGAATCCATCACTGTTCTGGCTCCGGAACGGCGGCCTCTGCTTCGCCGGGAGGTGTTTCGGGTAGGATCAGCGCAGACGGATTCGACACCCGCCGCGCCCCGTGGTCGCGCAAGACACGCAAGAATTCGAGCCGTTCATAGTCGGCGGCCAATCGCGTGCGAAGGCGCCCGCCGGGGTCTTGGGCCACCTGTCCGATTAGAAGCCCTGGAGGGAATACATCGCCGTCGCCAGATGTGACGATGCGATCACCGGGGCGGACTTGATCCGGGTTTTCGAGAAAGTCGATTGGAGGAGCAGATGTATTGTCCCCAACGATAAGCGCGCGTTGGCCAGATGGCTGGATGGTTGCCGGGATCCGGCTTGTGGCATCGGTGAGCATGATTACGCGGCTGGTATTCGGCCCAACCCCGGAAATGCGACCGACAAGACCTGTGCCGTCCATTGTTGCCCAGCCGTCAACAATCCCGTCCCGCGACCCCACATTGATGAGAAGAGACTGCCTGAACGGTGAGCCGGAATCGGCCAGCACGACGCCCGTGACATAGGTTAGCCGTGGATCAAGTCGGACATTGTTCAAATCCCGCAGCTTGGCATTTTCCTGTTCGAGCTGCAGCGCGGCCTCTTTCCACGACGCCATTTGGCGTAATTCGCGGCGCAGTTCTTGGTTCTGTTCGTAAATGCGCTGATAGCTGCGAAAATCGCGGGCGAGGTTCACGGTTGCGGTTACCGGGGCCATTGCCCAGTCAAAGCTTGGGATCACCGCGTCAATCACTGCAGCGCGAAACCGTTCGACACGGGGACTATCGATCCGCCAGACAAAGAACAGACCAAGAAGGCACAGGATCACCACCGCCAGCAGCAAACGTCGCAGCGGGGTTGTGTAGTCTTCGCTATTGGTGCCGTTCTTTGCCAAAACTCCCCCTTCCAAGCGCAACCCGAAAAGTGGGAACGGTTTTTCGGATCAGATTGCGCGCACTCTTAACACATACTCGGGCAAATGGGTGGTCAGATCAGCTGTCGTAGTCAATCGCGTGGCGCAGTTGTTTTTCATACTCAAGTGCCTTGCCGGTGCCCAAGGCAACACAGTTCAGGCTTTCATCTGCAATCGACACGGCCAAACCGGTCTGTTCGCGCAGCGCCAAGTCAAGATCACCAAGCAATGCGCCACCACCGGTGAGCATCACGCCACGGTCAACGATGTCAGCGGCAAGGTCCGGTGGGGTGGCTTCCAAGGCGGTCATCACTGCTTCGCAGATCGCCTGAACTGGTTCGGACAGAGCCTCGGCAACTTGAGCCTGACTGATTTCGGTCTCTTTGGGCACGCCGTTAAGAAGGTCGCGGCCTCGGATCATCATGGAAGTGCCGCGACCGTCGTCAGGCATGCGGGCGGTGCCGATGGATGTCTTGATGCGTTCAGCGGTTGATTCGCCGACCAGCAGGTTTTGTTGGCGACGCAGATAATTGATTATAGCTTCGTCCATGCGGTCACCACCAACACGTACGGATCGTGCGTATACGATGTCGCCGAGCGACAGAACGGCAACTTCGGTTGTTCCGCCGCCGATATCGACAACCATGTTTCCCGTCGGGTCGGTGATCGGCATGCCAGCGCCAATGGCCGCTGCGATCGGTTCGGCGATCAGACCGGCTTTGCGTGCGCCAGCGGACAAGACCGACTGGCGGATCGCTCGCTTTTCGACCGGGGTCGCACCGTGCGGGACGCAAACGATGATCTTGGGTTTGGAGAACGTCGAGCGTTTGTGCACTTTGCGGATGAAGTGTTTGATCATCTCTTCGGCGACATCAAAATCTGCGATCACGCCTTCACGCATTGGGCGGATCGCTTCGATGCTACCCGGGGTCCGACCTAGCATCAGCTTGGCGTCTTCGCCCACAGCTAGCACTTTTTTCTGACCGTCCTTAATGTGGTAGGCAACGACAGATGGTTCTGAAAGTACCACACCACGACCTTTGACATAGACCAGCGTGTTCGCAGTTCCGAGGTCGATGGCCATGTCCGAAGAAAACATGCCTAGCAATTTGTCGAGTCCCAGCATCCGCGATTTGCCCCAAGTCAATGATATTTAGGCTCGCGACTCTATCGGGTCGCAAGCCGAGGGTCTTATAGGGTCGGTTGATGTGCTGCGAAAGGGTCAGTTCATGCTTTGCAGCATGAAATCGCCACATGAGGCAACCTGCCGTCCTGCGGGCCCTGTTTTGGGGGCGAATTAGGCGAATTATCGTAAAATTGTGAACGGTTTTTTGAGTTTGGCGCTTTTGGATCAACACCGGAACCAAAGACATGACCATTGCCGCTGAATAGCCATCAGACAATCGCATTCAGCGCGTGCGAGTGCGGCAAGATAGCGGCAAATAATAGGGTATGTTTATGATTGTTAAATTGGTGAAAAATCTGGTCAAATTAGGGTTTTATGCAGGCGGCCTTGGGGTTGTAGTTGGCGTGTGGGATTATACCCAGCAAGCCAAGGCTGCCGAGTATCAATATTCATTTGCAGCATATAAACAGTCAGTTATCGACCGTCATGGTGAACAGGCGATCTATGCCTTTTCCACCCTCGATACTGCCAAAGCTGGTGTGGATACAGGACTGCGTATGGTCGAACAAACGGGTGTTCTCGAAATGGTAGGATTGTCGACGCAGACGCTGATCGGCGCGGCTGACACTAAGGTGATTGCGAACGTCGATGCTGCTGGCGCCTTGACCGATGCTGCAACCGTTCAACTGGTGGCTGGTGAACATGTAGCGGCACCAAAAACGTCGCTTTTCCCACGGGCGCGGGTGATGCCTTGATGTGATGAAACGACAACGCGTCGTTTTCCTACCGCAACGTGTCGGGTCGGTTTGGTGGCGCGTTTGCACTGCGGGTATTCACGGGTTCAAACGCCTTGGAGTGAAGACCCATGAAAACGCATGTCAAAGCTTTGGTTGTCGGTGGCGGTGCCGTTGGAACCTCAATCGCCTATCATCTGGCTCGTGCCGGGTGGGATGATGTGATGCTGCTGGAGCGGGACGAACTTACGTCCGGCTCCACCTGGCATGCGGCGGGGCTTTTGCCGTATTTCAATATGTCGTATGCGACGACCCACATCCACGACTATTCGATCAAGTACTACAAGACGCTTGAGGAAGAGACCGGGTTGAACGCGGGCTTTTCGGTGGTCGGCAATCTGCGCATGGCACAAAGCCAAGAGCGGATGAACGAGTACATGCTTTACGCATCCACTGCAGAAACCTGTGATGTGCCGTACGAATGGCTGTCGCCTGCGCAGATCAAAGAGCGGTATCCGCTGGTGCATTCCGACGATCTGGTTGGGGCGATCTATCATCCGACGGATGGATACATTAACCCTGCTGACGTCACCATGGCGATGGCCAAGGGCGCGCGGCAACGCGGTGTGATGATCGAACGCAAGTGGCAGGCGGATGCGTTTCACTGGACGGGCGATCATTGGGATGTGACGTGTACTAAAATGGTGGAAAAGGGTGGCAACCTTGTGCCGTCCGACGAACAGATCGTCATTCATGCGGAACACGTGGTAACAGCGACGGGCAATCATCCGCAGCGCACAGCGAAATTGTTGGGCCTCAAGATCCCCGCGATTCCGGTGGAGCATCAGTTCATCGTCACCGAACCTGATCCAGCACTTGTAGAATGGCGCAAAAACAATGGCGAACACCCGGTGCTGCGCGATGCGGACGCCAAGTGGTACGTGCGTGAAGAACGCGGTGGCTGGATTCTTGGACCTTATGAGCGCAACGCGCCTGCGAGGTTCGAATACGGTGTGCCGGACAGTTTCCGGGCCGATCTGTTCCCGCTTGATCTCGACCGGATCGAAGAAGAATACATGAGCATGATCCACCGCATTCCGTCTTCGGAAACGGTGGGTCTCAAGGACGATTTCAACGGCCCGATCTGTTACACGCCAGATGGTAATCCGCTGGTTGGTCCTGCGCCGGGCTTGCGGAATATGTGGCTGGCTGAAGGGTTTTCATTCGGGATCACGGCAGCAGGCGGCACGGGTTATTACCTTGCGCAGCTGATGGTCGAAGGCGAGGCCGAGATCGACATGGCGTCGCTTGATCCCAAGCGTTACGGGTCGTGGATGACGACCGAATACGCGGCGCGGAAGAATGAAGAGGCGTACGAGCACGTCTACATCCTGCATCATCCGGATGAGGAACGGCCAGCCTGTCGTCCGCTTCGGACAGCTCCTGCGTACGACCGGCAAAAAGCGCTCGGCGCGCAATTTGGCTGTGTGAACGGGTGGGAACGTCCGAACTATTATGGCCCTTTGGATGCTCCTGAAACCTTTGACCACGATGCACGGTCGTTCAAACGCGGCGGTTGGTGGCAATACGCGGTGGAAGAGGCCAAGGCGGTCCGAGAGGGCGTTGGCCTTATCGACGCGACAGCGTTTACCAAGCATCTTGTCAAAGGCCCTGGGGCAACGCAGTTCCTTGACTGGTTCACTTGCAACAAGCTGCCGAAGGTCGGGCGCATCAATCTGACCTACGCGCTGACCGACCACGGGACAACTCGCACGGAATACACCATCGTGCGCTTGGGCGAAGATGAGTATTATCTCGTGTCTGCCGGTGCTTGGACGGCGTATGACGCGGACTATCTGCGCAAGGCTGCCGAGGATAAGGCGGCTGAGTTCGGCTATGTCGAGATTCAGGATGTGACCACCCAATGGGGTGTCTTTGCCATCGCTGGGCCAAAATCGCGTGATGTGCTGAAAGAGATCGTAAAAGATGCCGATCCCGAGACCGTTTTGGGCAACAAGCGGTTCCCTTGGCTGACGTGCCGCGATATCGAACTGGGCATGTGCCCGGTGCGCGCGATACGGGTGGCCTATACCGGGGAGCTGGGCTGGGAATTGCACCATCCGATCGAAATGCAGAACTATCTGTGGGATCAACTCATGGCCGCCGGTGCCAAGCATGATATGAAGCTCGTTGGTGCACGGGCGCAAAACTGGCTGCGTCAGGAGAAATCCTATCGTGCGTTTGGGAATGAACTCGGCCGGGACGCCACGCCTTTGGAAGCAGACTTGCCACGTTTCGTGGACTTGGCGAAAGACTTCCGCGGTAAAGACGCACTGGAAGAGACCGGGGTCCGGTCCAAGTGTTGTACTTTGTTGATCGACGGGCCAGACGATGCCGATCCGTGGGGCCGCGAAGTGCTATATAATGGCGAAACCCGCGTGGGTCGCCTGACCTCGGGCGGGTATTCGGTGGCGTTCGGGAAATCCATCGGGATGGGATACGTTAAGCCAGAGCTTGCTGTGCCGGGGACAAAGCTTCAGGTCAAAATGTTCGATCAGCTTTGGAGTGCCGAAGTGGTCGAGGACAGCCCCTACGACCCAAAAAACGAGGTCATCCGCAAAGACGGATGATTCGGATGGGGCCGGACGCATCCCAGCGTCCGGTTTTTCCTTAAGCGGGAAAACGCCCGTGGCTCAGGTGTGCTTTCAACCGCGCCCGAAGTCGGCTGTTGTGACCGCGCCGTCGCCATTGCGATCCATGCTGGTGAACCATGCTGGAACCGCGCCCATAAATTCTTCGCGGCTGACAGACCCATCGCCGTTTGTGTCTGTCACATCGCGCAACATACCATTGGCGGGGTTACGTTTTCCCTTGCCGTGGCCTTCGCCGTTTTCTGCCATGTCCATTTCGCGGGCTTCGTCAAAAAGGTCATGCTCTTCGGGTGACAAGATGCCGTTTTCATCGGCATCGAATGTAAGAAACACATCGCCGCGACGTTCGGTGGCTTCGGCCAATGTAACCTGCCCATCCCCGTCAAGGTCCCAATTTTCGACGAAGTGGCCGCCCGGGACACCCTGTTGTGCAGTTGCTGTTGTTGCTGCGAAGAGCAGAGCGAGAATAAGGGGGGATTTTGACATGATGGCCTCATACACATTAATTATTTGGAATATGTATGGGGGATACATCCGGCTTGCATCCCCCCAAAGTGTCGCAGCCATTTAGGCGGCGAGTTCGTCGTAGACCTCAAGCGCTTTGCCCGCATACATGAGTCCGGGTCCACCGCCCATCTGGACACAGGTGGCGAGAACCTCGCCAATCTCATCCCGTGTCGCGCCCAACCTCACCAAGGCTTCGACATGAAACAGGATGCACGGCTCGCAGCGTGTCGCGACGGCGATCCCCAGTGCCACATACTCCTTTTCCTTGAAGGTGAGGGCGGCGTCTTTCTTGACGGTTTTGCCCAAAGCCCCGAATGCGGCCGAGGTGTCAGGGATTTGACCATTCAGAGATTTCAGTTGCGTTTTGGTGTCGTTGAGTTTGGCTTTCCAGCTCATGGCATGCTCCTGCGATATGTTTGGCTTGCAAAAGCATTCCTGCCGGTGGTGGTCTTTGATGCAGATCAGGCCGACGCTTTGGTCCATGTCGCCACGCGCAAGGCGCGGCCAATAAAGGTGCCGGAGAGAGCGCCGGCGACGGCACAGATGGTTGCGATGTAGGTCACGCCACTCGCCATTTCCGGGACCATGCCATTCACTGCACCGTTCACGAAGTTCAGAACGAATAAACCCATGATTGTCACCATACTGAGCCATTCACCACGAATGGTGACGTAACGATCTGTGATGCCAGCGATCCATTTGGTCTGCGCAAGAAAGCCAAACCGTGCGCCCGACGCGTAACCGACCACGAAAAGAGCAACGGCAAGAAGCCGCAGATCAAAGGATAGGACGGTTCGGAGTGACAAGAGGCCGAGCAATGGCAGGCTATAGACCAGTACTTTGGGGACTTGGCGCGATCTGGTGGCGCGTAGGCTTACGATAAGCAGGCCGATGAAAAGTGGCAGTACCCATACGGGAACGTTGGCGAAAAAAGTGGTCATGTCGTGTCTCCTGATTGCTGTTTCGTCCATTGGGACGACAGGCACGACAACGGCCACACATCATGCGCTATATGCGGTGAAACTACGTGTTTGGTGGGTTAACGCTGTTCACGAAGCGCCAGTGGCGGGCCGGACTTTGGTCATGAGACATAGAAAAGGCCCCGCATCGCTGCGAGGCCTTTTGATTGGTTGTGCTTCGGATCAGCCCAGTAAACGTCGTGCGATCACTTGCGCCTGAATTTCGGCGGCGCCTTCAAAGATATTGAGGATGCGCGCGTCACACAGAATGCGGCTGATTTTGTATTCGAGGGCAAAGCCATTGCCACCGTGGATTTGCAGCGCGTTGTCAGCGGCGGCCCAGGCGACCCGCGCGCCCAGAAGCTTGGCCATGCCGGCTTCAAGGTCACAGCGCCGGCCTTCGTCTTTTTCGCGTGCCGAGAAATAGGTGAGCTGTCGCGCGACCATGATTTCGACCGCCATCATCGCCAGTTTTGACGCAACTCGGGGGAAGTTGATCAGCGATTTGCCGAATTGCTTGCGGTCCTGCGCGTATTTCATGCCTTCGTCGAGTGCCGATTGCGCCACGCCAATGGCGCGGGCGGCTGTCTGGATGCGCGCGGACTCAAACGTCTCCATCAGCTGTTTAAAGCCTTTGCCCTCTTCCATGCCCAACAGGTTTTCACCCTTCACCTTGAAATCGTCAAAGTTGAGGGTGTATTCCTTCATGCCCCGGTATCCGAGGACTTCGATCTCGCCACCGGAAATGCCGGGATCCTGCCAAGGCGCTTCGTCGGTACCAGGCGTCTTTTCCGCCATGAACATCGACAAGCCTTTGTAATTGTCGGTGTCCGGCACCGTGCGGGCCAGAACGGTCATCACATGGGTGCGCGCGGCGTGGGTGATCCACGTCTTGTTGCCGTTGATCGTCCAGTTCCCGTCTTCGCCTTTGACGGCTTTGGTGCGCAATGCGCCAAGGTCGGAGCCGGTGTTCGGCTCTGTAAAGACCGCGGTTGGCAGAATTTCACCGGAGGCGAGGCCCGGGAGCCACTTTTCCTTTTGTTCGTCCGTGCCGCCCGCGATTACTAGCTCAGCAGCGATCTCGGACCGGGTGCCAAGGGAACCGACGCCGATATAGCCGCGTGACAGCTCTTCTGAAACAACGCACATAGCGTTCTTGGTCAGGCCGAAGCCGCCATGTTCTTCCGGGATCGTCAGGCCAAAGACACCCATTTCGGCCAACTCGTCGATGATCTCCATCGGGATGAGCTCGTCCTTGAGGTGCCATTCGTGCGCGTAGGGTTCGACCTTATCGAGAGAGAAGCGGCGGAACTGCTCACGGATCATCTCAAGCTCATCGTCTAGACCACACGCACCGACGGTGTGTTCTGCGCTGCGTTCCTGCATCAATTCGACAAGACGTACACGGGCTGCCTGCGTGTTGCCGTCCTGGGTCAGGCGCATGACTTCGGGTGTCATCAAAACGCGCATATCTTCCTGGCCAAGGCCCATGTCCTGAAGTCGGACCATTTCACCCTGGTTCATTTGGATGCCGCCGTAGATTTGCCAGAGGTATTCACCAAAGGCGATCTGGTGGATCAGTTGTTCGACTTCCCCGAACTTGCCCTCGGCGTGTAACCGTTCGGCCCAGCCCTGCATCTGGCGCAGCGATTCGACATATGTGGCCAGCCAAGCAAAGCCATGTGCTGCGGTTTGGTTTTCTTCGATCAGGGCGCCAGAAATGCGACCTTCGGATTCGACCATGCTGTGCACGCGCGCCTTGGCCATATCCACTACCTTGATGGTAGGATCGACCGCCGCTGCTGTCAGGGACAGCAAGTCTGGCAGAATGGTTTGGGTCGTCAGGGTCAAGTCTTGTCCGTCATGGGCCATGAATCGTGTCCTTTCAGCTTTGCCGTTGGATATCTACTTTGCAGGTGCAGCGCAACAAAAATACCAAGAGAGCCTGAAATTTGTTTCAATCTTTCGCATTGAATTGCTGCCGTGCGGCGCTAAAGGCAATGCGGGTGCAGAAAAAAATGGCGAGTGCATCTGAATATGGTGCACTCGCCTCTTTGTCTCCAAGCGCCTTTCGACGCAGGTGGGTTAGCCGATCGCAGCGGCTTTTACGTCATCGTCGATGTAAGGAACGTATTGCGCAAAGTTGTCGGCGAACATCTGCACCAGCTTGGTTGCTTGTGCGTCATACGCGTCTTTGTCGTTCCATGTCCGGCGTGGGTCGAGCAGCATGTCCGGCACACCTTCGACCTTGACCGGCACTTCAAAGCCGAAGTTGGGGTCTTTACGGAATTCCGCCTCGGCAAGGCTGCCATCTAGGGCTGCGGTCAAAAGGGCCCGCGTCGCCTTGATCGGCATGCGCTGGCCAGAGCCGTATGCGCCGCCGGTCCAACCTGTGTTGACCAGCCAGCATGTTGCGCCATGCGACGCGATCTTTTCGCGAAGCAGGTTGCCATACACTTCTGGACGACGCGGCATGAACGGCGCGCCAAAGCATGTCGAGAAGGTGGGTTCTGGTTCTGTCACACCGCGTTCTGTGCCGGCGACCTTGGAGGTGAAGCCCGACAGAAAGTGGTACATTGCTTGAGCGGGTGTGAGCCGTGCGATCGGAGGTAGAACACCGAACGCGTCACAGGTCAGCATTATGATGTTCTTTGGATGCCCGCCAAGCGCGCTTTCCGACGCGTTCGAAATGTACTCCAGCGGGTAGGCGCAGCGCATGTTAGCAGTCAGGCTATCGTCGGTGAAGTCGAGTTCGAATGTGTCTGGGTCGAACACCATGTTTTCGATGACGGTGCCAAACTTTGTCGTCGTGGCATAAATCTCGGGCTCAGCCTCGGCCGACAGGTTGATTGTCTTTGCATAGCAGCCGCCTTCAAAGTTGAAGGTGCCACGGTCGGACCAGCCGTGTTCGTCGTCACCGATCAGAACACGGTTGGGATCAGCAGACAGCGTGGTCTTGCCGGTCCCCGAAAGACCAAAGAAGATCGCCGTGTCGACAGGGTTTCCAACCGCATGGTTGGCCGAGCAGTGCATCGGCATGATGCCTTTTTCGGGCAGCAAGTAATTCAGCAGGGAGAAGATGGATTTCTTGTTCTCGCCAGCGTATTCCGTGCCGCCAATCAGGATCAGCTTTTTGTCAAAGTTCATGGCGATCACGGTTTCTGATCGGCAATCATGTTTCTTGGGGTCTGCCTGGAACGATGGGCAATTGATCACTGTAAAGTCGGCAGTGAAACTATCGAGGTCTTCGCGCTCTGGGCGACGCATCATGTGACGGATGAACAGGTTGTGCCACGCAAGTTCCTGAATGAAGCGAACATCAATGGAGTGCTTTGGGTCGGCGCCGCCAACGAGGTCTTGAACGTAATATTCGCGACCCTTCATGTGCTCGAGCATATCTTCGTAAAGTGCATCGAACCCCTCGGGCGACATCGGAGCGTTGTTGTCCCACCAGATCGTGTCGGCAACGCTGTCGGTCTTGACGACGTGCTTGTCCTTGGGGGATCGGCCCGTGAATTTACCGGTGGTGCACAGAAAGGCCCCGCCATTTCCCAACGTACCTTCGCCACGTTTCAGGGCCGCTTCGATCAGAGCGGGCTCTGTGAGGTTGTAATAGACATTGCCAAGCCCGTTGATCTGTTGATCTTCCAGCCGGAATTCCGGGTTCACCCGCCCAAATGTCATTTGCCAAGCTCCTGTAGCCGCGCTCTTGCGGCGGTATTGCAGAGGGTCGCACAGCGCGCGTCCCACCCGTGACTGTGCGTCAGGGGTGCAGGCCTCTTAGCATGCCGTTTCCAAATCTGAACAGGACGCAATCGCGCAGTTAGCGCAACCAAAACGGGTTTAGCGCAACCATGGCCGGACTTCGCCGACGAGTGTGATGCAAATTAGCCATCCGTAAGGGATTATTCGCCCTAATATTCCTGCGGGTTATGAGTGATTCGCAGAATTAAGTTGGCGCATAGGTAAAAAATATTCATAATAGTCCGAAAAACATAATAACTGAGAGCAGCAGTACAAGGAACTTACTCCATGTCCAAAATCGCCCTTGTGGACGACGACAGGAACATCCTGACATCGGTCGCGATTACCCTAGAAGCAGAGGGTTTCGAGGTCGAGACCTACAACGATGGCCAGGCCGCGTTGGATGCGTTCAACAAAAAGATGCCGGATATGGCCGTCTTTGATATCAAGATGCCCCGCATGGATGGGATGGACCTGTTACAGCGGGTGCGTCAGAAATCCAAGATGCCGGTCATTTTCCTGACGTCCAAAGATGATGAGATCGACGAAGTGCTGGGACTCCGCATGGGGGCGGACGACTATGTGAAAAAGCCGTTTTCGCAGCGTCTTTTGGTCGAACGTATCCGCGCGCTTCTGCGCCGCCAGGAAGCCATTTCCGGAGATGCGGCTGGCACCGAGGTTGAAGAAACCAAACTCATGGTACGCGGCAACTTGTCGATGGATCCGCTGCGCCATTCGGTGTCGTGGAAAGGTCTTGACGTGTCTTTGACGGTCACGGAATTTCTGCTGCTTCAAGCTCTTGCGCAGCGTCCTGGCTTTGTAAAATCGCGCGACCAGCTGATGGATGTCGCCTATGACGATCAGGTCTATGTTGATGACCGCACGATCGACAGCCATATCAAACGCCTGCGCAAGAAGATGCGCACTGTTGATAACGATTTCTCTGCCATCGAAACATTGTACGGAATCGGTTACCGTTACAACGAAGAGTAACCATGGCACTGGTTGAAGGTGTGACCCACGGAAAAGCCGGTGGGCGCGAAGATGCGGATGTTGTGCTCGGGGACGATTGGGTCGCCCCCGACAGAACTGTTGAGTCCGAAGTTCGGAGTAGCCGCGAAAAGCGCGGTCTTTTCTCGCTCAATCGCTCGCCGCTGACCCGAAAAATTATCACATTCAACCTGGTTGCACTAAACTTCCTTGTTGCCGGAATCCTGTTTCTCAATTCATCGAGAGACACACTTGCCGAACAAAAAGCCGAAGCGGTTCGCGTTGAGGCGGAGTTGATCGCCGATGTGTTTGAAGCAAAAGCCTTGGGTGCGACAAGCGTCAACCTTGGCACCGGCGAAGGCGTTGATGTGTCCAACACGTTGGACAATCTGGAAATGCGCCCGGGGCTTCGGGTTTTTGTCTTTGATGCAGCCCGATTTCTGGTCGGTGATATCGACGCAACAAACGTTGGGCCTAATGGCCTGCCTGTAGCCGAAAAACCTACGGTCATTTCCGACTTCCTGCTGACGGTCTGGAGCAGCGTTTCATCGGTTTTTCAACCTGACGCGGCTTTGGAGCCTCTGACGCTTGAAGATATCCTGCGTCGCCAAATCGAAGAGACCGATCCAACCATGACCCGGGTCGAGCGATCCGAAGGTCCGAATGGCGAAACGCTCTTTACGGCACTCAGCCCGATTGAGGTGGAAAACGGTGTTGCGGGCACAATCGCACTGGTCAGCTATGCGCCCGAGATTGACGCTGCAGTCCGGCTTGAGCGCGAAAATGTTTTGCAGATGTTCGTGATCGCCACGTTGGTATCGATTGGACTAAGTCTTGTTGTTGCTTCGACAATTACGAATCCCATCTCGAATCTAGCCGATGCCGCCGAAGTGGGACGTGACCGCAATCGTCGGAATGTGTCATCTGGCCGTATTCGTATCCCCGATCTTACGGCCCGCCCGGATGAGATTGGACGTTTGTCTGGCGCTCTGCGCGGGATGGTTGCAGCACTCTACGACAGGATCGATGCCAACGAACAATTCGCGGCCGATGTCGCACATGAGATCAAAAACCCGCTTGCCTCGCTGCGGTCTGCTGTGGGGACATTGCGTGTCGCCCGGCGCCCCGATCAGGTGGATCGCTTGTTGGATGTGATTGATCATGATGTGCGCCGTCTTGACCGACTGGTCAGCGACATTTCCAACGCGTCCCGGTTGGACAGTGAACTGGTCAAGGAAGAAGAGGCTGAATTCAACCTTCTCGAAATGCTCGGTAACATCGCACAGTTTCTTGGTGAAGATGCCAAGCGGCAGGGGATCGAATTCATTTCCGATCTGCCGGATCGACCGATACCTGTGCATGGCCTTGAGGCCCGTCTGGCGCAGGTTTTTGTTAACTTGATCACCAACGCGATCAGCTTTTGCGAAGATGGCGACGCCATTCGCATCTGGGCGCGGCGCCGTGAAAACCGGGTTCTGATCGTTGTCGAAGATACAGGTCCGGGCATCCCGGACGAGGCGCTGACAAAAATTTTCAAACGCTTTTATTCGCAGCGTCCTGAAACCGATTTTGGCAATAATTCTGGCTTGGGTTTGGCGATTTCCAAACAGATCGTTGAGGCGCATGGCGGTGTGATTTGGGCCGAGAACATTCGTCCAACTGAGGCGGACGCAACGTCCGAGCCTTTGGGGGCGCGCTTTGTGGTCGGCCTGCCGCTCTGACGTTCGACAATGGCTGAAGCTGACCCACTCACCGTACATGCTACTGCGGTTGCCTTGGGCGACCGTGCGGTTCTTGTCACCGGCGCGTCGGGGACAGGGAAATCGACACTGGCGCTGGAAATGATGGCGCGCGGGGCGACTCTGGTTGCGGATGACCAGGTGATCCTAACCAAGTCGGACGGCTCTGTCTTGCTAAGCTGTCCGGAAGCGCTGTGCGGGATGATCGAAGCTCGCGGCGTTGGCTTGTTGCATGCCGCCTACTGCTCCCCCGTTGCGTTGGCGCTTGTTGTGGACATGGAGCAAGTTGAATCTGCGCGTTTGCCAGAACTGCGGACCATCACATACTTTTCACAAACGTTTCCGTTGCTTCACAAAGTGGCGTCCGAACATTTTCCTGCGGCAATTTTGCAATATCTACGAATATCAGGGCGTGTAGAAATATAGCCTTAATCGCGGAAACAGAAACATGTCGACCCAGTCCAATCCAGCGCGTGTTGTCTTGGTGACCGGTCCTTCGGGGGCCGGGCGTGGCACTGCAATCAACGTCCTTGAGGATTTAGGGTTCGAGGCAATTGACAATATCCCCTTCGGAATGATCCCGCGCCTTTTTGAAGGTGAACCGTTGACGCATCCGCTGGCGCTTGGGATCGACGTTCGGAATCGGGATTTTTCATTGTCTCGCCTTCTGGATTTGCACCGAGATCTGACGCGTATGACAGATGGAAACACGTCTTTGCTGTTTCTTGATTGTCGTCCTGATGTCCTTGTGCGCCGCTATTCCGAAACTCGTCGCCGCCATCCGTTGGCGCAGGAAGAGTCGCCGGAAATCGGTATCGCGCGCGAGGTCGAACTGCTGCGTCCGGTAGAGCAGCGAGCAGATATCCTGATTGATACGTCACATCTTTCGCCGCATGACCTTAAAGCGGAATTGCACAACTGGTTTGCAGATGAGACGTCACAAAAACTTGCTGTTGCAGTGCAGACTTTCTCTTACAAGCGGGGCATCCCGCACGGCGTAGATATGGTGTTTGATTGTCGGTTCTTGTCAAACCCGCATTGGGATGAAGCTTTGCGCGACAAAACCGGCTTGGACCCTGAGGTTCAAAACTATGTTCAGGCAGATGCGCGGCTGGCCCCTTTCACTGATCGCATCGTCGATATGATGACTTTTTTGCTGCCCGAAGTCGAAACCGAGGGCAAAACGCACCTTTCGGTTGGCATAGGCTGTACCGGTGGGCAACACAGGTCGGTTGTCGTTGGGGAAGTGGTGGCGCGCGCCCTTGCAGAAAAGGGCTGGCGAGTGTCAATTGGCCATAAGGAACTGGCGCGGCGGGGGATCGCGACCGCTGGCAGCGTGGTGTTGTCAAACAGCAAGAGGACGACAGAGTGATCGGAATTGTGATCGTGGCTCACGGCGGTTTGGCGCAGGAATATCTTTTTGCGGTAGAACATGTCGTTGGCCAACAATCTGGGATGGCCGCTGTCTCGATTGACGCCGATCACAATCGCGATGCCAAACAAAGCGAGATTTGCGCGCTTGCCGATGAGGTCGATACCGGGGACGGTGTTGTGATCGTGACGGACATGTTTGGCGGATCACCATCGAACTTGAGTTTGCGTGCCTGTCAGCCCGAAAACCGGCGGATCGTCTACGGTGCGAATTTGCCTATGCTGATCAAATTGGCGAAAAGCCGCGACAAATCTGTGCCCGAAGCCGTGCGGGCTGCACTGGATGCCGGTCGGAAATATATTGACAGCCAAGACATAACTCTGGATCAGAGCGCCTGATCATAGGGTTGAGGGAGGCCCGGCACCATGTCCACATCGGCTCAGCGCGTTTTGAACATCGTGAATGAAAAAGGTTTGCACGCTCGGGCGTCGGCAAAACTTGTCGAAGTCGTCGAGGGCTTTGATGCCTCAGCAGAGGTCCGCAAGGATGGCATGAACGCGTCAGGCGACAGCATTATGGGGCTTTTGATGTTGGCAGCTTCCAAAGGAACCTCTATTGAGGTAGTCACCTCTGGGCCAGACGCCGAGGCTTTGGCCGTCGCAATCGAATCTTTGGTGGCCGATCGCTTTGGGGAAGGCTGCTGATCATTCGGATCGGCTTGGGCAACCTGAAACAGGACCTCATACTGCCATATGGTTGAAAGCTATCAGCACAGTTCGACTGAAGCGCGCCCGTTGGATCCGGGCGACGTACCGTATGACAAGCGCAAGCTAAGCTATGCCAATACGTTCACTAACCCATGGAAAGCGAACACTATTCGCGCGATGGAGTGGATGACGGGAAAGATCCCGTTGCTGCGTCTTGTGCGTAAATTCGAACGTATGGGTCCTGCCGAGGGTCAAGCGTTCTGGGGGCAAGCCCTCAGCCTGATGAAGATCCCTCTTGAGACACCGGCTGAACAAATTGCCCGTATTCCGAAAGAAGGACCAGTGATCGTTGTGGCGAACCACCCGCACGGGTTGGTTGACGGAATGATACTGGCAGAGCTGATTGGCCGGGTTCGGACGGACTATAAGATCCTGACGCGATCTTTGTTGACGGGCGTTTCTGAGATCGAGGAATTTATGATCCCGGTCCCGTTTCCGCACGAAGAAGATGCGCGGGAGCAAAGCCTGGAGATGCGTAGCCGGGCTATGGCGCATCTCAAGCAAGGCGGCGTTATCGCGCTTTTCCCGTCGGGGGTTGTTGCCTCGAGCGACAGCTTTTTCGGTCCGGCGATTGAGCGGACATGGAACCCCTTTACCGGCAATCTGATCCAGCGTTCCGGTGCGACTGTCGTGCCGATCTTTTTCCCGGGACAAAACTCACGCGCGTATCAAATTGCCAATCAAGTTTCTGCCACGCTGCGTCAGGGGCTATTAATCAACGAAGTCATTCATGCATGCGGCAAACCGCAGGCTCCTGTGGTTGGAGAGCCTATCGCCGCTGAGGCGATTGAGGCGTTTGCAGGTCGTAGTCGTGATTTCGTGGCAGCGCTTCGGGAAACAACGATCAGTTTGGGCAAAAAGCCTTAACGCGTTGGCACAGGCGTTTCGCCGCGATAGTCATAGAATCCACGCTGTGTCTTGCGACCAAGCCACCCCGCCTCTACATATTTTGTGAGCAACGGGCAGGGTCGGTATTTTGTATCTGCCAACCCATCATGCAGAACGTTCATGATCGCAAGGCAGGTGTCGAGCCCGATAAAATCGGCCAATTCCAGCGGCCCCATTGGATGGTTTGCGCCGAGCTTCATCGACTGATCAATCGAGTTCACGTTGCCGACGCCTTCGTAAAGAGTATAGACGGCCTCGTTTATCATCGGCATTAGGATGCGGTTGACGATGAAGGCGGGGAAATCTTCGGCAGAAGCAGCTGTTTTGCCCAGTGTTTCAACAACGCCAAGGCAGGTATCATAAGTCTCTTTATCAGTCGCAATGCCGCGGATTAACTCGACCAGTTGCATCACCGGGACCGGGTTCATGAAGTGAAAGCCCATGAATTTTTCTGGCCGGTCGGTGCGGCTGGCCAGGCGTGTGATCGAAATCGACGAGGTGTTCGAGGTTAGGATTGTATTGTCAGCCAGATGCGGGAGCAGGCTGTCAAAGATCTTTTGCTTGATCACTTCTTCTTCCGTGGCAGCCTCGATGATCAAGTCGGTCTGAGCGACCTGGGGCAAATCCTGCGTAATCGAAATGCGTGCCATTGCTTGATTCCGCGCGTCCTGCGTGATTTTTTCACGGCTGACTTGCCGGTCCAGATTGCGCTCGATCAGGTCGATGGCGCGTTTGAGAGCGTCTGCGCTGATGTCGTTCAGTACAACATCATAACCTGCCAGAGCCATGACATGCGCAATCCCGTTGCCCATCTGTCCTGCACCGACCACGCCGATTGAATTGACCGTCATGCGATTGCTCCGTTCGTTTCGTCGCAACAATGACTTGTGGGGCAAGGCGCTGCAAGGCGGATCCAAGCGATCCATCGAAATTTAACTTTAGCGTTTTGAGAACCGAATCGCCCCAGATTCATCCTTGGGTGAATAGGAAAGGGTGGGGATATGGGAATTTCCTCCAAGCGCGATCAATCAATTGATTATGCGCCATGTCGTTACAATGGGTCACGCCTGTGGTTCAGGGGCCCGTATAATGATTTGAGGTCGCCCTATGTGGCGTGTCTGGGCGGAAGCGGGATTTACGGGCGCTACGTGACGCAGCCGTGGTCGGCTTTGCTTGAGGCGCAGATCGGGTGCAGGGTAGTAAACCTTGGTGTCGAGAACGCGGGCATCGATGCCTACTTGAACGATGCCGGGGCGCTGTCGACAGCTGCGAATGCAAAAATTGCGATCATTCAGTTGGCCTGCGTGCACAACACATCTAACCGATACTACCTTACGCATCCCCGCCGAAATGATCGGTTTCTTAAGGCGTCGGCATCACTGCAAACTCTATACCCCGAAATGGATTTTACCGAAGTACATTTCACCAGGCATATGCTGACGCGTTTGAACGCAATCTGTCCGACCCGGTTTGAAACCGTCGCGAATGAGGCGTGCGCTGCTTGGCTTGCACGAATGGGTGGCTTGATTTCGCAAATGAACGGCGTTGTCTATTTGCTTTGGTTTGCGCCCATGCCGTTGCCGGATGATCCCGAAATCAATCTGGGTTGTGAGCCGTTTCTGGCGCGCGCGATGGTCAATAGCCTAACCCCCAAAGCCAAAGCGTTGATCGAGGTTGTTCCAAACACGTGGCGCGGTATTGACGAGTTTCGACATGTGCCCCCGCTCGAAATGGGGCGGGCAGAGCAGTTGCCGGGGCCATTGGCGCATGCCCAAGTGGCAGATGCGGTCGCGTGTGCGATTGGTCCGGCCCTTCAAAAAAAACGGCGCGCTAATTCAAGCGCGCCGTCCAACAATCAAGGGTCAGCCTTTAGCCAAGCTTTTCAGTCAGTTCCGGCACAGCATCGAACAAGTCGGCGACCAGCCCGTAATCGGCAACCTGGAAGATCGGTGCTTCTTCGTCTTTGTTGATGGCGACGATGATCTTGCTGTCTTTCATGCCGGCCAAGTGCTGGATCGCACCCGAGATGCCCACGGCGATATAGAGATCAGGCGCAACAACCTTACCCGTCTGGCCAACCTGCCAATCGTTTGGCGCAAAGCCAGAGTCGACCGCAGCGCGGGATGCACCAACGGCAGCACCCAGCGTATCGGCCAGCTTTTCGATCATTGCAAAGTCGTCTTCAGAACCCACGCCACGGCCTCCGGACACAACCACACCTGCCGATGTCAGCTCGGGACGGTCGCTTTCGGCAACCTTGTCTTCGACCCATTCACTCAGCGCGGGGTTGTCGCCAGCGCCGATTGTTTCAACAGCCGCGGATCCGCCGGTTGCAGCCGCATCAAAGGTCGAGGTCCGGAACGAGATGACTTTTGTCCCGTCCGAGGATTTGACTGTCTGGATCGCGTTACCGGCATAGATCGGACGCTCAAACGTGTCGGCGTCGACCACAGCGGTCACGTCGGTCAGAACCATCACGTCAAGCAGCGCAGCAACGCGCGGCAGGATGTTTTTGGCGTCTGTCGTCGCAGGTGCGACGATGTGGGAATAGTCGCCTGCCAGCGATGCAATCAGCGCCGACACAGGTTCGGCCAGACGGTGACCATAAAGATCATCCTCGGCCAGCAGCACCTTTGATACGCCGTCGATGGTCGCGGCTTCGTCCGCGGCGGCTTTGGCGGTGGCACCTGCGGCCAGAACGACAACGTCACCCAGTGCTTTGGCGGCGGTTACAGTTTTGGCTGTGGCGTCCATCGCCAGTGCGCCGTCGGTGATCTCGGCAATCAGAAGAACGGCCATTACACTGCTCCCGCTTCTTTGAGTTTCGCTACCAGTTCGTCGACCGAACCCACCTTGATCCCCGCAGCGCGTTCTTCCGGTTCAGAGGTTTTGACGATCTCAAGGCGCGGTGTGACGTCGACGCCAAAGTCTGCGGCGGTCTTTTCATCCAAGGGCTTTTTCTTGGCCTTCATGATGTTAGGCAAGGATGCATAGCGCGGTTCGTTCAGTCGCAGATCGGTCGAAATAATTGCAGGCATCTTGACCTTGATCGTCTGAAGTCCGCCATCGACTTCGCGGGTCACAACGGCATTGTCGCCGTCGATGTCGACATTGTTGGCATACATTGCCTGGCTCCAACCGAGCAGGGCTGACAACATCTGGCCGGTGGCGTTCATGTCGTTGTCGATCGCTTGCTTGCCACACAGAACCAGCCCCGGCTCTTCTTCTTTAACGATGGCGGCAAGGATTTTCGCAACGGCCAGTGGTTCGATGTCGGTGTGAACATCATCTGCGGCGACAACGAGGATTGCGCGATCTGCGCCCATTGCAAGCGCGGTGCGCAGTGTTTCTTGGCTTTGCTTTACGCCGATGCTGACAGCGACGATTTCGTCGGCCTTGCCTGCTTCTTTCAGACGGATCGCCTCTTCGACGGCAATTTCGTCAAAGGGGTTCATCGACATTTTGACATTCGCGAGATCGACACCGGACCCGTCCGCTTTGACGCGGACCTTCACGTTGTAGTCGATCACACGTTTGACAGGCACCAAGACCTTCATAAGCGCGTTCCTCTTACTGGGATCGCAGGGCGACCTGCGATTCTGACAATACGTTCGGAGCAAGGGATACCGAACACTTGACCCAGGAAACAGGGCAAAATCGTCACGTTAGCGCCATCGGACGTCGCGTTTTTCAGTTATGGCCGATCTGATGCTGTGATGCAGCATCAATCGCAGATGTTTTGCAGGGCTTGCCATTCCTGAGCGGTCAACAATGGCACGGCTTCAAAGCCATCCGGTGTGGCATCACGCGCGGCTTGAATGCGGTCACCCAATTCTGGGTGGCTGAGAAAATGCGCTATGAACGGGCTGGTATCGCCGCCCATATCTTGAAACCGCTCGAACATTGTCGCCAGCGCTGATGGCGCGATTTGCGCGTCTTGCAGGACAGCGTGTGCAAAGACGTCGGCGTCCGCTTCGGCGCCTTGGCTATATTGCGCTTCGATCAGCCGCTCCGCCAACAGCAGCATCGCGGCTCCGCCCGCAAAATCGCCGAACAGCAAGCCCAGAACACCCAGAGATCCAGCAGATCGCAAGGCATGACGGGTCGGATCACGGCTTACCACGTGGCCTATTTCGTGGGCGAACACAGAGGCGACTTCTTCGGGCGTTTGGGCGTTGTCGATCAAGCCGCGGAAAAAGACGATGTAATTCCCCGGCAGCGCAAATGCATTGACCATCTCGTGATCGAGGACCGAAACGGTCAGTGGCTGTGCCTCGGGAAGGGCGGATTGCAGGCGGGTTTCCATCTTGGCCAGCGCTTCAAGACCGTCGCGATTGTCACAAACCGGCACGGGGTTCAGGCCCGATTGATCAAGCGCGCTGCGGATTTGTTCAAAGGTGACTTGACCCAGTGCGCGTTCGCCCTCTGGTGGAATAAAGCGCGCCAATTGGTTCGCCATGGTTGGCACGAGCACAAAAATGATCAGCGCGACTGACGCCACCGCAGCAGCGGCCCAACCAAACAAAGGTGCGCGTTTCGTCACTTTCGAGCGTTTGGTGCGGTTGGGCAGACGCGGTGCCAAGGCGCGGTCGGGCAAGACGATCCTTTGTATTTGGTCAGTCGCCATCTGAATGACCATCTCGTCCGTGTTTGCCTGATCCGGAGTTTCACGAATGTCGATCAGGGGCCAATGCACCTCAATCCCCGTGTCTGCCAGCCCAACCAAGGCATGGGTATCTTCATCGATGGATAGCGCGATGTACGCAGGTGCGGCCCGCGTGCCATCGAAATAGGTGCCGGTTGCGGAGAAGGGTTCGGGCGCACGGCCAACTCGCAGCACAGTCATAGCGACGCGCCAACATCCAGAGCGTCGGCAAAACCCTCTGCCTCGGCGAATTCATCGCGGGGGCGCTGGCGAATATCTGCAACTGCGGTGTCTGGCGACAGGGTTAGTGTGGAAAAGTAGTGTCGGATGACGGGCAGGGTTATGAACACGTTTGTCAGCGCTGACCACAATAGAAAGATGGTGAAATAGATCGCGATGCTGGCTGCGATGATGGCATAGCGTCCCAGCCCTGCGATCGGCGCGACCATATCTTCCATACCCATCTCGGCGAGCGTCTCTGCCGATTGGATCACCGCGAGCATCAGCCCCAAGATGACCATCGGAACAAAGACAGCGGCTGCCGCCAAGAGTGTACCAAGCGCATAGATCATCATCACTCGAAACGCATTCGGTGACAGGCGCAAAGACACGCCGTTGATTGTCTTCGCTTCGGTCAACCTGCGCAGCGTTTCGACGCGGTAGTAAACCAAGCCATAAAGTCCGATTAATCCGGCTATGATGCACATGCCGATGCCAACGGGAAGATTTCCCGAGGCGATCGCACCTCCACCGATCACTGCGATGAAGAGGGCCACAAACATTGGCCACATGGCCGGGTATAGCATGGTCCATGTCCCGCCCTGGGCCATACGCGCGGTGCCATAGAACGTGCGGTCGACTTTGTACTTTTCTAACCAGAAGGTCATGCGCGGCATCAAAAGACCAAGGCTCAGAATTGTGACGATCCAATGGAATACAGCGCGCCATGCATAGCCCCAAGCTCCGGGCTCAAGACCAAACCGCAGCCCGCGCCAGCGTGTCCGGGCCAAAATGTATCGCCGCGCGCGATATTTTGCGAAAAACCAAAGCGGTATGACGCCGACAAGGCTGACGGCGTAGGCGGCAAAATTGTCCTGAAACAACGAGAAACTGGCGAACATGAGGAACAGGTTCACGATCCCAATATAAAACGCCAACACGACTACGGCGAACAAAAAGCCCAGCAGCTTTTCAATTGGGTCGCCGACATATTCTAATGGATGACCACCGGGGCGGATTGCGGACCAGTACCAGCGCCGCAGTCGAGTGCGCATCCAGAAACGGTAGAATCCAAGCGTGAGAACCGTAAAAACACCAGTTTTCAGGGCTAGCCAAAACAATGCACCACGGCTGCCGGTCACGTCTGTGATCAGCGTGTCCGGATCAGGTGAAGGTATTGTCTCTGGGGAAGCCACGCGGGGCCATGCGGCCTGTTCCGGCGCGTTTGCCTGTCCACTCGGCAAGTTCGGCTTCGGTCCTGGTGCGTCCGGCTGGGTCGCGCCAGGAGAGGCCTTCTCCCAGGGTGAAGGTGGTTGCATCCGACAGGCCCCCGTCCTTGTACTTTTGCAGCCGCACGCCTTTCCCGCGTCCCATCTCAGGTAGTTCGTCCAGCGCAAAGACCAGTACTTTGCGGTTTTCACCAACCACTGCGACCGCATCACCAGTGACAGGTTTGCACACTTTCGCACGCACGTCGCCTCTGACGTTGAGCACTTGTTTGCCGGCACGTGTCTGCGCAACAACTTCGGTTTCGGGCACGATAAAGCCGTCACCCGCGCTGGAGGCCACAAGCAGTTTCCGGTCGGGATGGTGAATGAACAAATCCACAATCGCGGCCTCGTTCGGAAGATCGACCATCAGGCGCAACGGTTCCCCCATGCCACGGCCGCCCGGCAGATTGGCGGCAGACAATGTGTAGAAGCGTCCGTTTGATCCAAAGACCAACAGTCGGTCCGTGGTTTCCGCGTGAAAGATAAAACGTGGGCCGTCACCATCCTTGAACTTCAATTCCCGGTTCAGGTCGATATGTCCGGTCATTGCGCGGATCCATCCCATTTCGGAACAGACGACTGTGATCGGCTCACGTTCGATCATCGCCTCGATTGGCACGTCTTCGACCACACCCGCTTCGGCAAAGGTGGTTCGGCGTTCGCCGCCCGCATAGTTCTTGCCAAAGGTTTTCTTTGTTTCGCGCAGCTGTTCTGCAATGGCATCCCATTGCAGGTCGCCGCTTTCGAGCAAATCCTCAAGCCCGGCGCGTTCCTCCATCAAGCGATCGCGTTCGGCGACAAGCTCCATCTCTTCGAGTTTTCGCAATGACCGCAACCGCATGTTCAGGATCGCTTCGGTCTGGACTTCAGTCAGGCCAAGCTCTTCATCGCCAGCCACCATTGGAGGTGACACATAGTCGGCTTCGTCGCGGGCACGCGGATGGTCTTTGCCCCAATCCTCGCGCATGAGTGCGGCTTTGGGTTCATCATCGTACCGGATGATGTCGATGACGCGGTCGAGGTTCAGAAAGGCTACGATCAGCCCTTCCAACACCTCAAGCCGGTGATCGATCTTATCCATCCGGTGCTGGCTGCGCCGGATTAGAACCTCACGGCGGAAATCAAGGAAGGCGCGCAGTACTTCCTTCATTGAACAGACCTTGGGGGTCAGCCCATCGATCAGCACATTCATGTTCAGGCTGAACCGTGTCTCCAGATCGGAATTGCGATAGAGCATGTTCATCAGAACATCCGGGTCCACGTTCTTGGAACGCGGCTCCAAGACCATGCGGATGTCATCTGCGGACTCGTCGCGGATGTCGGCGAGGATCGGTACCTTCTTTGTCTGAATCAATTCGGCCAGTCGTTCGACCAGTTTCGATTTCTGCACCTGATAAGGGATCTCTGTGACAATGATCTGCCACTGACCACGACCCATATCTTCAATCTCCCACCGGCAGCGCAGGCGGATCGAGCCGCGCCCGGTGCGATAGGCTTGAGCGATGGTGTCTCGGTCCTCGACAATCACGCCGCCGGTCGGAAAATCCGGCCCAGGCACGTAATTCAATAACGTGTCGTCCCGCGCGTCTGGAACCTTGATCAGATGTAAACAAGCATCCACCAGTTCAACAATGTTGTGTGGTGGGATATTTGTCGCCATTCCAACGGCGATACCGCTGGAGCCATTTGCAAGAAGGTTTGGAAACTGCGCTGGAAGAACAACGGGTTCTTCCAGTGTGCCATCATAATTTGGGCGATAATCAACAGCGTTTTCGTTCAAGCCGTCAAGCAAGGCTTCGGCTACAGACGTAAGCCGCGCCTCGGTGTATCTGGCAGCAGCAGGGTTGTCGCCGTCGATATTGCCAAAATTGCCTTGGCCATCAACAAGCGGGTAGCGCACCGCAAAATCCTGCGCCAAACGCGCCATCGCGTCGTAAATCGCGGCGTCGCCATGCGGGTGATAGTTTCCCATCACGTCGCCGCTGATCTTGGCGGATTTTCGAAATCCGCCATTCGAGCTCAACCGCAATTCGCGCATTGCATAAAGAATACGTCGGTGAACGGGTTTCAGCCCGTCCCGTGCATCAGGAAGTGCCCGGTGCATGATCGTCGACAACGCATAGGTCAGGTACCGCTCACCGATTGCCCGGCGCAGCGGCTCCGCAAAGTCGCGGGGGGTCATCTTGGGGTTGTCGACATCATTGGCCATAGATGATGTGATACCCACCCCCTCTGAGGCCGTAAAGCAATTGCGGGAATATTTTTTCGCTTTCCCCTTCGGACCGGGCGGGGAATCGCGTTATCAGTCGTTCGTGGTAAACGGTTGGTCCACGTTGGGGGATGGGATGAACAAGTATATATTGGTCGCTTTTGCGGTCATGGGCATGGCGTTTTACGAAATTTCGGGTGGTTCGGAGTTTGAACCTGGCAATACGTCTTTGGTTGTCTTTGCCACACCCAAACCTGTTGTTACATCGCCCGTGCCGCAACCAGAGATCGTCGCGCGCGCCGACACGTCCACAACAGACCTGACCGATATTGCGCCTGCTCGGGCCGTCACTGATCCCGTGGTTGCCACAGCCGAGGCAGTGATAACACAGGCTAAGGCGGGAACGTCCATTCAAGCCGCTCCGGTTGTTCAAGAGCCCGTCGTTAACGTAGAGCCCGAGCCAGAAACCCAACCCGATTTTCGCTTTGTCGATGGTGACCGCGGTGACCGCGTCAACCTGCGCGGTGGCCCGGGCACGGACTATGCCGTCGTGGGCAAATTGTTCCGCAACGACATGGTTGAAGTGATCAAGGATGAAGGCAACGGCTGGCTGCATCTGCGCGCTCGCGCCACAGGAGACGAAGGTTGGATGGCGGACTGGCTTGTGACGGCTGCCAACTGACGTGACAATCAAATCCATACTGATCACTGGTTGTTCGTCGGGCATTGGCCTGGATACGGCCCACAGACTGAAATTGCAGGGCTGGATGGTTTTCGCATCCTGCCGCGCGCAGGAGGATTGCGCCAAGCGCGAGGCGGAAGGTTTTCTTGCACCCCACCTTGATTACGAAGACGCCGCCAGTATCGCCCGCTGTGCGCAAGAGGTTCTGGACCAGACGGGTGGTTGTTTGGATGCGGTTTTTCACAATGGCGCCTACGCTTTGCCTGGCCCTTTGGAGGATGTCCCCGCCGAAGGGATGCGCGCGCAGTTTGAGGCGAATTTCCTAGGATGGCATGACCTGAACCGTCATCTGCTCCCGGCTATGCGGTCGCGCAAAGAGGGACGGATTTTGTTCAATTCGTCGGTTCTCGGCATCGTTGGCATGAAATACCGAGGGCCTTATGTCGCCACAAAATTCGCACTTGAAGGCTATGCCGACGTGTTGCGTATGGAGATGGCCGAAGCAGGGATTTATGTCGTGCTGATCGAACCCGGCCCGATTGAAACCGAGTTTCGCAAGAACGCGATCAAGCAATTCGACAAATGGGTCGATTGGAAGTCGTCGGCGTTGCGTGACCAATACGAGGCATCGCTGCTCGACAAGCTCAAGAAGGGTGGCAGTTCTGGCAAGCAATGGCCTGCCTCTGCCGTGACCGATCAGGTTGTATCGGCACTCACGGCAACACGTCCCAAAGCCCGCTATCGCGTCACAGCGCCGACACATGCCATGGCTTTCGCGCGTCGTATTCTGCCGACCAGAGCCTTGGATTGGGTTTTGTCAAAAGGCTGACTTTTCATTCGCCTTGCGCCGCGATACGGCTACATCCCCGGAAACATCAACCGAAGGAAGACCCCGCCATGATGCAAGACCCCCTGTTTATCGTTGCGGCCATTGCCTGTCTGGCGGTGGTGGCAGTTCTGCTATTTGGCATCGGCAGTTTTGCCAAGGGTGGGGATTTCAACAAGAAATACGCCAACAAAGCAATGCGCTGGCGGATCATCGCACAATTCGTGGCAGTGATCCTGATCTTGCTTTTCGTTTGGCTGCGGGGGGAATGAACGATGGTTGTTCTTAATAAAATTTACACCAAAACCGGTGACGATGGTGAAACCGCGCTGGGCAATGGCGCGCGTGTCGCAAAACATTCGATGCGTGTGACCTCTTACGGGACGGTCGATGAATTGAATGCGATTGTTGGTCTGGCGCGTTTGCAGGCCGATGCGGATCTTGACGCAAACCTGTCGCGCATTCAAAACGATCTTTTCGATCTTGGGGCAGACCTGTGCCGACCAGACATGGAGCAAGATGAAAAAGCCGAATATCCGCCGTTGCGGATCGTGGCGTCGCAGGTGGATCGACTGGAATCTGAAATTGACGCGATGAATGCCAAGCTTGAACCACTTCGCAGCTTTATCCTGCCTGGGGGATCAGCGCTTGCTGCTCATTTGCATCAATGCCGCACTGTCGCGCGGCGCGCGGAACGGTTGACGGTCGAATTGGCCACGATGGAGGGGGTGAACCCATCGGCGGTCAAATACCTCAACCGATTAAGCGATTGGTTCTTCGTAGCTGCGCGGGTTGCGAATGATGATGGCAAAGCGGATGTGCTTTGGGTGCCGGGTGCCAATCGCTGACCAGAATCTGCGCCTGAGCTTCTTCGGTTTCCAAATACCTCGGGAGTGTGAGGGCAGCGCCCTCACGCCCGCCCTTGGCGGGCACGCCCCGGTTTATCGGGACGCGATGTGCGTTAAAGCATCCTAGCCTGATCTGGCTATGCTTCTTTGTCGGTCACGTTCTCTTTGAAGGCCACCTCAAACGCCTCTTTCTGCGCGTCGGTTGCCTCGGTCTGATGGCGGGCTTTCCATTCTGACATCGGCATGCCGTAAAACGCCTCGCGCCCGGTGTCTTTATCCATCTCGATCCCGCGTTCATTGGCGGCTTCTTGATACCAACGGCTTAGGCAGTTACGGCAAAAGCCGGTAAGGTTCATCATGTCGATGTTCTGCACATCGGGGCGATCTTCGATCAAATGCTGGCGCAAACGGCGAAAGGCGGCGGCTTCGATCTCGAGTTGCGTCTGTTGGTCCATATCTTTGTCCTCCGGTTCAGTCTGTCGTTTTGGCCAGCGCATCGATCAGCATTGGAGCCAGTCGTTCGCCCCAAGCGGCTTGGGTGGCTTCGGTTTCGATCAGATCGTTTCGCAATTCGATAAGTGTGTTCTTCCGGCCATGATGCAAGGCATGGCGGTCAATCGCATCTCCGGGCAAATGGCCTGGATAGGGTTCGTTGCGGCCCACGACAAGATCGGGTTCCGCATCAAGCGTTTCAATAAGCGGATCCGACAAACGCCGATCATAGGCATGTAGAATGCCTACATGCCACGGGCGACTGGGGCGTGATTTAAGCTGGCGGGTAAAGGAATGCACTGCCACGATCACGGTGTTGTCCTGACGCGCCGCCAATTTGGCGTAGGCGTCATGATAGGGGCGGTAGTACGCGTTCAGCCGACGCTCTTTTTCGCGTGTATCGGCGTCGCGGTTGCCTGGAATGACCGATCCGTCATAGAGCCGCATCAAGAGCGTCGGATCATCTTCGCCTCGGTTCGGATCGATCACAAGCCGTGAAAAATTCGACAGGATCGCAGGTGCACCCAGCGCATCTGCCAGCGCGCGGGTCACACCGGCTGCACCCGGATCAAATGCAATGTGTCGCGCCATATCCGAATCCGGCAGACCAAGTGTGCCGTCAAGATCAGGGGGGACCGTGTTTGCGGCATGATCGCAGGTGATCAGCCAGCGTGAGGATCGGTTCTCTCCATGCACAAAAAATGGTACGTACGTCATAGCTGTATGATCTCCCGGGCGCATCAGATAGTTGAGTTGCGCAAGAAAGGGAAATGGGCAATAAGACACGCAGATAGTTAGCGGTAACATGGTGCGTTCATCTTACCCAGCACGGCGGCTGCCAACGCGCCTTTACAGGCTGGTAAGCTGCCCAAAACAAAACTGAAGGACGGGATCCCAATGAGACGTTTGCGGAGTGTGAAGATCGTGGCCACCTTGGGCCCAGCGTCGAGCAGTTATGAGATGATCCGTGCCCTGCATGAGGCCGGCGCAGACGTGTTCCGCCTTAATATGAGCCATGGCAGCCACGAAGAGATTGCCGAGCGTCACGCAATTATCCGTCAGGTCGAAAAGGACCTAAGCAGCACGATCGGAATTCTGGCCGACCTTCAAGGACCAAAACTCCGTGTTGGTGTCTTTGCCAATGGCGAAGAAGAACTGGTTGAGGGTGCTTCCTTCCGTCTTGATCTGGCCGAAGAGGAAGGCACTCTGACCCGCGTCACGCTCCCTCACCCCGAAATTTTCGCCGCACTTGAACCGGGCGCGCATCTTCTTGTGAACGATGGTAAAATCCGCTTGAAGGTGGATGCTTGTGGCGCTGATTTTGCCGATTGCACAGTTATCACGGGCGGGATGATTTCCAACCGCAAAGGTGTAAACGTGCCTGACGTCGTTCTGCCCTTGGCAGCTTTGTCTGAGAAGGACCGCGGCGATCTGGAATTCGTGGCAGAGCTGGGTGTCGATTGGCTTGCCCTTAGCTTTGTACAGCGCGCGGAAGACGTCATCGAAGCCCGTGAATTGTGCAAAGGCCGCGCTGCGATCCTTTCCAAGATCGAAAAGCCTGCGGGCGTTAAGGCGTTCAACGAAATCCTGGAAGTGTCCGATGGCATCATGGTGGCGCGCGGCGATCTGGGTGTCGAATTGCCCGTGCAGAACGTGCCCCCGATCCAGAAGCGTCTGATTCGTCGCTGCCGTGCGGCGGCCAAGCCGGTAATCGTGGCGACCCAGATGCTTGAGTCCATGATCGAATCGCCGATGCCAACCCGCGCCGAGGTGTCCGATGTCGCCACCGCGATCTACGAAGGCTCGGACGCGATTATGCTGTCGGCGGAATCTGCGGCAGGCGACTATCCGATCGAAGCTGTGACCACGATGAACAACGTGGCCGAAGAGGTCGAGAGCGACCCCACCTATACCGAGATCATCGAAGCCTCCCGTGCCGCCAAGCGGGCGACCGTTGCGGACGGTATCGTCGCGGCCGCTCGCGAAATCGCGGAAACAACCGATATCAAAGCAATCTGCTGCTACACGTCCTCTGGCACGACTGCGCTGCTTACCGCGCGTGAACGTCCGCGTGTTCCGATTATCGCGATGACAAACTCGATCGATACTGCCCGCAGGCTTGCTCTCACATGGGGCACTGAGTGCGTGATAACTGGCGAATTGGAGCGGTTCAAACAAGCCGTGGTCAACGCGGCTCAGGCCGCGCGTGCTGGTGGATACGCTGATGAGACCGACCAGATTCTCGTGACTGCGGGTGTCCCATTTAACACACCAGGCACAACAAACATCCTGCGCGTGGCACCGTGTGACGAACGTTTGATCTACAATACTGATCCAGAGTAACCTTTTCACCGGTTATTAGTAGGAGCAGGTCACAGTGAATCCTGACACATTGTTTGTGGTCGGCCTTGGGCTGGGCGATGTCCAATAAACCCGGTGGCTATTCTATCGAAGCCATCCCCGAAGTTGTCGGGCGTGTTTTGCAGGGATGGACCTGATCGCATTTTGCCGACGGTGTGACGTTCGATCACTATAGATCCATTAGGGATATCGCTTTAGCTGTTCTTGGACCGCAACCTTCAGTCCTCACAGACGGGATGGACGTTGCTTTGGGAGGAGGATGGCATGAAAGATGAGGCGCGTCCGTGGACGGCCTATTATGGGCCGAATGTCCGCAAGGATATCGACAAAGCATCTTACCGGACACTTCCGGATCTGATCCGTGCCGTGTCAGGCACCTACGGTAACGCAGCGGCTTTCACGACGTGTTTGCCCAATGGCATGAACGGCACGCTAAGTTTTCAACAAGTGGACGAAATGTCAGATGCGTTTGCTGTTTACCTGCGCGAAGTGGCAGGATTGGGGCTGGGGGACCGTGTCGCGCTCCAGATGCCTAATTGCCTGACATTCCCAGTCGCAGCGTTCGGTATCTTCAAGGCAGGCTGCATTCTGGTCAACGTCAATCCGCTTTATACTGCGGAAGAAATGGGCAAGCAGTTTGCAGATGCTGAACCGCATGCGCTTGTCATTGTGGATATGTTCGCCGACAAGATCCCAGCCGCGACGCAAGGTCACCCAATCCCCAATATCATTGTCACCCGCGTTGCCGAATTTCTGCCTGCGTTGCCGCGTGGCATTGTCGGGCTGGTGCAAAAGCACTGGGACAAATCTGTCAAACCGGTTGAGGTGGCCCATATCCGGTTCCTGGATGCATTGGCTTCTGGTCGCGACCACATGGCCCGCGAACGGATTGCGCCGGATGCTTATTCTCAGAGCGTCGATGCCAATGATGTGGCCTGCCTGCAGTATACCGGTGGTACAACAGGTGTTGCGAAGGGGGCGATGCTAAGCCATGCCAACCTGATCCTGAACATGGAACAGACGATGGAGATGCTGGAAGGCGTCGAAAAGGGTAAGGAAATCGCCCTGACTGCGCTGCCACTCTACCATATTTTCGCATTCACGGTGAATATGCTGGCCTTCTACTGGCTTGGCTCGCGCAACATTTTGATCCCAAGTCCGAGGCCCTTGTCTAACCTCAAACGTGCATTCGAGAATTACAAAATCACTTGGATGAGCGGCGTGAACACATTGTTCAACGGATTGACCAACGAAGTTTGGTTCACTGACAGCCCGCCGAAATCACTCAAGTTTTCCTCTGCCGGGGGGATGGCGCTTCAGGCGGCAGTGGCACAGAAATGGGAAAGTGTGACCGGCAAACCGGTGCTCCAAGGGTACGGCCTGACCGAAACATCGCCGGTGCTAACGTTCAATCCGTTGGGCAAGACCCGTGATGGGTCTATCGGGATTCCGGTCCCTGGTACGAGGATTGCCTGTCTTGATGAGGCCGGTACCCCGGTGGCTCAGGGTGAGACCGGAGAGATCGCTGCCTCTGGTCCACAGGTCATGTCCGGATATTGGAACAAACCCGAGGAAAGTGCGCATGCGCTGCGCAATGGGTGGTTTTTGACGGGTGATATCGGCGTGATGGATGACGATGGCTATTTCCGCATCGTGGACCGAAAGAAAGATATGGTTGTAGTGTCTGGCTTTAATGTCTACCCGAACGAAGTCGAAGACTGCCTCGCGCTACATCCTGGCATCCTCGAAGCTGCTGTAATCGGAGTGCCGGATGATGCCACGGGAGAGGCGGTAAAAGCTTATATCGTCAAACGCGACGATGGGTTGTCCGAGGCCGATATCCGGGCGCATTGCAAGCAACACCTGACCGCATACAAGGTGCCCAAACGCGTCGAATTCCGCGATGAGCTGCCGAAATCGAATGTCGGTAAAATTCTCAGAAAAGACCTGCGTGCCGAAGAAATGGCCCGTATCGCAGCGGAGTAACGGGCATGGTTGGTGCATTTGAACAGGCGCTGCTGGCGCTGATGATCTTCGTCATCATGCTGGGCATGGGCGCATCACTCACCCCGCGCGATTTCTATCTTGCCCTGCGACGCCCCTACGGCCTCGCCATTGGTGTGATCTCGCAATATGGGTTCATGCCCTTCATTGGCTTTTTGCTCGCGACGTTCCTTGTGGTGCCGGAAACCATCGCCCTGGGTATCCTGATCATGGCCTGCATGCCCGGCGGAACAACGTCCAATATCTTTACCTATTTCTCAAAGGGCAATCTGGCCCTGTCGGTCCTGATGACAGTGACGTCCACAGTCGCGGGCGTCGTGATGATCCCGATTGTTTTGGTGCTATACGCATCAGCACTTAACCTCGAGATCCCGCGTGAGAATATCATTGCCACATTGGTGCTGCTTCTGGTCCCGGTGGCCATTGGGATGGTGCTGCGCAAAGTTAGCGCGAATGTAGGGGCGGTGACCGAGTTCTTTGGCTCTGCACTTGCGCTGTTTTTCATCCTCTTCCTGATGGTCAGCTGGATTCCCCGTAATTGGCAGTTCCTGCTTGAAACCACACCAGCGACCTATGTCGCGTCCATCGGGCTGGGTGTTTTCGGGATCAGCATCGGCTATCTATTCGCCCGGGCTTTGCGATTGCATCCCCGCAACGCCCGAACGGTGGCGCTTGAGACTGGCATTCAGAACGGACCATTGGCAATTGCGATCATCGTGTTCACGTTTCAGGGAACGGAAGCGCAGGCGATCATGGCGGTGCCTGTGCTCTATTCTTTGTTCATCGTGATCGTCGCAACCTGCGTCACGTTGATCTTCCGTCGCGCCAACACGGCAGCTGAACAGAAAATCCCTGACAGCCTGCTTTGAAACAGTTGCATTGCCCCGCAAGCCCGCCTATACGGCGCGCTCTACCCGTGCGGCCGGTCGAATTGGCATACCGAGTCGCGCGCAAACCGATCGACATACAGGAGACGGAAATGCCGAAGATGAAGACGAAATCGAGCTGCAAAAAGCGGTTCAAGGTCACGGCCACTGGCCGGATCAAGGCAGGTCAGGCCGGCAAACGCCACGGTATGATCAAGCGCCACAAGAAATTCATCCGCGACGCGCGCGGAACCACCGTGCTTTCTAAGGCTGATGAGCAAATCATCAAGCCGATGATGCCATACGCGCGCTAAGGAGGAATTGATATGTCCCGAGTAAAAGGCGGAACCACCACACACGCCCGTCACAAGAAGGTCATCAAGGCCGCCAAAGGTTACTACGGCCGCCGTAAGAACACCTTCAAGGTTGCACGTCAGGCCGTCGACAAGGCGAACCAGTACGCCACACGTGACCGCAAGAACCGCAAGCGCAATTTCCGCGCTCTGTGGATCCAGCGGATCAATGCGGCTGTGCGGATGCACGACGAAGCACTGACCTATTCCCGCTTCATAAACGGCCTGAACCTGGCCGGGATTGAAGTGGACCGCAAAGTGCTGGCCGATCTGGCCGTTCACGAACCCGAAGCTTTCGGTGCCATCGTGGATCAAGCCAAAGGCGCGCTGGCCGCGTAAGCGACCCAATTTGCGAAATTAGGAAAGCCTCGCTGGATCAGCGGGGCTTTTTTCGTTGGCGATGGGGTAAAAAACGCTGATCGCGCAACACGACCAAAGTTTCCCTGGCGTCACAGGATCACTGTTGGCACTCTCAGATCACAAAAGCACAAAAATTCTGGGAGGAAATTATGCTCGACTCGACACTGTCCGACACAACGCAGGCGTTTCTCGATGAATTCGGGAAGGCGCTGGAAGACGGCGACATCGCCCGCGCCCGCGAGATGTTCGCGGATGATTGTTACTGGCGGGACCTTGTGACCTTTACATGGAATATCAAAACAGTCGAAGGCAAGGATCAGGTTGAGGATATGCTGAAGCATCAGCTTACCACGACCAAACCGCACAACTGGGCCCTCTCCGAGGGTGACGTTGTGACCGAGGACGGTGGCGTCGTCACCGCTTGGATTACGTTCGAGACCGATGTGGCTCGAGGCTATGGTTTGCTCCGTTTGCGGGATGGTAAGATCTGGACGTTGCTCACAACGATGGTCGAACTTAAGGGCTTTGAGGAACCAAAAGGGTTTGATCGTCCACTGGGTGCCAAGCACGGCGCGGGCAAGAATCGCGAAACCTGGGCCGAAGAGCGTGAGCGAGAGGCCAAGGAGCTTGGCTACACGACCCAGCCTTACACGCTTATCATTGGTGGCGGGCAAGGCGGCATCGCGCTTGGGGCGCGTCTGCGCCAATTGGGAGTGCCGACCATCATCGTCGAACGCAACGACCGGCCTGGCGACAGCTGGCGCAAGCGCTACAAGTCGCTTTGCCTGCATGACCCGGTTTGGTACGACCATCTACCTTACATCAAATTCCCGGAAAACTGGCCCGTCTTTGCGCCGAAGGACAAGATCGGTGACTGGCTTGAGATGTATACCAAGGTGATGGAGCTCAATTATTGGACCCGTACCACCGCCAAATCAGCGACTTATGACGAGGCGAAGCAGGAATGGACCGTCGTGGTCGACCGCGACGGAGAGGAAGTCACCTTGCGGCCTAAGCAGTTGGTTATGGCGACGGGCATGTCCGGAAAAGCGCGTATGCCCGATTTCCCGGGAATGGACACGTTCAAAGGCGATATCCATCACTCCTCACAACACTCTGGCCCCGACAAGTACAAAGGTAAGAAATGTGTTGTCGTGGGGTCGAACAATTCGGCCCACGATATCTGCGCCGCACTTTGGGAGCATGAAGCCGATGTGACGATGGTGCAGCGGTCCTCGACCCATATCGTGCGGTCTGACACGTTGATGGAGATCGGTTTGGGCGATCTGTATTCAGAGCGTGCGGTTAATGCCGGTGTGACCACCGAAAAGGCCGACCTGATCTTCGCCTCATTGCCCTATGCGATCCTGCACGAGTTCCAGATCCCGGCCTATGCAGCGATGAAAGAACAAGACAAAGAGTTCTACGATGGTCTGGAGAAGGCAGGCTTCTGGTTGGATTGGGGTGATGACGAGTCCGGTCTCTTTATGAAGTATCTTCGGCGCGGCTCTGGCTATTACATTGATGTAGGCGCAAGCCAGCTCATCATTGACGGTGAGGTCAAACTGAAACGCGGGCAGGTAACCGAGATCGTCGAAGATGGGGTGATCCTTGATAATGGCGAAAAGCTCGAAGCGGACTTGATCGTCTTTGCCACCGGGTACAACTCCATGAATGGTTGGGTCGCGGACCTGATGGGCCAAGAGATGGCTGATAAGGTTGGAAAGGTTTGGGGCCTTGGCTCTGATACCACCAAAGACCCGGGCCCTTGGGAAGGCGAGCAGCGCAATATGTGGAAACCCACGCAGCAGGATAACCTGTGGTTCCACGGCGGCAACCTGCACCAGTCCCGGCACTATTCGCAGTTCCTAGCGTTGCAGCTTAAAGCCCGGATGGAGGGCATTCCGACGCCGATTTATGCGCTGCAAGAGGTGCATCACCTGTCGTAAGGAGTCTTGGAAGCGGGCATAGCTGCCCGCTTTCTGCACGTAGACGTGAACCTCATCCGCTGGACGTGGAGTGCAAAGGTTTTACACCTTGTGACATGACCAGTCGTAGAACTTTTATTTGCACCGCCGCTTCTGCGCTGTGCTTGCCCTATATCAGCAGTGCTCAGACAGATGATCTGCAAAGCGCGATTGATGCGCTGCCGCAATTGCATTCACTTCAGATCAGCCGGGGCAATGACACGCTCTTCGCCCAAGCACCGCGAGGGCCGGGTCTGGACCGTCTTGCCAACATCAAATCCTGCTCCAAAAGCCTTGTGGCGCTTTTGCTTGGTGCTGCGATTGACCGGGGTGATGTGGAGTCTGTGAACGCGCCGCTGTCTGAGGTGGCGCCGAACATCCTGCCTTCGAACGCCACCACCGGTGCTGGCGATATCACGCTGGAAGATCTTGTCACCTTGCGCGCCGGTCTCGAACGCACTTCGGGCCCGAACTATGGTGCTTGGGTGAATTCCGGGAACTGGCTGGCCAACGCCCTGTCCCGTCCGATGGTGGCCGAACCCGGAGGGCGCATGCTGTATTCCACCGGATCGACTCACATCCTTGGCGCGGCCTTGTCCGAGGCAACAGGAAAAAGTCTCTTGGCTCAGGCGCGCGAACGGCTGGGTGACCCCCTCGGGATAGAGATGCCGCCGTGGACGCGCGACCCGCAGGGGTATTACATGGGCGGCAACAACATGGCCCTGCGCCCGACCGCGATGCTAAAGATCGCCAAGCTGATGCGCGATCATGGACAATACGAAGGTGAGCAGGTCATCGCGCAAAGTTGGATCGCGGCTTCGACGGTGCCATATGCCCGGTCCCCGTGGTCAGGACTGGGATATGGGTATGGCTGGTTCTTGTCATCCTCTGGCTACACCTTGGCCCGAGGTTATGGTGGCCAGATCATCGCGTCGCACCAAGCACGCAACCTTGCTGTTGCCATCACCTCGGACCCGAACCAACCGGCGCGGTCCGGTGGTTATTTCGGCGATTTGATGCGGCTGCTTGAAGGGCCGGTTCTGGCTTTGGCCTAGCGTTAAGGTCTCTTGCCTTCGCGGCCTGCACACGCAAGATGGGTGCAACAACCACGTTGCGAGGCACATATGCCCATAGCGCCACTTTGGCTGCTTGTTGCTCTTCAAGCCACCGTTTCTGCCGCCTCTATGGTTGTCGAGATTGTCGCTGGGCGGATGCTTGCGCCCTATGTCGGCATGTCGCTTTATACGTGGACATCCGTGATCGCTGTGGTGCTGGCCGGGTTTTCAGCTGGGCATTGGTGGGGCGGGCGTCTGGCGGATCGTCCGGGCATTAACCCCATGTCGGCAACGGGGTGGGCATTGGCTGCCGCGGCTGCAACTACAGCCCTGGCGGGGGTGGCCTTGCGGGTGTCCGCAGGTCCGGTTTTGACAGCTTTTCCGCAACCGGTTTGGGGTATCACCGGTCTGACTTTGGCCGCGTTCTTCCTGCCGTCCCTGTTTGCTGGCATCCCGGCACCGCTGCTGACACAAGTGTCGCTGGCTGGCCCTTCGCGACAGGGGCAGGCATTGGGCGCGATGTTCGCGTCGGGCGCGATTGGCGCAATCCTAGGAACGCTGTTGGCCGGGTTTGTGTTCATCTCGTGGCTTGGCAGCGTCTGGACATTGGCCATTGTAACACTTGCCTACATCGCGGGTGCGACGCTGTGTTTCTGGCTCGCGAAACAACTTCGAGCGATGCAGAGCGTGACGCTTTTGGGGCTGGCGGCGCTTGCGATTGCCACAAGCCTATCGCCGGGGCCATGCACTGTTGAAAGCCGCTATTTCTGTTTGCAGTCAGTGGATGTTTCGGCTGACACATCGCGGCCGACCCGGGCAATGGTGATTGATCATCTTGTTCATGGCATATCCGCAGAGGATGCGCCCGAGGTGATGTTCACTGATCATACCGCGATGTTGGATGCTTTGACACAATTGCGAACCCAAACAGCTGATCCGTCCAGCTTTCTGATTGGGGGTGGGAATTATGCTCTGCCGCGGGCCTTTGCCGAACGGGGGATCACCAAGACCACCGTGGCAGAGATTGATCCTGCTGTGACAGCTCTTGCCGCGCGCGATTTCTGGTTTGACCCAGAAACAGCGCATATTCTGCACCAAGACGCTCGGCGGGCGCTGCTTGGGGATCAAACTCGGTATGACGTGATTATTGGCGATGCCTTTACAGATACCGCGGTCCCTCAGCATTTGGTGACCCGCGAATTCTTTGATCTGGTGCAAAGCCGCCTGTTGCCGGATGGCAGCTACCTTATGAACGTAGTCGACTACGCTGATCGGATGCAGGCAGTTGGCAGCCTTGTTCGGACCTTGCGCGAGGTCTTTCCCGTGGTCGAAGTTTGGACCGAAGCGCGCCGCCCTGAACCGGGCGAACGGGTCGTCATGGTGATCGCGGCTGGAACTGCGGAAACGCGTCGAAACAGCTTTACCGTGCCTGCGCCGGAACGGACGACATTCGCAGTGCTTGGGGCAGGCTTTGTCGATCAGATCGCTGCGGCAGGTGTTTACCTAACTGACGATTATGCGCCAATTGATCGCTTGGTCGGGCCGCGCGATTGACGCGACCCGACCAAGCTCATGCCAGCGCCCCCCGCCGGAGAGGCGCTGGATATTTGTATTACGCCGCCTTGAGCAGCATTTGCGGTGTGGTCACCGCCATGCCGAGCGCCTGCCCGACCGCGTCATAGGTCAATTTGCCCGCGTGCACATTTAACCCGGCCATCAAGTGCGGATCATCCGCGCAAGCTTGCTGCCAGCCTTTGTCAGCCAAGGCCAGCATGAAGGGCATTGTGGCGTTGCCCAAAGCGATGGTCGAGGTGCGTGCCACGGCGCCCGGCATGTTCGCGACGCAATAGTGCTGGATGCCGTCTACGTCGTAGATCGGATGTTCATGTGTGGTGGCTTTCGAGGTTTCAAAACATCCACCCTGGTCAATTGCCACGTCCACTAGCACCGAACCCGGCTTCATAGTCGCAAGATCAGCCCGACTGACCAGCTTTGGTGCAGCGGCACCGGGGATCAGAACGGCGCCGACAACCATATCTGCTTGTGTAATCATTTCGGCAATATTGGCCTTGCTGGCATAGCGTGTGTGGAAGGTGCCACCAAAGACATCATCCAGATAGCGCATGCGGGGTAGCGAGCGGTCGAGCACGGTCACATCTGCACCCATGCCAGCGGCCACACGGGCCGCGTGCGTGCCGACGACGCCGCCGCCGATCACGACGACTTGCGCAGGCCCGACGCCGGGTACGCCGCCCATCAGAACGCCGCGGCCGCCATTGGCTTTTTGCAGTGTCCACGCACCCATTTGAGGCGCGAGCTTGCCTGCCACCTCGGACATCGGGGCAAGTAGCGGAAGGCCGCCGCTGCGATCTGTCACGGTTTCATAGGCGATGGCGGTGCAGCCCGACGCAAGCAGGTCTTTGGTCTGTTCCGGATCTGGCGCGAGGTGCAGATACGTGAATAGCAGCTGGCCTTCACGTAGCATCTTGCGTTCTACCGCCTGCGGTTCCTTAACCTTGACGATCATGTCGGCCGTCGCGAACACCTCTTCTGCAGTGTCGATGATTTGCGCACCGGCGGCTGAATAATCCGCATCCTCAAAGCCAGCGCCGATACCAGCACCCTTCTGCACCAGAACGGTGTGACCATGAGCAACGGCTTCTTGCGCAGCACTGGGCGTGACGCCGACGCGAAATTCCTGTGGTTTGATTTCTTTAGGGCAACCGATCTTCATGACTGTCTCCTCCGATTCTGACTGTTCGTAAGATGTGCCCAATTTCGTGCAATTGTGTGTGGATCTTTGGCAGCTATATGGGCATCTTGCGAAGACCCTTCGAATAAAAGGGTATGTTTCGGAAGAAAGTGAGCGTCATGGCTTTGGATGATACGGATCGCCGGATTCTACGTGTGTTGCAGCGTAAAGGGCGTATCTCTAACGCTGAACTGGCCGAGGCCGTAAACCTGTCAGCGTCGGCCTGTCACCGCAGGGTACAGCGGTTAGAGGCGGATGGCTTTATTCGGGATTACGTCGCACTTTTGAATGCGCGCAAGCTAGGGATGCCGACCACTGTTTTTGTTGAGATCAAGCTCAGCAGCCAGGCCGATGACCTACTTGAGGCGTTCGAAAAAGCAGTGTCTCGGGTTCCGGACGTTCTTGAATGTCACCTGATGGCGGGGACGGCAGATTACATCCTCAAGGTGGTGGCCGAGGATACCGAGGATTTTGCCCGCATCCACCGACAATATCTGACGCGGCTGCCCGGGGTTGCGCAGATGCAGAGTTCATTTGCCCTCCGGACGGTCTTCAAGACCACGGCTCTTCCTGTCTGACTCAGCGTGCGCTCTGCTGCTGACTGGCCCTATGCCGCCATGCCAAGATCAAATGTCGCTTGAGGGTTGATTTGTGTCTTTGGGCATCCCTTGATAAACTTGGCACACGCGATGGAGCACCCGCCAGAGATGCGGCCTCCCACACTCATCCCCCCATATACGGAGCATTCATGACTCAGGTAAAAACGGGCGATACCGTTTCCATTCACTACACCGGCACATTGACTGACGGTTCGACATTCGACAGCTCTGCCGGACGTGACCCGTTGGAGTTCACCGTTGGCGCGGGGCAGATCATTCCCGGCCTCGATCAGGCGATCCCCGGTATGGCCGTTGGCGATACAAAAAAGGTCGATGTGCCTGCCGATCAGGCCTATGGACAGCGCGACCCGAATGCACAACAAGCCGTGCCCCGCGCAGATATTCCTGCTGATATCCCGCTCGAGCCGGGCACACAGCTTCAGATGCAGACACCGACCGGACAAGTTGTTCCGGTGATGGTCGCCGAGGTCAACGAGACCGAAGTCACGCTGGATGCAAACCATCCGCTGGCCGGTCAAGACCTGACCTTCGACGTCGAATTGGTCGATATCAAAGCAGCCTGATTCGGGCTTTGGGCTAAGCTGCGACGCGCAGCTTGGCCCTACATGCGCAGATGATCGCGGTCATTCTGTCATTAGAATGGAAACGATTTGGTCGATCGCGGCACGGATTGGCGGATCGTGTCGTGCGTCCTGATGTACAACCAGCCAAGAATCGTGCTGCAGGTCGGCAATAGCCTCTGATTGACGTGCTAAAGTGTTCAAGCCGTCTCCAACGAATGTCGGTAAAACAATCTGTCCATGCCCAGCTTCGGCCAGATCAAGGCATAGCCTGGGGTCGCTAGCTGACGCCTTGATGGCGTCACCGTAATTTGCATGCAGCCAGCGCTGCGACGGCACATCAGGTAGGGACGCCACAAAGCCGCGTATTCCAGGAATTCCGTAAATCGCAAATTGAATAGGCGCGAGCTGCTGTCGTGCCAGCCATGCATGATCTGGCGGTGCATTGCGTATCCCGATATCGGCCTCGCGGCGGGCCACGTCGAGCATGGCATTCGCGGGGACAAACCTTGGTTGCCAGGCGCGGTCAGGATCGGGCGGCAAAGCGCGGGCGATTTGGCGGGAGGTCCAAAACCCGGCCGTGATCCGAACCGGTGTGCTGTCGTCACCGGCTGCAAGCCACCGCTCAAGTTTGCGACGTGTGTCGGACAGACCGGTCAATTCCGCCGACAGGGTCCGCCCATCTGCAGTTAGCGCATAGCCTTTCGGTCCGCGTTGAAACAGCGTGCGCCCCAAGCTGCGTTCCAGCGCGGCCATGCGGCGGGACAATGTGGGCAGCGGAATGCCGGTTGAGCGGCTCGCGGCGCTAAGTGATCCAGCCTGAGCTACAGATGCAAAAAGGACAAGGTCATCTAATGAAGGTTGGGTTTCATTCATGAAACTCATGTTGCGCAGATCATGGCGTCACGAGCAAGCTTTTGTGGCCTAAATCAATGTCACCCTTTCAGGAGTGATACCAATGGGCCTTTACAACAGCTATGCCTGCCGCGCTTCGCATCCAGTAACTGAACGAGACCTCATCATGGCGCGTGTGCGCAGCCATCGTAAATGGGCGCGCCGCCGGTTTTGGCTCCGATTGCGCGCGACCGTTTTTGGCAGGCGTCAGGTGCGAACCCCGGCAAAATGTTCTTGCCAGCCTGCACGTTCATCATCGCTGATCTTGCGAAACGTCACCTCGGGCACGGCAAAGCTATGACCAACCGGCATCGCTGTAATCGCCGTGGCGACATCCTTTGGCCATGTGGCGTCTTCGGCGTTCATCGCGGTCAAGAGCTGTGCCGAGGCGTCTGGAATGAACGGGCTTGAGATGACCGCGTAGAATCGGATCAGGTTTAAGGCAATGCGGATCTGCATCGCAGCAGCGTCCGGGTCTTCCTTAAAGGTTGTCCACGGTGCCACGTCTTGCAGGTATTCGTTGCCCAGTGCCCAAAGGCCGCGCAAGGCTGCTGCGGATTTTCGGACTTCAATAGCGTCCATATGTGCTTCGTATTCGCGCAAGCCCTTTTCCAAGTCAGCAATCAGCTTGTCTTCGCGATCACCGGGGTTGCCGTTTGATGGCACCGCTTCGCTGAATTTGGAGCGACAGAACTTGGTCACGCGACTCGCGAAATTGCCCAGCACATCGGCAAGGTCTTTGTTGACCGAACCTTGGAAATTCTCCCATGTGAATTCACTGTCTGAGCTTTCGGGTGCATGGCTCAGAAGCCACCAACGCCAATAGTCGGCGGGAAGGATTTCAAGCGCCTGATCCATGAAGACGCCGCGCCCTTGTGACGTGCTGAACTGGCCGCCATCGTAATTCAAATAGTTGAATGATTTGATGTAATCGACCAGCTTCCATGGCTCGCCGGACCCGAGGATGGTCGTTGGGAAGCTAAGCGTATGGAAAGGTACATTGTCCTTGCCCATGAACTGAGTGTAGCGCACGTCGTCCGCGCCCTTGTCGGTGCGCCACCAGCGCTCCCAATCCGCATCGGTTTTGCTGTGCGCCTCGGCCCATTCGCCGGCGCAGGCGATGTATTCGATGGGTGCGTCGAACCAGACGTAGAAAACCTTACCTTCCATCCCAGGCCAGTCCTCTTGGCCCTTCTTGACCGGTATACCCCAGTCCAGATCGCGCGTAATGCCCCGATCCTGGAGGCCGTCACCATCATTCAGCCACTTCTTAGCGATGGAAGTCGTCAGCACGGGCCAATCGGTCTTGCTGTCGATCCACTCCTGCAGCTTGCCGCGCATGTCGGATTGGCGCAGGTACAGGTGCTTGGTTTCGCGGACTTCAAGGTCCGTCGACCCAGAGATCGCCGAGCGTGGCTCAATCAGATCAGTGGGGTCCAGCTGTTTGGTACAATTTTCACACTGGTCGCCACGCGCCTTGTCGTAGCCGCAGTTGGGACAGGTGCCTTCGATATAGCGATCGGGCAGGTAGCGTTTGTCAGCGTTGGAATAAACCTGTTTTTCGCTCACCTCCCGGATGAGCCCTGCATCGGCAAGGCGGCCAGCGAAGTGCTGCGTCAACCGGTGGTTCTGCTTGCTCGACGACCTGCCAAAATGGTCGAATGACAAGCGAAACCCTTTCGCGATTTCAGCCTGAATAGCCCACATTTCGGCACAGTATTCAGCGACCGGCTTGCCAGCCTTGGCAGCAGCCAGTTCAGCTGGCGTGCCGTGTTCGTCAGTGGCGCAGAGGAACATCACCTCGTGTCCGCGTGCGCGCAGATAGCGGGCATAGAGGTCGGCGGGCAATTGGCTGCCCACAAGGTTTCCAAGGTGTTTGATCCCATTGATATAGGGGATTGCCGACGTGATCAGATGCCGTGCCATGTGGTGTGCGCCCGCGTGTTTGTCTGAGGTTTGCGCCGCTTTACCGGATCACAGACACAAGTGCCAGAGGATCAGTCTTTTTCCCGACTGGATCGCATCAGGCGGCCAATCAGGAAAGACGTGCGCGGGGCATAGACATACGGTGTCTTGGGTTGACTTGGGCGGGCGCGCATGCGGATCAGGCCAAAGATCACCAGTCCGGCATGTCCGACCGCGATCATTGCAAAAAGTGCTGGCGGGCCAAAGCGCCCCATCAGAACAGAAGCCAGAAATGGCGCGGCGATGGCACCGGTTGCGTACCAAAACATCAGCGCTGCTGATAGTTCGACCCGTTCGTTAGAGGTTGCAAAATCATGCGCGTGGGCGGCTGCGACCGAATAGATCGGAAATGTGGTCAATCCAAAGATCATTGCCGTGATGAAGACGCCTGATGTGGGCAAACCGGTCAGGCTTGCTGTCATCACGCAAGACAGGATGGCCGCCACTGACAGCCAGATCAAAACCCAGCGCCGGTCATATTTGTCAGCGAGCCAACCCACCGGGTATTGTGCCAGCGCTCCGCCTGCGACGAAAGCTGCCATGAAGAGCGCAATCTGATCGAGGGCGAGGCCAACGCCCTGGCCATAGACCGGTCCAACCATTCGGAATGACGCAGAAGACAGGGCAGCGACGACGACACCTGCGGCGGCGAGTGGCGACCGTGTGACGGCGAGCATTGGGCGCAGGCGCGGTGCGTCCGGCGTTTCCGGCTGGGGACGTCGGGTTAGCGCCATTGGAAGAAGGGCCGCACAGCACAGGATGGCGAGCAGGTTGTAGCTGACATAAGCCGCCGGGGTTAGCACACCGATCAAAAGTTGCGCGACCAGCGACGCTCCCATGTCGGCAATTCGGTACACTCCCATCGCACGGCCGCGTGTTGCGTTGGTGACCTCGGCCTGTAACCACGCTTCGATCACCGTGTAACAACCCGCGACGCAAACGCCTGTAGCAATCCGCATCACCGTCCATGCTTTGGGGTCGGGCAGCATCATGTGGCCGATTAGCCCAATCGCACCCAATACGGTGAAGGCGGAAAACGCACGTGCGTGCCCAACTGTGCCCATAAGGCGCGGGGCCCACCAGCAGCCGATAAAGAAACCCACGAAATGCGCCGACCCCAGCAAGCCGATTTCGGATGTCGAAAAACCCAGCGTGATGCCTGAAATGGCGTCTAGCGGGCCGACGCCGCCGGAGGAGAGTTGTAGGAGCACAACAGACAAAAAGAGGGCGGCAAAGGACAGGGGCAGTCGCATGTCCCAGCGATACCGCATCCCTAGAGACCTGAGTGCATTTATTCGACGCCGCGTGTCGTTTCTTTGGCTATTGTTAAGGTTTTTCCCAGAATTTTATGGAGAGGCTTAGAAATTTCGTACGAAATTTCTTGGCCTGCCGTATCAGGGTGTGCTTGGCACAAGGCCGCTATACGTGCGCGTCATCAGCCAATCCCGCGGGGGCGCCATGCGGGCGCGCAGTCGGCTCAGCGCCCAGTGGCCTCTGCCTGTGTGATGGGCAGGTTCAAGCGACCAGCGGGTTTCAATCCCCGGCGCGCCCCCCTGACCCGGTGTCAAAAGCAGGGCCAAGGGGCGGCAGATGCCTACGCCACATCCAGCCTCGGCAGCCAGATGTAGCCGGCGAATCGGGACCATCGCGGGTGGCGATGTCAGATCAGCAATCACCACAGGGGCATGACCGTCACGTAGCGTTTCTTCCATCGCCCACAGCAACATGTCTCGCTTTTCGGGGGCCACGAACAGAATATGACCGGGGTTGATCTGCTCTGCGATGGTGTCCGCGCAGATAATTTCGGACGTACTGTTTTGCGCGATCCAGACAACAGGTCCCCCCGTCTGAGCTGCGATTGCAAAAGCTAGCGTATGACGTGCCTGTCCGCACAGTTCATGCACACGGCCAAGACGCAACGCGATTTCAGGATCCCCAAGCGTTATTAGCGGCGCGGGACGGAGTGGACGTCGTGACAAGAGGGCGGCGGCGCTGTGCATGAGGAAATCATATATGTTCTTATTTTGTTCTCAAGAGATTCGTCGTATCTTGTGCGCAAGCCCTTGTCTTGGATCGGTGCAGTTGATCTGTTGACCCAAGATTTGCCCAGACGACAAGGACTTGCCCTTCGTGATCCAGAAACTGCGTGCCGCGCTGGTTATGATGTGCATGGCTTGTCCTGCCAAAGCTGCCGACTTAACCGTCTTCGCGGCCGCGTCCTTAGGCGACGCCATGGCCGAATTGGCGGCTGACTGGGAAGCCACAACAGGGCAGAATGTGACGCTTGTGTTGGCTGGCAGTTCAACGCTTGCCCGACAAATTGATGCCGGTGCGCCCGCACATGTCTATGTTTCGGCGAACGCGCTATGGATGGATTGGCTCGCGGATCGTGACCGGCTTGCGCCCGAAAGCCGCTTCGATATCGCATCAAACCGGCTTGTGCTAGTGGCGCATGATCCAAGCGTTGCGTCCGAAGGTGAACTAACGACACAAAGCGATCTCTTGTCTGGGCTAGGTTCGACGGGACGGCTCGCGATCGCGTTGCCCGAAGCGGTCCCTGCCGGAATATACGCCAAGACTGCGCTGATCGATCTCGGACTGTGGGACCAGTTGCAAACGCGGCTCGCCCCGACCGACAACGTGCGTTCCGCATTGGCTTTGGTTGCCTTGGGCGAGGCGCCGTTTGGGATCGTCTATGCCACCGATGCCTTGGCAGACCCACGTGTCGTCATTGCTGGTGTATTCCCCGAAAAAAGCCACCCAACGATCCGCTATCCCGCTGCCGTTGTGGCCAAAAGTGAAAGGACCGAGGCGGCGGCCATGTTCGTTGAATGGCTCGCCACTGATGTGGCTCAGGATGTCCTCGGCCGATATGGCTTTTTACCTGTTGGACCGACACCATGACCGAATGGCTGGGTCCCGAAGAATGGCAAGCGGTCGCGTTGTCGCTCAAGGTGTCGTTTTGGGCAACTTTGCTCAGCCTGCCCTTTGGTCTGCTGTGTGCACTGGCGCTGGCGCGCGGGCGATTTATCGGGCGCGATGTCCTGAACTGGTTGGTGCATCTGCCTTTGGTTTTGCCCCCGGTGGTCACGGGTTATCTGCTTCTTCTTAGCTTTGGTCGGCAAGGGCCCGTTGGCTCGGCGCTTTATGACATCTTCGGCGTTACTCTGGCTTTCCAGTGGACCGGCGCGGCGCTGGCGGCGTCGATCATGGCCTTCCCCCTGATGGTCCGGGCAATCCGGCTTGCGATTGAGGCGGTCGATCCAAAGCTGGAGGAGGCCGCTGCAACCCTGGGTGCGAGCCGGGTCACGGTCTTTGGCACTGTCACTTTGCCGCTGATCCTGCCCGGCATTATCGCTGGAACCGTTTTGGCCTTTGCCAAGGCGATGGGCGAATTCGGCGCTACGATAACCTTTGTGTCGAACATCCCGGGGGAAACTCGAACCGTCCCTTCCGCGATTTATGCATTCCTGCAAGTGCCCGGGGGTGAGACGAGCGCGATCCGGCTTGTGATGGTGGCTGTGGCGATTGCGATCAGTGCGCTGATCCTGTCGGAATGGTTGTCCCGCAAAGTGGCGCAACGGATATCGGGATCATGAGTTTGTCCGTCGAAATCCAACGGACGCTGGGTGGGTTTGACCTCCAGACGGCATTCCATGCGCCAGAGGGTGTTACCGTGCTGTTCGGGCGTTCGGGAAGCGGTAAAACCTCAATTGTGAAATCTATCGCCGGGCTTGTGACGCCCGAAAAGGGACGTATCACATTGAACGGTCGGGTTCTCTATGATGCGACTGAAAAGATCGACGTTCCGGTGCACAAACGGCGGCTGGGATATGTGTTTCAGGACAGCCGCCTTTTTCCTCATCTCAGCGTGCGAGACAATCTTTGTTACGCTGCAAAAGTCAGTCGTCGTGGCGCGCGCAATCCGGATGAGGTCGGGGCGCTTCTTGGCATTGGTCATTTGTTCGAACGGCGGACGCATTCCCTATCTGGTGGAGAAGCGCAACGTGTCGCCATAGGGCGGGCCTTGTTGTCCGAGCCGGAGATGCTTTTGATGGATGAACCGTTGGCATCACTGGATGGGCCGCGAAAGGCAGAGATTTTACCCTATCTGGAAACACTGCAACGCGAAACCGGGCTGCCGATCCTGTATGTGACCCACAACATGGCCGAAGTTGCGCGGCTTGCAACGCATATTGTTCTGATCGATGAGGGACGTGTGATCCGGTCCGGTGCGCCCGAAGAAGTTTTGACCGACCCCGATATGGTTCGCATGTTGGGCATCCGGGATGCGGGTGCAGTTCTGTCTGCGACGGTCGCGGCAGAGCCGCAGGACGGATTGAGCACATTGGATATCTCGGGCGGTCGGCTGTATCTGCCCGCTGTCGATGCGCCTTTAGGGGCAAAGCTCCGGGTCCGGATCCTGGCGCAGGACGTGATTCTGTCAACCACCCGACCCGACGGCTTGTCAGCACTTAACATCCTGCCTGTGCGTGTTTTGACGGTGCGTAGGGGCGAAGGACCGGGCGTGATCGTTCAGTTGCAAGCTGGCGAAGATCGGTTGCTGGCCCGGATCACGCGCCGCAGTGCGGACGCTTTGAATATCATCGAAGGGGCCAAGTGTTACGCTGTCATGAAATCGGTTGCCGTATCACAGACCGACATCGCTGTCGGCTTGCAGAGCGGGCTATAGCCGCTACTTTGCGCGCAACCGAATGTGATAGGAACGCGCGATGAAGATGAACCGACTGGGCAAGACCGATCTTGAGGTGTCCGAACTCTGTCTTGGGACCATGACTTTCGGCAACCAGACATCCGAGGCGGATGCTCATACACAAATGGATATGTCGCTCGATGTCGGGATCAATTTTCTCGATGCCGCCGAGATGTACCCGGTCAATCCAATCGCCAAAGAAACCATCGGTCTGACAGAAGAAATTCTTGGCAACTGGTTCAAGAAAACTGGCCGCCGAAACGCGTATGTCGTGGCGACCAAGCATTCCGGCGAAGGAATGCAATACGTGCGTGATGGAGCGCCGATCACCGCTGAATCGGTTCCGGAGGCTGTCGAAGGATCGTTGCAGCGGCTCAAGATCGACCACATCGACTTATATCAATTGCACTGGCCAAATCGTGGCTCCTACATGTTCCGCCAGAACTGGACATTCGACCCCACGTCACAAGACCGCACCGTGACCCTGCAGAATATGGCAGACGTTTTAGGCGCGCTGGGCCGCGAGATTGAAAAGGGGCGGATCCGGCATATCGGTTTGTCGAACGAAAGCACGTGGGGCACCGCCATGTGGTTGCGCGTGGCCGAGGCGATGGCCGGGCCACGTATGGAGACTATTCAGAACGAGTATTCCCTGATGTGCCGATTGGCGGACACTGATCTGGCCGAACTCTTGGTGAACGAAGAGGTGTCTTTGCTGCCTTTTTCACCTCTGGCCGCGGGGTTGCTGACCGGCAAGTACCAGAATGGCGCGATCCCCGAAGGATCGCGTATGGCGCTCAACGGCACTCTTGGCGGGCGCAAAACCGACCGCGCGTTCGAGGCGGTCGACGCCTATGCCAAGGTGGCCGATGAAGCGGGTCTTGATCTGGCTTTGATGGCGTTGGCTTGGTCTGCACGGCGTCCCTTTGTGGCCTCGTCGATCTTTGGGGCGACGACACCAGAGCAGTTGTCCTATCTGCTGAAAGCGGCGGATATGTCCTTGGGTGATGATGTTCTCGCTGCACTTGATGCGGCGCACAAGCAGCATCCGATGCCGTACTAACCCGATGGGCACGCCATTCACAGGAATTGAATTCTGCGGTAACGCTATCTTGGCCACGGCGCTTCCAGCCGCGATCCGGAACAGAGAGCAGGCCGCCGAGGCGATCTTGTCTGATTGGGCGGCTGAGGATGGTCGGCCGCTAAAAGATGCCCAATAAACCGTCAGGCCATAGAGTTACGCAACTGCGCCAAATGATCTGGGAAGGCGCGCGCAGTAATATGGGCCTCGCGGACCAGGTGATCGAAGTGGTCCGAGAAGGCCCGAACGCGCTGGGTGTCGCGAAAAGCGAGATAGTTGCTGCCGACATAGATCACCGAAAGCAACGGGCCGAACACTGTGATCGGGGCCGAGAAAAGTCTGCGTGCATCGAACAGGTAGATGCGCATTCTGGGATAAAGCGCTTTGGACAAATCAAGCCAATGGTCGATCTGCTGCCGCCGCAAATCAAGCGATAGGCCGTCGTAATACCCCGTCCCGGCGACAAAGCTGTCGAGTTCGTAAAGCGGCATGGCTATTTCGTAGTCGGAGGCCGATTGGCGCATCCAAGCAAGCCGATTTGCAGACGCGGTGATGGCCTGTGCTGCAGTGCGCCCAAGGTGTGGGCCGTACTCCCAGCCAAGAACTTCGTTGGTCTTGAGCATGTCCGGAAGGGCTGCTGGCACATGGCGAATTTTGTAACCTTCCGCCTCTCGATGCCAATCGAAGATCTGCTGATCGACGAACGCCCGAGGTGCATTGGTCAGCGTCAATGCACTGGCCAAAAGGTCAGCGGCATTTTCCGGATGTTCGGCAAGGCCGAGCAACCAATCGGCCGACACGCCCAAAGCAGTGGCGCAGGCGCCGACAACATGGGCATTCGGAAGCCGCGCAGCGTCATCGCGCAAAAGCTGCGAAATCGTGGACCGGTCGACGCCGGTACGCCGGGCAAGCACACTTTGATTGGTTCCGGCACGGGCAATGGCCGTAACAAGGCGGGTGCGAAAGAGATCGGCGCGCTGACGTTTGTCCATGCAGAGAATATACCTCTTTGGTGATAAAAATCACCATACTAGATAATTGTGCACTGTTTCCAGAATTCTACAAACGAGTTTGCGTGCCTATGGTGTCCTTCGGGAACACATGAGGTATTTCATGACAGACTTGCCTTTGCCGCGTTCGGCAGAGTTAAGACGGCTGGCTGAATGGCCGACGGTAGCGCTTTTGGTTTTGACATATGGGCTTTGGGCATCGGCCACGTTGTGGATCGCCGAGGGGTCAGTTGCGCTGGCAATCGTGCTGTGTGCCCTTGCCGGTGCGCAGCATTCTTCTCTTAGCCACGAGGCGCTGCACGGGCATCCAACTTCGAATAAGACCCTGAACGCCGCTTTGGTTTTCCCGGCGCTGACGCTGTTGGTACCCTACCTTAGGTTTCGGGACACGCATTTGGCGCATCACCAAGACGAAAACCTGACCGATCCCTATGATGACCCGGAAACCAACTACCTTGACCCTGTGGTCTGGGCTGGCTTGCCAGCATGGCGCAAGGCGCTTTATCGCCTTAACAACACGCTAGCAGGGCGATTGATCATTGGGCCGATCCTTGGGCAGATCTCATTCATGCAAACTGACTGGCGGCTGATCCGTGCGGGTGACCGCCGCGTGCTTTTGGGATGGCTCTTGCATCTTCCGGCGATTGCCGTTGTCGTTTGGTGGATGACCGCGCTTGCAACAATGCCGCTCTGGGCTTGGCTGATCTCGGTCTATCTTTCCCTATCGCTGCTCAAGTTGCGCACGTTTCTTGAGCATCAGGCGCATGATCGTACTTTAGCGCGCACTGCGATAGTCGAAGACCGTGGACTTTTTGCGCTTTTGTTCCTGCACAACAACCTGCATGTCGTTCACCATATGCATCCTGGGGTGCCGTGGTACGCTTTACCAAAGCTCTACCAAACGCACCGCGCACAGTTCTTGGAGTCAAACCAAGGCTATAGCTACAGCACCTATGCCGAGATCGCGCGCAAGTATCTGTTTCGCGCCAAGGATCCGGTTCCGCATCCACTCTATCGGGATGGACAAGACAGCTAACCTGACGCCATAGAGACGCATGGAGCTTTGGATATTCGCCAGCGTCGCCGCTGCTTTGTTTCAGACCGTGCGGTTCATGCTGCAAAAAGTGCTGAGCATTGGCGTGTTGAGCACAGCAGGATCGACCTTTGCCCGTTTTGCCTATGCTGCCCCGGCGGCGATGTTGGTGACGCTTGTCTACCTCTGGGCACAGGATGCAAACGTGCCTTCTCTGGATGGGTGGTTCTGGTTCTACGCTTGGCTTGGCGCGATCACGCAGATTCTGGCCACGGTTTGTGTTGTAGCCTTATTCCGGCAACGCAATTTCGCTGTGGGGATCACGTTCAAAAAGACCGAGGTGATCCAGACCGCGATAGTTGGTGTCGCCTTTTTTGGCGCAGAGGTTTCGATTGCCGGGTGGGGCGCGATCCTGATTGGCTTGATCGGGGTTCTGTTACTTTCGCGGACACCGGGGCTTGAGCACGGCCTTTGGAAAAGCCTGAGCAGTCGTGCCACCGTCTTGGGGCTGACGTCAGGTTTTTTCTTTGCGTTCTCTGCAACCGGCTATCGGGCTGCATCGCTTCAGATCGACAGTGATGACGCCTTGTTAAGGGCTGCAATCACGCTGACATGTGTTACGGCGTCCCAGTTTATCGCTATGGCACTGTGGTTGCGCTGGCGTGAACCAGGGCAGGTTACTGCGGTCTGGCGGGCGCGGAAGACGGCGGTCTGGGTTGGGTTGACCTCAATGGCTGGGTCACTGGGATGGTTTACGGCCTTTACCTTGCAGACGGCGGCTTATGTCCAAGCGGTTGGGCAAATCGAGCTAATCTTTTCGCTGCTCGCATCGGTCTTGTTCTTCAAGGAAACCGTGACAGTGCGGGAATCGATCGGAATCGGCTTTTTGGCGATATCGATCCTGACCTTCATCCTCGTCATCTAGTCAGGCAATGGGCGACCATAAAGGCGCAGGAACAGGCTTTCTTCATCGTCATTGCGGAAGAACGGAACCGAGGCTGGGGGCGTCGGGTCTGCGGCGCGGGCCGCCACTTCGGCAAGCACGACCTCGGTGATGAACGGAAGGTCGAATCCGCGCACCTTGTCGAGGCTGATCCATTGTAGATGCGCAAGCTCGTCAGAAGCGGCCGAGAAGTCGTCTGGGTTGCTGACGAGGTCTTCGGCATCAAGAAGGAAAAACCGTGCATCGAACCGGCGTGGCCGACCCGGTGGTGTGATCGCGCGAAACACGAATTGCAAAGGCGCTGCATTGGGCAGATGCCCTTGGGCCGCAAAATCGCGCCAATTGTCTGGTGGCGTATCCCATGCACCGGGCTGTCCAAGGATTTGACCGGTTTCTTCCCACAATTCACGGATTGCGGCTGCAGCCAATGCAGCCGCGCGCTCGGGTGGGGAATCGTCGATCAATCGGCTCGTGCAAAGCGGTGACAATGGAGCTGCAAACGGCACCGCTGCATCTTCTTGATCGACCGCGCCACCGGGAAATACGAACTTGTTTGGCATAAACGCGGCCTTTGCGCCGCGTTGGCCCATCAGCACACTTGGTTGGTGATTGCGGTTGCGGAGTACGATAACCGTGGACGCATCACGGATCGCAGTCTTGTCGATAGCTTCTGTCCCGGTCACACCCGCGTCCCTCCTTCGATTATGAAAGGGTCAGGACGGGCTGTTGGCAAACCCATGCATCTGTCGCGACCACTGAAACGCAACGATTGCCCCTTTCAATCTTGGCAGAAGGTAAAGCGTCAGGGCGACGCAGCCAACCGCGAAGATCGTAAACAGCACCAAAGGTTCCGGGCGAAAGTTAACAAACACGATGTGCAAAAGCGGCGCCATCAAATGCCCGACGATCAGAATCGTCAGATATGCCGGGCCATCATCGGCACGGTGGTGATGCAGCTCTTCCCGGCAGACCGGACAGGTATCACGCACCTTGAGGTAGCCGCGCAGCAAAGGGCCGCTGCCGCATTTCGGGCATTTCCGCCGCCAGCCTTTGCGCACAGCAGGCCAAGTCGGACGATCTTCGTCCTGATCAGTCACATGTGATGTCGTCATTTTCGCACTCCCACCTACAAAATGGCGATCAGAGCTCGGGATGAACAGTCGCCAAACTGTCCTTGCGGCTGGATGTCGCAAATCACGGACCTGTGATGCCCTACTGAGAATTTCTGCGACGGAATCTGCTGTGGCTCCCGTGAAACGCAGTGGATGCCAAGACAAGAGATCAATGTCTTGGGCCGATTTTTGAAAAGATCTGGCGCACAGGCCGGGCATGGAAAGGAAAAGACATGACTTTGAACAAGCAGGTTTCGACACTAATCATTGCGGCTCTTCTGGCCACAGGTGCAAGCACCGCATTTGCACAGGACAATTCCAACCGCGAAGATCGCCGCGCCGAGGCCTTTGCCGAACTTGATACCAACGGCGATGGCACAGTGACCGCGGAAGAGTTTGCAGCTGGCGCCAGCCGTTTTGCCCGCGCCGATACAAATGGCGATGGTCTGTTGACCGCCGAAGAAATTGCATCAGTGGGTCAGGATCGGGCGGCACAACGGGCAGAACGCATGATTGCCCGGTTTGATACAAATAACGATGGCGCATTGTCAGAGGACGAGATCAAATCCCGTCGTGATCCAGCCCGGATGTTTGAACGCCTAGATGCGAATGATGACGGTTCGGTGAGCGCCGAGGAATTCGCTGAAGCACGTATGGGCGATCATGGTGGCAAACGTGGTGGTCTTTTTGGCGGGAAGCGTCATGGCAATCGTTAAACGCATGTGACGGATTATGAGCGGTGCGGGTACATCGCTCATTTCTCCTGCTAGACTGGACCCACGTTTTCAACCGCACGGTGTCATGACCCAGAGCAATACCGATCCTGCTGCCGAAGCGGCGCTGCTAAAAGCTTATGCTGCCGGTGATACCGACGCGGCGCGCTCGCTGGCGACTGCCTATACACCATTGGTGTTTGCGCACGCGTTTCGAATGCTCAACGACCGGGCCGAAGCAGAAGATGTGGCGCAAGACGCAATGCTGCGGTTGTGGCGGCAAGCCCCTGGATGGGACGCCCAAGGCGGCGCATCGGTAAGGACATGGCTCTATCGTGTGACTGCAAATCTTTGCATTGACCGGCTGCGCAAAACGAGGCCGGACGGTTTACCGGAAGAGCTTGAGGTCGCGGATGATCGTCCGGGTGTCGAAGCGCAGATGCAGGCAAAGGCTCGACACATGGCGCTGGAAGACGCGCTGATGCAATTGCCTGATCGCCAAAGGCAGGCGGTGGTGCTGCGTCACATTGAAGGTTTGGGCAATACCGAGATTGCCCAAATCATGGACATTGGGCCACGCGCGGTTGAAAGTCTGACCGCGCGCGGCAAACGGGCTCTGTCCGCAATTTTAAGCGGCCAGCGCAGAGACTTGGGATATATAGATGACACAGTCGAAACCTCCCTTTAACGACCCGCTAGAGGCGGCATTCGCGGAAGCGCGTCAGATGACGCCGAACCTGCCCGATGGCCTGATGGCGCGGGTGGTGTCGGATGCGATGGCCGAAATGCCGAAAGCCGAACGGCAACCGCTGTGGCGGCAGCTTTTTGGCACTTTGGGTGGCTGGCCAGCAATGGCCGGACTGGCCATGACAGCTTGCGTCGGTGTCTGGGCAGGTGGTGCCTTGACCGATGACTTGATGCTGACCTTATCGCCCGTCGAAAATGCTGCGTTCGATACCGGTGCAGGTCTTGGCGCGTTCGATCTCTTGCTGGTGGATGGCTGACATGACCGAAACCTCGAAACTCAAAACCCCGCTTTGGATACGCCTGACGCTGTTCACCTCGGTGGCCTTGAACGTGTTGGTCATCGGGGCCGCAATCGGTTTTCTGATCGTTGGGGGGCCGGACCGTCCCGGAGGTCGGGATCGCAGTGACTTTGGATCGTTCTACACCCGCGCGCTTGATGATGAAGACCGCCGAGCACTGCGCCGGGACTTCATGGCAGGCTTGGAAAAACAAGGCCGCGACCGGGACGCGTTTATCGCGGACATGCGAGCGACACTCGACACGGTGCGGGCAACCCCGTTCAACCCCGACGCCTTTGTGACCGCGATGGCGGAACAATCTACCCAACGGGCGCGCCGCGAAGAGATGGGGCGACAGGTGCTGGCCAATCGGATTGCAAATATGACCGATGCAGAACGCGAGGCCTATGCGGATCGCATCGAAGATCGGTTGATGGAATTGGCCGAACGGGTCCGCCGTCATCGATGACTAAACGATTTGGCGCGTCACTTTGATTGATCGATGCACATGTTGCGCCTCGACATCGCGATGAGTTGCCACTTCGATACGGTTACGCCCGTTCGCCTTGGCCAGATAAAGCGCATTGTCAGCCGCGCGCATCAGGTCTTTCGTGGACAACCGTTCGGTGCGGCTTGCAAGAGCGACACCGATACTGATCGTTGCTCTGACATGGGTGCCGTCCTCAACAGACTTTGGATTGGCCGCTACCGCGTTGCGCAGTCTTTGTGCCACGCTGCGTGCCTGTGATGGGCCAACATTTGGCAACACGATCAGAAATTCCTCACCTCCGTAGCGTGCAATGAAATCGCCATCCCTTAGGTTGGTTTTCAGGATCGACGCGATAAGCGAAAGGATGTCATCACCTGCCGTATGGCCGTGGTTGTCGTTGATGGTCTTAAAGTGGTCTACGTCCGCAATTAGCAACGCCATAGGTCTGGGACGATTTGCCAATGCCCTGTCGATCTTAAGAAGGTATTCCTTCATCGCGGCGCGGTTGTTGAGGCCGGTCAGGTCATCTTTGTAGGCTTTTACCCCAAGCTCTGTAGTGGCTTTGCGCGCGCGGTCCGCATCATGCTTACGCCGGGCGAGGCGTCGAATGCGCAAGGCCAGTTCCGCTGGGGATACGGAAAGGGGCACTTGATCATGGGCCCCTAGATCAAGCGGCGATGCCTTTGCACTGGTGGTATCTGTGGCAAACAAAATACGGCTGTGGCGGCTGGCCGGATGTGAAAGCAACGCTCCCAAAAGATCACGGGCAACAGTCGTTGGGCCTGTCTCAAACAGTACATAGACATCGGTGTCGTGATCCTGCTGGCGATGTGTGTCTTGTGGCGAAAGTAGCCTTGTCTGGAACCCGGCGTCGTCAGATAGCCCGGCTATGCAGGTTGCTACATCGTAACTGATGTTCGATGGCACAAAGGTCACAATGGTTTGCGGTGTGAATTCTGGTGCTGCTTCGGCAAGACCGGCTGTTGCGGCGACATGGGTATCGCGGCGTGTGTCTTCGGTCGATTGCTTGGCCCGCATAAAGCTACGCAACCGCGCCCTCAGGTCTGCTGGATCAGACCTGTAATCAATCACGTCATGTGCGCCGGCGATAAGGGCGCTGACTCGTGCAGAGTGGTTTTCGTTGGACACGGCGACCACAATCGATGTCAGCTGTGTGCGCGTATGGGCGCGCAGCACTTTGCAGAAGTGCCTAAGGCGCAGACCGGGAAGGTCGTCGGCGACAATCACCACGTCTGGTGGGTTTTGGTGGATCTGGGTCAGACCATCCTGCCGCGACTCGGCCAGATCGACGGCGTATGCAGCGATGTCCAGATTTGCGCGCATTTGAATGCGGCGGTTGGACAGCGCGTCGATAATAAGGATATGACCGGACACAGACAGCTCCGCGTAACTTCAAGCGTTATGACTTTGCTCACCAATTCATTGCCGCTATTGGTTAAAAAAGAGTGTGGGAAATATCTAAAAATGACGCTTTCTAAGGATGCAGCCGAGCAGATCGCGCTGAAGGCCATAATTTGGCTGGCCGGAAATGATGATCTTTTGCCCGTGTTCATGGGGTCGACCGGTGCCGATGAGACAGCGTTTCGCGAAGGTGTTGGAAACCCTGAATTTCAGGCGTCAGTGCTTGATTTCCTAATGATGGACGACGCGTGGGTGATCGCCTTTTGCGACAATGAGGATATTCCCTATGATCGGCTGATACAGGCGCGTGCTGCGTTGCCAAGTGGTCAACAGGTGCACTGGACATGACCCGCCGCGACGTTGGGGCGATCCTGTTCGACAAGGATGGAACTCTGTTCGACTTTGACGCGACTTGGAGTGTCTGGGCGGCCAATCTGTTGGTGCGATTGGCCAATGGCGAAACGTCCCGCGCGCGCAAGTTGGGAGATCTGATCGGATTTGACGTCGAGCAGGCACGCTTTTCACCCGACAGTTTTGTGATAGCGGGCACGCCAGATGATCTAGTCGATACGTTGTCGCCAGAATTTCCCGAGCTCTCACGCACGCAATTGTTCACGCTCATCAACAATGAGGCCGAATCTGCCCCGATGGCTGAAGCGGTGCCGTTGGCTCCTTTGCTGGACCACTTTCTTGCCCACGACTTATGTCTTGGCGTGGCTACAAATGATGCCGAGAGACCTGCATTGTCCCATCTGGAAGAGGCGGGAATTCGGGATCGATTTGCCTTTGTTGCCGGGTCTGACAGCGGTTTTGGCGCGAAACCCGCACCCGGGCAACTGCTGGCTTTTTGTGACGCGATTGGTGTGCATCCGCACCGCGCCGTCATGGTCGGGGACAGCACACACGACCTGATTGCCGGACGCACAGCTGGGATGTTGACCGTGGCTGTTTTGACCGGCTTGGCCGAAGCACCGGTGCTTGCCCCACATGCCGATGTGGTTTTGCCAGACATTGGGCATTTGCCGGCTTGGATCGGCCTGGACGAACTTGGTGCGAGACCCAAAAGCGACGGAAATCGTCGTGTTCCGACAGGATAAGCTCTCTCTGTGAGGCCTAGCTAAAGGGGCAACGCAGGAGGTTTTCCATGACCGAAACCATCACACGCAAACGCCGTAGCGGGGGCCGTTCCGGTCACGCTGTGCGCCGCGGAACTTCGGTGATCGAACAATTGCCTTGGACCCTGCCGGTCAATATTGACCGCCCAACCGAGCCATTGAACGAAGATGGCGTGCAACGTATCCACGACACGGCGATGACGATCCTCGAGGAGTTGGGAATCGAGTTTCTGAACCCCAAGGCAGTTCAAATCCTGCGCGATGCCGGTTGTACCGTGACTGGTGAAAACGTTCGGATGGACCGCGACTTTGTCATGGAATGGGTGCGTAAGGCACCGGATTCGTTCACGATTACTCCGCGCAACCCGGATCGACGGATCACTGTTGGCGATGGTCATATCCTGTTTGGCAACGTGTCGTCCCCACCGAACTATTGGGATATGGATGTTGGCCGCAAGGTACCCGGCACCCGCGAGATGTGCCGCAATTTTCTTAAACTCTCGCAATATTTTAACTGCATCCACTTCGTTGGTGGCTATCCGGTTGAACCAGTAGACGTGCATGCCAGTGTCCGGCATTTGGATGTTCTGTACGACAAGCTGACGCTGACCGACAAAGTCGCGCACGCCTATTCGCTTGGCAAAGAACGGGTCGAAGACGTGATGGAGATGGTGCGGATCGCCGGTGGCCTGACACATGAGGAATTCGACGCCAGCCCGCGCATGTATACCAACATCAATTCGACATCACCGTTGAAGCATGACTATCCCATGATGGACGGTTGGATGAGATGTGCTGCACGCGGGCAGGGCTGTATCGTCACGCCGTTTACTTTGGCCGGCGCGATGGCTCCGGTGACAATGGCGGGTGCCGTGGCTCAATCGCTGGCCGAAGGTCTGAGCGCGATTGTGCTTGCCCAAATAGTCCGCCCTGGGACGCCCTGTGCTATTGGGACATTTACTTCGAACGTTGACATGAAATCTGGCGCGCCAGCGTTTGGGACACCCGAATACATGCGCGCGACCCAGATGACGGGTCAAATGGCGCGGTTTTATGGCCTGCCGTTGCGGTCTTCGGGTGTCTGCGCAGCAAATGTCCCGGATGGTCAGGCAATGTGGGAGACCGAACATAGTCTTTGGGCCGCGATTCAGTCGGGCACCAACATGGTTTATCACGCGGCAGGCTGGCTCGAGGGTGGGTTGATCGCGAGCCCAGAGAAATTCGTCATGGATTGCGAGATCATCCAGCAAATGATCCGCTATCTGGACCCTGCGATTTGCGACGTCAGTGATGACGGTTTGGGTTTGGAGGCGATCCGCGAGGTTGGCAGCAATGGCCATTTCTTTGGGACGAAACACACCCAAGAACGCTATACAACTGCGTTTTATCAACCTTTCCTGTCTGACTGGAAAAACTACGAAGCCTGGGAAGCCGCTGGAAGCGTCTGGACTGCGGAACGCGCCCACGTGACCTACAAGGCGATTCTTGAGGAATACCAGCCACCTCCAATGGATGTCGCCATTCACGAGGAATTGGCAGCCTTTGTAGAACGTCGAAAAGCCGAAGGCGGCGCGCCGACCGATTTCTAAATACTTATAGGTTTGCTGATTGTTAAGATCGTCATGGCAGGCTGCGTCCCAAGTCAAAGGCGTAGCTTATGCATGGATTGATCTTTCGTACGGTTGAAGCGTTCGTTTCGGACGGGTTCGGGCAAGACGCTTGGGCAAAAGCCATTGCTCTGTCCGAATTGGAAATCACCTCGTTCGAGGCGATGCTCCAATACGACGCCAGCTATTTTCCCAAACTCCTGCATGGGTGCGAACTTGCGTTGGACAGGCCAGAAGCGGTTATCCTCGAAGACATCGGCGCTTACCTGATAACCCATCAAAATCATGCCTCGATCCGGCGGTTAATGCGGTTTGGGGGCGATACGTTTTCCGAACTGCTTCATAGCCTCAATGATTTGCCGGGGCGGACGCGATTGGCTGTTTCGGGCCTCGAATTGCCCAAGATCCACGTACAAGAGCCGATTCCAGAACACTTCAGCATAACATGTCAGGGGCATCCAATGGGCTTTGGGCATGTCCTAGTCGGGTTGCTGCGTGCGATGTCGGACGACTACGGCACTTTGGCAGTGTTAGAGCATTGCGGCACGCGTGATACTGCCGAAGTGATTGAGGTGAATGTGATCGAAGCTGCCTTTGCTGATGATCGCGGCTTCACCCTTGCCAGCGCTGCCGAGACGGCAACGATATGATATCAGCGTTTGATCTTTTGGCGCAGCTGCGCCCGTTTCACATTTGTGTTGGCAAGACCGGGCATGTCACGCAAGTGGGATCCAGTATTGCAAAATTTGGGGTGGGCGACCTTCTGGGTGTTCGATTTCTTGAAGGGTTTGAAATCATTGGATCAAACCGACCTTCTGGTATGGCTGAGCTCCGGGGATACAGTGGTCAGGTTTTGCGCCTTGCGCTGCGATCAGAGCCTCAAATCCAATTCAGGGCTTTGGTTTTGGATGATCACGCCAAGGGTCTTATTCTTGATCTCTCATTTGGGATTGCCGTCGTCGATGCGGTGCAGCGTTTTGGCTTGACGGCACAAGACTTTGCGTCAAGCGATCTGGTGATGGAATTGCTGTTCCTGCAAGAGGCCAAATCAGGCGCGATGGCTGCGTCCTTTAGTCTAAATTCGAGGCTGAACGGCGCACGCCTCGCGGCAGAAACCGAGGCGATGACCGATGGTCTGACAGGCCTGCACAACCGCCGAGCGCTAAATGCTGCCTTGGACCGATTGGGACAATCCGATACTGAATACGCTGTTTTGCAAATGGATTTGGACCGTTTCAAACAGGTGAACGACACGATGGGTCATTCGGTTGGTGACGCCGTTCTCAAACGCGTGGCGTCAATTATGCGTGGCTTAACCCGGAAGGACGATCTTTTGGTCCGACTTGGCGGCGATGAGTTCGTGGTCATCTGTCCAGGGCTGACGGATCAAATGCGCTTGAATGATCTGTCTTTGTCAATCATCCGGCAAGTTTCTGAACCAATGGAAGTCGAGGGCCAAACTGCGATGATCGGCGCCAGTATTGGTATCGCTGTGCCGCTTGCAAATGTGCGTGTCGACCCGGAAACATTGATGGACTACGCGGATGTGGCCCTTTATGCCGCCAAACGGTCTGGACGCGGGCAGCATATGTTATGGTCCTCAAAGATGGGGCATAATCTTGCCAGCCTGGACATGCCAGAATCCGGTGTGTTTGCCCAAGGTTAAGTCACGGCACTTGAAACACGCCAACCTGTCGCGCAATGTCGACGTCATGCTCCTGTTTTTTCGCCTGGTTTTCGTCCTGAGTATGTCAGCTCTGTTCCTCACGGGCAGTTGGCTGGCGGCGCAGACCAGTGATCAGCCCACCGGGACGATTACCGTAAATGACAGTGCCGGTCAGGACGCTGCCATCGCCAGACGCATTCGCGAAATTCTGACTGAATTGGATGGATACGAAGATGTCACCGTCACGGTGAATTCCGGCATCGTCATGTTGCGGGGCACTGCTTTGGATGGTCCTGCCGTGACGCGATTGAATGAAATTGCAGGCCGCGTCGAAGGTGTGGTGACAATTGAAAACCGGGTGCAGGAAACCACCGATGTGGTTCGGCGCCTTGACCCTGCGCTTGAGAGATTCCGCGCCCGATCAGAACAGTTTATCAACTACCTGCCTCTTGCCGGTATTGCGATTGCCGCCTTTGCCCTAGTGGTAATGGTTGGGTTCCTAATCGCGCGCATGCGGCGTCCGTGGGACAGGCTGGCCCCAAACGCGTTCATCGCCGATATCTACCGTCAGGTGATCCGTATCGCCTTTATCTTGGGCGGGTTGGTGATCGCGCTGGATATTTTGGGCGCGGCGGCTCTCTTGTCCACGATTTTAGGTGCAGCGGGGATCATCGGCCTCGCCATCGGTTTCGCTGTGCGCGACACCGTGGAAAACTTTATCGCATCCATTATGCTGTCGATCCGCCAGCCGTTTCGCCCAAACGATCAGGTCGAGATTGAGGGCGATATCGGCAAGGTCATCCGCTTGACCAGTCGCGCCACCATTTTGCTGAGCTTTGATGGGAATCACATTCGCATTCCCAATGCGACCGTGTTCAAAAGCCGCATCGTGAACTATACGCGGAACGACGAACGCCGCTTTGTAATCAGTCTTGGTGTTGCATATGATACTGATCTCGCACGCGCTCAGGATCTGGCGCTTCAGACGGTGTCATCTTTGCCCTTTGTGATCCGTGAACCCGCACCTGCGGTCTGGATCGAAGACTTGGGCGACAGTGCGGTGATCCTCCAAGTTGCTGGTTGGATCAGGCAACACGAAACCAGTTTCCTCAAGGCCCGGAGCGAGGCATGGCGCCTGTGCATGGGCGCGTTTGATCACGCGGGTATCATCATGCCTGAGACCACGTTGCGCGTTGTGGGCATTGGTGACGAATCCACCGTGCCTCTCAATCCCCCCATGCCTACTGCCACCAGTACAAATCGTCAGTCAGATGCGGCTGTGGTGGCCGCTGCAACCGCAAACATTGGGGATGTCGAAGCGGCTATGGACAAGGAATTAGAGCGCATCGTTGCCACGGAACGCGCGGAAAAACAGGATGAAGATCTGCTCAAGAAAGACGCGCAGGAAGAGTAAGTGAATTTTCGGTTTTTGGGGTCTTGATCCCGCCACCGTAGCGGCGTAAATACGCCCGCACGGTTGGGGTGTAGCCAAGTGGTAAGGCAACAGTTTTTGGTACTGCGTACCGTAGGTTCGAATCCTACCACCCCAGCCAGTTTCCCTCGATCCTGTTTGGTATCGACCTCTCATCCACCCGCGATACCCTTGGTCAGAAAATGCCCCAGTTTAGTGCCCCAGCGCTAGCAACGGGAGCCATCGGGCGCAAAAAAGCTACCTGTTCGTGGGATCACAGACCGGCGGTCGCGCTGCCGCCATTGCATACACCCTGATCGAAACAGCCAAGCTGAATGGCGTCGACCCGTAAACATGGCCCACCGACACGCTGGCCCGCATCCCAGACTACAAAATCAACCGTGTCGATGATCTGCTGCCGTGGAACGCAACATCATAGGAAGAGCGGTCAGGCCGGACTTTTCCGAAGTATTTGATGCTTTGGGATTATGTTAAGTGTATAGATGTGAAATAGAGACCGGCTAGGTTTTGTGCCTAAGGGGGACTTATGGCAGATTCGGTTTTCACAAATGATACAATTGGCACAGCAACAGATTTAAACACATTGGCATTTTCGGGAAGCGGGTATCCCGGCCCGTTCTCTTCCAACTTTTTCCGGTTCGATTCTGTAGGGCTTCCGGCAAGTGAGGCCCCGGATGAGGGTGTATTTTCCACCGACATCAGCGACTTTTTCACCTTCGATCCATATGAGTTGCAGACGGTTCGGGTGAATTTCAACGGCGATACCGTCGGTGAATTCAACAACTATGTCTTTTTCATTCCGGTCAGCGGGGTGTCCAAGGTTGAGGGCGCCTTGGTCGGACTATGGGGCGGGGGCGAATACGCCAATATTTTTCAGGACTTAAACAATACACCCGTGGGTGGAGTTTTTGATGATGATGACGATCTCATCCCAATCGACCCAGGCCTGGATTTGGAGGACGCTGTTTACTCCGTTAACAAATTCTCCGGTGCGGAAGCGGTTTGGACCCTGACGGGAGGTCCCGTTGTCGTGCAGGTGTTGGGGATACATGTCGAATACATCGATTCTGATGATGATGACGATGAAGCTTACAGGGATGTAGACTACCGTTTTTCGATCAACCCTCAAAGCAGTGTGGTCCCTGATCCTGTACCGGTTCCAGATCCCGTACCGCAGCCCGATCCGCAACCGGATCCTGTGCCCAATCCGACGGGCATGACCTTTTCCAACGATGTGCCGAATTCGCAGACATTGACTGGCGGTCCGGGCCTCGATGTTTTTGATGCAAAAGGCCCTTTGAACGGGTTTATCATTGAAGTCTTTGACGATGGCCGGATCACCTTTCAAGAACAGTATCGCCCGGAAAGGATCGATACGCTGATTAACATTGAGCGGGTCGACTTGATCGGTGGGTGGCTTGCCTTTGACACTGACGGCAACGCCGGGCAGGCATATCGTCTGTATCAAGCCGCGTTTGACAGAACACCTGACGCAGAGGGGCTTGGCTTTTGGATCGGCAACTTTGATGCTGGCAACGTTGATCTGGTGACGATGGCCGAATACTTCATGCAGTCCGAGGAATTTGCGACGCAATACGGCGATCCTACTACGCTCTCTGACCTCGCATTCCTGACCTTGCTTTACGAGAATGTGTTGGACAGAGTGCCGGATCAGGCTGGCTTTGATTTCTGGAGTAATCAGCAAGACGCCGGGCTGAGCCGGGCTGAGATGTTGCAGTATTTCTCTGAGAGTACGGAAAATTATCAAAATGTCGCCGGGGAAATCGCAGACGGGATTTGGTATGTCTAAATTTGGGATTGGCGCAATAGACAATCAACCGACCAAGGACAGCGAGAAGGTCGAACAAACTATCTCGAAGGCTGTAAGTTCGTAGTACGTCCGCAAGGAAGCAAGTACCACGCGGTTGACCGTCGGAACTTAAAACTATCGATGGATGACGTACAACGAACGTGCGTCTTTCGCATTAAAGAAGAGTTCGGTGGATTACAGCCGACTCGGGAAACTTAATACTTGGAAAGACCCCATCTATCGCAGTCTCAACGGCATCGAACCCAGCTTCGGCGTAGCGGGAGAAGGTCAGGATCTCTGTGGATCAGAGGCGACACAGGCAGCAGAGTGCATGATCGACATTGTCGAGCCCGCTGGCGCGGACACCTTTGCGGTGATGCAGCTGGGCGGGAAACACATCACGGCGCTTTTGCATTCCGAAACGACCGCCGGTCCCCGAGAGCAAAAGCGGCTGTCTTTCGACCTTGGCAAGGTGTCGTATTTTGCGCCCGAAACCGGTCTTCGGTTGCACTAAGCAAACCAGGTGGTCAGTCGTTGACCGACCACCCGGACTTGCGAACCAGTTCTGTGTGCGCACCAAGCGAAGGTGCGGTGCGGTCAAGCGCAAGCTCTGACGCGCTGAACGTGATTGGTGTCCGAACCCCGGGGACACCTTCGGGTGTGATTTTCATATTGCGATGCACGATCTGAGGATCGTCGAACACTTCCCCAACTGTATTGATCGGCGAAGACGCGACCTGCTTGGATTTGAGCGCTTCCAAAAGCTCGGCTTTGGTCTGTTTCGCGGTCTCGGCCTTGAGCATCGCGATCAATTCGTCGCGATGTTTCACCCGCCCCGCGTTTGTTCGGTATTCGGGGTTTTCGGCAATGTCGCTGCGTCCGACAACTTCGCACAGGCCCTGAAACTGACGGTCGTTGCCCGACGCGATGATGATGTCACCGTCTGACGCGGGGAAGACTTCGTATGGCACGATGTTCGGGTGCTGGTTGCCCATGCGGTTCGGCGATTGCCCCGTCGCAAGGAAATTCATCGCCTGATTGACAAGACATCCTGTGCCTGCGTCGAACAGGCTCATGTCGATATGCTGGCCGTATCCGTTGGCGTCCCGCTCTCTAAGTGCAGCTTGAATGCCAATCACGGCGTAAAGGCCGGTATAGATGTCCGTCACCGCGACGCCCACTTTCTGCGGTTCACCGCTTGGGTCGCCAGTGATCGACATGAGGCCGGACATGCCTTGGACAAGATAATCGTACCCGGCACGTTCGGCATAAGGGCCAGTTTGGCCAAAGCCAGTAATGGAACAATACACCAGACCGGGGTTGACCGCAGACAGGCTGGCATAATCCAGCCCGTATTTGGCAAGCCCACCAACCTTGAAGTTCTCGATGAGTACGTCCGCTTCGCGTGCCAAATCCAGTACAAAGGCGCGGCCTTCGTCGGTCGCCAGGTCCGCCGTGACCGAGTATTTGCCCCGGTTGCAGCTGTAGAAATAGGCGGCTGACGGCGTGTCCTCGTCCTCGCGGTTAATGAACGGGGGCCCCCATGTGCGGGTGTCATCCCCCTTGGGGCTTTCCACCTTGATGACGGTTGCGCCAAGATCGGCCAGTGTCTGACCGACAATTGGCCCGGCAAGGATGCGGGCCAATTCAAGAACTTTCAAACCTTCCAGCGGTGCTGACATCAGAAGAACGCCTGCAGCCCAGTCTGCGCGCGGCCAAGGATCAGGGCGTGCACATCATGCGTCCCTTCGTAAGTGTTGACCGTCTCAAGGTTCTGCGCGTGACGCATGACGTGGTATTCGGCCATGATCCCGTTGCCGCCATGCATGTCACGGGCGTGCCGCGCGATCTCCAAGGCCTTACCGCAATTATTGCGCTTGATCAGGCTGATCGCCTCGGGCGCTGCGGTGCCTGCGTCAAGCATCCGGCCCACTTGCAATGCCGCGTGCAGGCCCAAAGTGATCTCGGTCTGCATGTCGGCCAGTTTCTTCTGGAAAAGCTGAGTTTGCGCCAGCGGCTTTCCAAATTGCGTCCGGTCCAATCCATACTGGCGTGCGCGGTGCCAGCTGTCTTCTGCTGCCCCCATAACGCCCCAAGCGATGCCATAGCGCGCGCGGTTCAGACAGCCGAACGGTCCCTTGAGGCCCTCGACACCCGGCAGCAGAGCGTCTTCACCGATCTCGACATCCTTCATCACGATCTCACCGGTGATGGACGCGCGCAGGGACAGCTTGCCGTTGATCTTGGGCGCGGACAGACCTTTCATGCCTTTTTCAAGCACAAAGCCCTTGATCTTTCCCCCATGCGCTTCGGACTTGGCCCAAACGACGAACACATCAGCGATCGGGCTGTTCGAGATCCACATCTTTGCGCCGTTGATGACATAGCCACCATCGGTTTTCTTGGCGACGGTCTTCATGCCCGCAGGGTCCGACCCGGCATCGGGTTCGGTCAGGCCAAAGCAGCCGATCAACGTGCCAGCAGCCAGACCGGGAAGGTATTTCTTGCGTTGCTCATCGGTGCCATAGGCGTGGATCGGGTACATGACCAAAGAGCTTTGAACACTCATCATCGACCGATAGCCGCTGTCCACACGCTCCACTTCGCGGGCGACAAGGCCATAGCTCACGTAATTCGCGCCCAGCCCGCCAAACTCTTCGGGAATAGTGACGCCAAGCAAACCCATCTCGCCCATCTCGGCGAAGATCTCTGGCGCGACACCTTCATTCAGATACATGTCCGACACGCGCGGCAACAGTTTGTCAGCTGCATAGGCCGCTGCACTGTCTGCGATCATGCGCTCTTCTTCGGCAAGTGACGCGCGCAGACCGAGGGGGTCTTCCCAGTCGAATTTGGCGAGTGAGGGTCCGTGACCCGCGTGTGACGCATCAAGCATGTCCATGCTCCTCTTTCATGTCATTGGCGGCAGTCGATCCTGCTATGTACCCAAGGACCGTCGCTGCCAGAAGTCCGTTTCCAGACAGATAACCGCTATCGCCGGAACCTGAAACACCCACCGCGGCCCCGCCGGCCGCAAAGAGGTTGGGAAAGACGTTTCCAGCTTTGCGGACCACACGAGCGTTCTGGTCGATCTTCAACCCGCCTTGCGTGTGAAACAAGGCCCCGGTCACTTTTACTGCACAATAAGGTGGTTTCAGTGGTTCGCCAAGGAAGCTGCGTCCAAAGGCATCAGGTCTGCCCGTTGGAATATCATAAAGCGTCTGCGTCAGGTTGGTCCCGGGCAGGCCAGTAATCTCGGCCAGTTCGGCTACCGAGTCGGCAATGCGTATCGCGCCAATGGCCTCGGCATCCTTGAAATCTTGAAACTGACGCGCAACATCCGCGATGCGACTGTCGAAGATCGTCCAGGCCACGCCGTCCGGTTGCGCAAGTACCGCGCGGGCGGCTTCCGAATAGCCCTGACTTTCGTCCCAGAACCGGTCTCCGTTCAGGTTTACCTGCACACCGCCTTGGGTGATTACGGCCCAAGTGATTAGAATCCCTTGCGGATGCGCGACATTGCCATGGCCCTGATACGCGCCCAGATGCAGGGTCTCAGCGCCAAGCGCCTCGCCCCATGTTACCGCGTCGCCCTGATTGTAGTCGTGCCCGAACCAGACCGCGTTTTCGATCTCGGGCATGAACTGCCGAACCATGGCACGGTTGCCGCCGTAGCCGTTGCAGGCAAGGATCAGAGCGCCGCAGCCGACGTCTTCCGTACCGTTCGGCCCCTCCAACCGTACGCCGCGCACGTGATCCCCTTCGACAAAAAGCGATGTCGCGCGGCGATTGCATATAATGTCCATGCCTTGCGCCTCGCAGGCGGTGCGCAGCCGGTCAATCAACTCTCGCCCCGCGCGGGTTGGCAGGCCATGCATGCGGCGGCGGGAATGGCCGGGGTAATCGAAATCGGAGACGACCGAAAAGGGCAGATCGAACCTGTCTGCCAACCACTCAATCACTTTGCCCGATTGGTTTGCCAGCAGGTCAACGAGATTTTGAGGGTTCTCGCCCTTGGCCTTCTTCTGAATGTCCTGCGCGAACAGATCAGCATTGTCCTCGATCCCCGCTTCTTGCTGAAACCGCGTACACGCAGCCGGGATCAGCCCTGCGGAGAGTGCGGTGGAGCCGGATGGCGCGGCATCGGCCTCGGCCACCAGAACCTCGCCCCCGGCATCGTTGGCGGCCAGCGCTGCCACCAAACCACAGCCGCCTGCGCCAATAATCAGGATCGGCACGTCCAGATCGAAACCGGTGTCAGGCGGCGGCAAGATCGACATGGCTCAGTCGTGCCCACCTGACTCGTAGCGTTTGCCAAGAGCCAGCATTTCGTCCGTGCCCAGTCGCTCGTTCAGCCCGCCAAAATCGAACATGTTATCCGCAAAGGCGCGGTTGCTGCCGGTGGACATGAGGCTTTGGTAATAGGCTTCAGCCGTATGCGCCAAGGCGCGGACGATGCCGCCCGGAAAGATCACGATGGAAAACCCGAGATCGTTCAGAAAGGACGCGTTCTGGATCGGTGTCGCCCCGCCTTCGACCATGTTCACCAGCAGTGGCACACGGCCCTTGAACCGTTCCGTCACCGTTTTCATCTCGTCTACCGACCGCAACGCCTCGATAAACAGGGCATCGGCGCCAGCCTCAACATAGGCCTCGGCCCGGTCAGTGGCGGCGTTGAATCCATCAACAGCCACGGCATCGGTGCGGGCGATGATCAAGGTCTCGTCGCTGGCCCGCGCATCTGCCATCGCGGCGATCTTGCCGACCATTTCCTGCGTTGAAATGATCGATTTCTCGGCCAGATGCCCACAGCGTTTGGGATAGGTCTGATCCTCGACCTGCAAGGCATTGGCCCCAGCACGTTCGTAGAGCCGCATAGTGCGCTGTGCGTTCAGCGCGTTGCCGAAACCCGTATCGGCATCGATGATCACCGGCAGGTCTACGCGGTCACGGATCAAGGCCATTGTATCAGCCATCTCGCTGACCGAAGTAAGTCCGATATCCGGGCGACCCAGCCGTGTATAGGCCACCGCCGCACCGCTCAGGTACAGAGCTTCGAACCCGGCTTGCGCCGCAAGCGCCGCCGTCAGGGCGTCATACACACCCGGAGCGACAAGGATCTCGTCAGAGGCAAGGCGGGTTTTCAGGCTCATGTCAGGCTTTCCAGCATCTCGGCGCAGGTCATATTCGGGCAGACCGACGCAAGGGACAGCAGCGTGGCGTCATGCACCTCTTGTTTGAATGCGGCACAACCATCGGACAGCAGGATGGTGTGCAGGTTCCGCAGATGCGCGTCCCTCACCGTGCTGGCCACACCGCCATTTGTCACGATCCCACCGATGATCAACGTGTCGATATCCAGCGCACGCAGGATGTATTCCAGCCGCGTCTGGTACAGCGCGGAATAGGCGACCTTTTCGATGGTGTAGTCCGCGGGGGCAAGTGCATCGACCAAACCGTGGCCGAATTTTCCGGGGGCAAAGTCGCCTTTGCCAAGGAAGGGGCGCAGTTCTTTCAAATGCGGCGCGATCAGAGGTTCGTCATTCGGCCCTGGCACCAGCGTAAACTGAGCGCTGATATAAGTGCCGCCCTTGGCGCGGAGGGCATCTGCGACGGGTTTGATCCGGGCGGGCAGGGCGGTGATCGCTTCTGCTGTTTGGCCTGCACGGCCATAGGCGCCATCGGGGTGCAGAAAGTCGTTCTGCAGATCAATGGTCAGAAGGGCCGTGCGCCTTGGATCAATGGTGTGGGCCATGTCTCAGTCCTCGTCCCGTGTGATGATGGTGTTGCCGCAGGTATCGATCTGTGCTGTCAGGCCGGGATCGACCAGCACGGTCGTGTCCGGCTGCACAAGGATCGCTGGGCCTTTGATTTCCGCACCTACCGGCAAGGCTAGACGGTTGTAGATGGTGGTTTCGAACCAAGTATCGCCAAAATGCACCTTGCGGCTGCCGGTGTGCGCGTCCTCCACCGAGCCACCTTTGGGGGCGAGCGTGGTTAGGTCGAACTTGGGGCGGCGTCCGATCACGGCAGTGCGCAGGTTCATCACCCTGCGTGTGCCGTTTTTGAGCAGGCGTCCGTATGTGGTTTGGTAGGCTGCGTCGAAGGCTGCTTCGACCTCGGCCACGGTCGGCGCTGTGACACTGGAGCCTTCGACTGTGATCGGCAACGGCACAGCCACGGTGTGGGTTTGCCCGACATACGCCATGTCCAACTCGACCACGATATCGCGCGCCTCGAACCGCGATTGCGCAGCATCGAGCAGGGCCATACCATCGTCGATATGTTTTTGCATGACGTCACGCAGCGCACCGGTGTCCAAAGTCGCGGTCAGTGTGTTGATCGTTTGCACGAAATCCTGCCGCATGTCGGCGATCACACAGCCCATTGCGCTGGTCACACCGGGATAGCGGGGAACAATCGCGCTGCCGATGCCGACCTCTTTCAAGATCGCTCCGGTGTGCAATGCACCGCCTCCACCGAAGGGCATGAAGGCAAAGCGCTTGGGGTCGAACCCGCGTTCGATGCTGACTAGTCGGATCGCGCCCGCCATGCGCGAATTGGCGACGCGGAGGATCGCTTCGGCGGCCTCAACAGTGGTCAGGCCAAGTTTCTGGCCCACATGCAGGTTGATCGCGCGTCCAGCTGCGTTGACATCCAGCCGATCCAGCTTGCCCCCGATGGGATTGTCCGGGTCGATCCGACCCAGCACGACATTGGCATCGGTCACCGTTGGGCGATCATTCCCCTGACCGTAGGCCACCGGGCCGGGTGTCGATCCGGCGCTTTCGGGGCCGATGTTGAGCAAACCACCCTTGTCGACCCATGCGATAGAGCCGCCCCCGGCACCGATCGTCGTGATTTCGATCATCGGGTTGCGCACCACCATGCCGAAATCGATGGAGGTCTGTGGCGACAACATCGACTGCCCCTTGGCGATCAGAGCCACGTCAAAGCTTGTTCCACCCATGTCACCCGTGATGACGTTCTCAAAACCAGCCGTTGTGGCGATGTGCCCTGCGGCGATCACGCCAGCAGCGGGACCAGAGAGCGCGGTGCGGATTGGTAGGCGGCAGGCCGTGTCGGTGCCCATGACGCCGCCATTCGATTGAACGATCATGAACTCGCCACCGAACCCGCCTTTGGTCAGGGCTTGGTCAAGGCGGTTGATGTAACCCGACACTTCGGGTTGCAGGTAAGCGTTCAGAGCGGTGGTTGAGAAGCGTTCGAATTCGCGGATCTCCGGCAGGATCTCCGACGAACAGCTCACATGGTCGTTGGGCCACATGCCGCGTACGGTCGCGACGGCTTTGGCCTCGTTCTCGGCATTGGCATAGGCGTTGGCGAATAGGATCGCGACGGCCAGACAGCCTTCGTCGATCAACTGTTGGGCGGCAGCTCTGACCGCGTCCAGATCAACGGGCGTGCGGATCGTGCCATCGGCAAGCGTACGTTCCGGCACCTCCAACCGTAGGTTTCGCGGGACAACTGGCTCGAAGTCGCCGCGCAGACCCCATGTGCGGGGCCTGTCGCGGCGGCGCATTTCAAGAACGTCGCGGAGTCCGTGAGTGGTGATCACGCCGATCTTTGCGCCTTTGCGCTCGAGCAGAGCATTGGTTCCGGCGGTCGTGCCATGCACAACAGCCGCCACGGTAGAAAGGTCATCGACCTGCTGGCCGATCCCATCAAGAAAGCCGCCCGACTGGTCGGGCCGGGTGGTGGGCACCTTGGCCACCTGCGCCGTTCCAGTGGTCTCGTCCAGCACGAACACATCGGTAAAGGTGCCACCGACATCGACGCCGATCATCTTGGTCATGCTGCGACCTCTTTCCATGCGGGGCCGTACAGATCGGTCGCTTTGTCCGGCGTCAAGTATCCAAGCGCCACATCGCGGGCGACCGCTGTCGCATCGCGGTTTGCTGCCGCGCCGTAGCCGCCACCACCGGGGGTGTCGAGGCGCACGGCCTGTCCCTTGGTCAGCTTGATCCCAAGCATCTTTGACGCAAGCGGCGGGGTCTTCCACCCATCCGCCTGTTCATAGTGAAATACGTTCATCGCCCCAGTGTCGCCGCCTTGCACACCCTGCGGCGCAAACCGGCCGCGTTCGCCAAAAAGGAACGCCTCTGCGTTTTCTTCAAGCACCTCAACCTCATAGGTCGCGCCCAGCCCACCACGATGCGCACCTGCGCCAGCGCTGTCGGGGCGCAGAGCCCATTGACGGAACATGACCGGGTAGGCTGCCTCGAGGATCTCCATCGGTGGAATGGTCGCTGTGGAAATCGGCGCATTGCCGTGGTTGAGGCCGTCTGACTCAATGCTTCCCCCATGCCCGCCGCCGTAGAAGCTGAACATCACCCAACGTTGGCCGTTCGCACGCTTCCCCGCGATGGAAAGCGCGTTGATCGTGCCATAGGCGTTGGCGACAACCCGTTCGGGGGCTGCTTGGGATGCGGCGCTAAAGATCACGTCGATCATGCGCAGGATGGTCTCGGTGTATCCGCCCACAGGTGCCGGGAATTCGGCAGAGAGCAGTGATCCGTCCGGAACACGCACATCAATCGGGCGCATGACTCCGGCATTGGCAGGCAGGTCGGGAAAGATGTGTTTGATTGCAACATAGGCGGTTGCCACCGCCGTCGGGTAGGCGATGTTCACCGGACCAGCGGTGACCGGTGCGGTGCCTTCAAAGTCGAGCACCATAGTGTCGCCCGTGATCTCGAGCGCGACCTTGATCGGCAGGGCCACATCTGTGATCCCGTCGTTGTCGAGGTAATCCACCGCTTCCCAGCGCCCATCTGGCAGACTGGACAGTTCAGATCGCATCAGCGTCTCGGCCCGGTCGCCCAAGGCGTTCAAAGCCGCAGACACGGTCTCGGCTCCGTATTCATCCAGCAACTCATCCAGCCGCTTCACGCCCAAGTCCAAAGCGCCCAACTGCCCGTTCAGATCGCCCATCGCCGATTGTGGCAGGCGGGTGTTGCGCAAGAGGATGTCGATGATGTCCTGCTGAATAACACCCCCACGGGCGAGTTTGACAGGCGGCAGGATAAATGCCTCCTGAAACGCCTCGGTCGCCGAGGGGTTGTAATTTCCGGGAACCGCGCCGCCCACATCGTGCCAATGGCCGACACTGGCGAGGTAGCAGAACAGCTTCCCGTCGCGGTAATACGGGCGCACCAGCCGCATGTCAGACAGGTGCGTTCCACCCATATGGGCGTCGTTAAAGATGTAGATGTCACCGTCGGCCAGATCACCAGCTTCGGCGGCCTTGTCGATCACCGCTTTCACGGCAAAGGCCATCACGCCGACAAAAATCGGCAAGCCGGATTTCCCCTGCACAAGCGTGTCGCCGGTGTTCGCGTGGTAGAACCCGTGCGACGCATCATGCGCCTCGGCGATAATCGGGTTGAAGGCCGCGTGGAACAGGGTCGCGTCCATCTCGTCTGCGATTTGTTCCATCCGACCGGCGAGTACGGCCAGCGTGATCGGGTCGATGGCAGCTTTCATTGCGCGCGTGCCTCGGCCATGTCGTTCCAGACGTCCTGACGGACGATCTTGCCTCCGCTGATTTCGAAACGGTCGATAAAGCGGATGCCCTCAAAGGGTGTTCCATCCATCCATTCGCCATAGAGCGTGCCACGTGCGTAGACGACGGCAACGCTGCCGCTATGCATCGCGTCGAACCCGTCATACGTCTTTTTGACAAACCTGTAGCGACCCTTGGACCATTCGATCAGTTCCGATAGCTGCGTCATCGGTTGCGTCGCGGGGAATACCATCTGAAAACCCTCGCCCAGCATGGCCTGTGCCGCGTCCAGATCGCGGGCTTCCATCGCCGCAAGGTAATCGCGCACGATTTGCGAAGGGTCAGGCAGAGCCGGTGCCGGTTTGCGGTGCTGTCCGCCGCGCGCATAGGCCTCGGACGGGTATTCGTGCAGCATCACAGTGATGGCCTCATCCGGCGCCGGTACGACAAATCGAATCGCGTCTGTCAGGGCCGAAGTGAGGCGGGATTTCTCTGTGGGGCTGTATCCTTCAAGGATGTGCGCTTCTACGATTGGCATATGACCCTCCCCAAAATCTGCACTTTTCATATAACAGGTTTTGGTATATTGAAAGACCAACAAACGAAGAATCTTCGGTGGATCGTTCAACTGGCCACGGGGATCAGCAACCAACAGGGGCCGCGCTGTCGTGACGATAAACGCGCATTCCGGACTTCCAGAAGGCGGTAAAGCCCGCAGGGTTTACCTGTTGCTGCGCGACGAAATATCAAATGGGGTGTTCAAGGACGGTACGCGTTTGCCGGGCGAGCACAGACTTGCCGAGCAGTTTGACGTATCGCGCATCACCATCCGTCGCGCGCTTGAGGCTTTGGCTGCTGATGGCTGGATCAAGAAAAAAACAGGAGCCGGATCGGTAGTGCGGGCGCGGGAGCAGGCTGATCAAAGGCTCTCAGCCGATTTCGCGACGCTGATCCCGCATCTGGTCGAGATGGATCGCAAGACAACCGCGCGGCTGTTGTCTTTCTCGTATGACAGCGCCCCTGCAGCGGTGGCCGAGGCACTGGGCATACCTGAAGGGGCTGATGTGCAAAAGGCCGTGCGCGTGCGATCCTCTGACGGTCAGCCCTTTTCGCACCTCACCACTTATGTGCCCAAAGACATCGCGGTCAGCTATGATGAGGCCGACCTTGCCACGCAGCCGCTCTTTCGTCTTTTGGAGCGCAGTGGCGTGAGTGTGGAAAGTGCGCATCAGACCGTGACAGCAGCTTTGGCGACGCCCGATGTGGCCGATGCCTTGGAGGTGTCAGTGGGATCACCGCTTTTGTTCGTGCAGCGCATCGTGCGCGATGCAAGCGGGCAAGGTGTGGAACACCTGTCGGCATTGTATCGGCCCGATCTGTTTCGGCTTGAGATGAGCCTTGCCCGCGTCGGAGATGGGGAAGCACGGCATTGGGAACCCGTGATTGGGGGCATGTCGTCATGACCGCGCGCCGTCTTCTCGACAAGCTTTGGGATGCACATGAAATCCTGCGCCGCGAAGATGGGACCAGCCTTCTTTGGGTCGATCGGCATCTTGTTCACGAGGGCTCGCATCATGCCTTTGCTAAGCTTGCAGATCGCAGACTACCTGTGTCTGAACCAAGTCTGACTTTTGGGGTCGCGGATCACTACGCCCCTACGCGTGGTAAGCCCGCGACTGATGCCATTGCACGGATGATCGAAACGCTTGAAGCGAACACCAAGGCGCATGGCATCACGTGTTTCGGACTTGATGACCCACGACAAGGCATTGTGCACGTGATTGGGCCGGAACAGGGCCTGACACTGCCGGGATTGCTGATCAATTGCGGGGATAGCCACACGTCGACGCACGGTGCGTTTGGAGCGTTGGCCTTTGGCATCGGCGCGACCGAGGTGGCGCATGTGTTGGCAACGCAAACCGTTTGGCAAAAGAAACCCAAGGCTATGCAAATTGACGTGACCGGGCGGCTTGGGCCCGGTGTCGGGGCCAAGGATTTGGCATTGGCGTGGATTGCGAAACTGGGTGCCGACGGCGCACGCGGGCATGCCATCGAATACACCGGGCCTGCCGTGCGTGCTCTGTCGATGGAAGGGCGTATGACTCTTTGCAACCTTTCCATCGAAGGTGGCGCGCGATTTGGCATGGTGGCACCGGACGAGACCACGTTTGCCTATGTCAAAGGGCGGCATTTCGCACCGAGCGGCGCTGATTGGGATCGTGCCATCGAATACTGGTCAACGTTGTCATCTGATGCGGACGCCGATTTTGAAACGGCTGACACCCTCGACGCGTCCGAAATCGCGCCCATTGTTACTTGGGGCACGACCCCCGAAGACGCTTTGCCGGTGACTGCAACGATCCCTGATCCGTCCCGCATGCAAGGCAATGCTGCGGAACGGGCACGGAATGCGCTGGAGTATATGGGTCTCGCAGCGGGACGTGCGTTGGCTGACATCGCCGTTGATCAAGTGTTCATCGGTTCCTGCACCAACGCCCGCATCGAAGATTTGCGCGCGGCGGCGGCGGTTCTGGCCGGACGACAGGCTAGGGTGCCGGGAATCGTGTCGCCCGGATCGCGTTATGTCAAAGCGCAGGCCGAGGCCGAAGGGTTGGATCGTATCTTCATTGACGCAGGCCTTGATTGGGTCGGGTCAGGCTGTTCGATGTGCGTCGCGATGAACGGTGATCATGTGGAACCGGGCAAACGCTGCGCGTCGACCACCAATCGCAATTTCCGGGGCCGTCAGGGCCGCGGGGCACGGACTCATCTGATGTCGCCCGCGATGGTGGCGGCGGCTGCGGTAACAGGCCATCTGACCGACGTGCGCGATTTGCTGAAAGAGCGGGAGGTCGCATGAGCGGATGGAGCACATATACCGGGCTTGCCGTGGCGCTGGACCGCGAGAACGTGGACACCGACCAGCTGATTCCAGCGCGGTTCATGTCGACGCCACGGTCCGAAGGGTACGGCGATTTCCTGTTGCATGACATGCGCACGGACAGCAATGGCAAGGCTGTACCCGACTTTCCGTTGAACGCAGAGACCAACGCCAGTGTCCTGATCTCGCGCCGGAATTTCGGCAGTGGATCGTCGCGTGAGGCAGCGGTTTATGCGCTGGTCGATTTCGGCATCCGCGTCGTGATCGCGCCTAGCTTCGGTGACATCTTTGCCAGCAATTCGGTGAACAACGGCCTTCTGCCCGCACGCGTGTCCGAGGCAGAGGTGGATGCGGCCATCGCAAAACTTGCCGACGGCGCACAAGAGGTGACCGTCGACCTGTCCAACCGGGCAATACGGTTTGGCGACACCACGCTGGACTTCACGCTTGACGACGTCTGGCAGCAGAAACTTATCAATGGTTGGGATGACATCGACCTGACCCAAAACCACCAACAGGCCATTTCGGCATTCCGTGCGCAACATGTGCAGGACATGCCGTGGGCCATACCAGTCCAACAGACCAATTTCAGGAGCGCGGGGCGGGACACCGTTTCGCAGTAGCAAAGGCCATCACAGGCCGAAGGGTGTAGGAGGAACTATCTATGAATATCAATCTTTTGAAAGGCTGCGTGGCGGGTGGCGTCATGCTTGGGACAGTCGCCCAAGCGCAAGAGACCATCACAGCCGTGCACGCGTTTCCCGAAACGCTGATTTATACGCAAAGCTTTTTGTCCTTCGTCGATAAGGTGAACGAAGCGGGCGAAGGTGTGATCCAGATCGAAGTGCGCGGCGGCCCCGAGGCTATCGGCATGTTCCAGCAGCCGGACGCGGTGCGCGACGGGATCGTGGACATGGTTTACACGCCCGGATCGTTCTACGGCGGTGCGCTGCCAGAAAAAGACGCGCTTGTGGCGTCGAACCTGACGGCGGTTGAGACCCGTGAAAACGGCGGGATCGAAATGATCGATCAGATCCACCAGGAGCGCATGGGCCTCAAATACCTTGGCTGGTTCGATAGTGGTGTGTGCTACAACCTTTGGACGCGTGATGAGCCGTCGTTTGACGACGCAGGAAACCTCGAAGTGGACGGCCTGCGCCTGCGCGGTAACGCCGTGTATAACGCGTTCTTCACCAACTATCTCGAAGCACAGGTGATCGACCTGCCAACCGGCGAAGTTTATTCCGCGCTTCAGAACGGTGTTGTGGATGCAACGGGCTGGACGCAGATCGGCCTGATCGACCTCAAGTGGAACGAGTTCCTGAACTACCGGATCGAACCCTGCTTTTTCTCGACTGACCTGGGCGTGATTGTAAATCTCGACACTTGGGAAGGTCTGAGCGACGAGGCCAAGACGATCCTGCAGGACACTGCGATCCAGCACGAGATTGACAGCGTAAATGCGCTACGCAGCAAGCGCGACGAGGATTTCGCCGCATTGGACGCAGCTGGCATGAAGGTCGTCGAACTTGAGGGTGATGCCAAAGCGAATTACCTTTCAGCCGCACGCGAAACCACATGGGCGCGGATGAAAGAGCTTATGGAAGCAGAGCCGACTTCGGTGGCCGGGTATGATGACTTGATCGGCAAATTCTACGATCCCGCAGCGGACAACTAAGAACATCGGGCCGGGGGCGTACCCCGGCCCATTTCATATTGAATGGAATCCCTCATGCGCGCCGCGATCCGCGTCTATGACGTTTTGCTCCACACTATGGCTTTCATCGCTGCTGTGACCTTGGTCTGGCTAATGGTGTCTGTTGTGGTGTCAGTACTGATGCGCAATCTTGGACTTCAGCCATTTGCATGGCTGTTCACGTCTGCCGAATACGGCATTCTTTATATGACTATGCTTGGTGCGCCGTGGCTGGTGCGTGAAAAAGGGCATGTGCATATCGAATTGGTGACAGCCGCTTTGCCATCGTCGCTGCGCCGTGTGGTAAGCCGGTTTGTCGCGCTGTCTTGCGTGGTCGTGTGTCTGATCCTGGCATGGTACGGCTTGCAGCTTTTCCTGACGAATATCGAACGCAACAACTATGATGTGCGCGCCTACTACTATCCCCGGTGGCTGCTGACGATCACCTTCCCCATCGCGTTTTCCGTGATGGCAATCGAATTTGCCCGCTTTGTCTTTGGGGCGGAACTCATGCACTCCGGCGAAGCAGGGATCCACGAATAATGGAATGGTTCGAAGCGCTCGGGCTGCTGGTTGGCAGCATCATGTTCCTGATGGCGCTGGGCATGCCCGTCGCGCTTGCGTTCTTGGCGGCGAACATCATCGGTGCATGGGTGTTCATGGGTGGTGACCGTGGAGTTGTGGCGCTGCTCAACAATGGTTGGGGTGCGTTGACAATTTTTGCGCTGGTGCCGATCCCGCTATTTCTGCTGATGGGTGAGATCTTCTTCCAGACGGGGTTGGGCAGCCGAATGTTCTCGGCCATCGACAAATTGCTCGGGCGGCTTCCCGGGCGTTTGAGCTATGTCACTGTTTTGGGCGGCACCGGGTTTTCCACACTTTCTGGATCTTCAATGGGCTCGACCGCTCTTTTGGGATCATTGATGGTGCCCGAAATGAACCGGCGCGGCTACAAGAGCCATATGTCCATTGGGCCGATCCTCGGCACTGGAGGCTTGGCCATCATCATCCCGCCGTCCGCGCTTGCCGTGCTGCTGGCCACCTTGGCCAAGATTGATGTCGGCGCGTTGCTCATTGCAGGCGTGATACCGGGGTTGATCCTCGCCACGTTCTACATTGCGACGATCTATGTTCAGACACGTATCGACCCTAATGCGGCCCCGGCATACGATGTGGAACCCATGACCACAGCGGAAAAGCTGGGTATCCTCATGCGCGACGTGGTGCCGATGATTGGTCTCATGGTTGCTATCGTGATCATGATGATCAACGGCATTGTCACCCCGTCCGAGGCCGCCGCATTCGGCGCGTTGGGCGTGTTGATCCTTGCCGCCTTTTATCGCTGTCTGACTTGGGAGTCGGTCAAGAAATCGGTGCGGGGCGCGCTGCGGGTGACCCTTATGGCCTATCTCATTGTGTTCGGGTCCGCGACGTTCAGCCAGCTGCTGGCATTTTCTGGCGCATCGCGGGGCTTGATCAACTGGGCCACCGGGTTCGATCTGGACCCGACGCTGATGCTTTTGGTGATGTTTGGTGTGCTGCTGGTGCTTGGCATGTTCATGGAGCAAATCTCGATCATGCTCTTGACCGTTCCAATCTTCTTTCCACTGGCTGCGACGCTGGGCTTTGATCCGATCTGGTTTGGCTTGATCATGCTTCTCGCGCTTGAAATCAGCTTTACGACGCCGCCTTTCGGATTGCTGTTGTTCGTGATGAAAGGCGTCGCCCCGCCAGAAACCACCATGCGCGAGATTTACCGGGCGGCGATCCCGTTTATCCTGTGTTCTTTGATGGTTGTGGCGTTGCTGATCCTGTTCCCGTTCCTCGCAACTTGGTTGCCGGGTATCGGTTAAGAGACTGCGGGACACTTGCCCGCTCTACCGTTCGGGGTGCGGTTGCAAGGGCATCAGTATTTTGGGTGAGGTCAAAGGCTTGAAGTTTCGCCTTAAAAGTGGGCGTTTTGCAATTTTTTTAGGCGTTAAGCTTCTGTTAACTCTTCTTCGGCTTGCGTGTCTCCCGGTGTTGCGCAACCGTATCTTATGTCTGATGAGTGTATCTTCGATGAGATGTGGGGCCGTGATGAGCGTATTCGCGCGCCATATCAGAAATATTTCGATTGGTTTGATCAGGAAGATCCCAAGCGATTAAGGGCCAAGAATCGCGAAGCAGAAGATCTGTTTCGCCTCACGGGCATCACCTTTAATGTCTATGGCCGGTCCGAGGCCGAGGAACGTCTGATCCCGTTCGATATCATTCCCCGGATCATCTCGGCTTCGGAATGGGCCAAGCTGTCACGTGGCATTGAGCAGCGCGTGCGCGCGATCAATGCGTTTTTGCATGACATTTATCACACCCAAGAGATCATCAAGGCAGGCCGCATTCCTCGTGAAATGATCGCCCAGAACGAAGCTTTCCTGCCTAAGATGATCGGGGTTGATGTGCCTGGTGGCGTCTATACGCACATTGTTGGTATCGATCTTGTCTGTACCGGGCCGGGTGAATTTTACGTGTTGGAAGACAACGCCCGAACGCCATCTGGCGTGAGCTATATGCTCGAAAATCGGGAAACTATGTTGCAAATGTTCCCCGAACTTTTCTCGAAGAACCGGGTCCAACCGGTTCAACAATACCCGATCGATCTGCGCCGGTCGCTTGCGGCTTGTTCGCCCAACATGGCGCAATCTGATCCGACGGTCGCGGTTCTGACGCCAGGTATCTACAACTCCGCCTATTTCGAACACGCGTTTCTTGCCGACCAGATGGGCGTTGAACTTGTTGAGGGGCACGACCTGCGGGTGATTGATGGGCGTGTCGCGATGCGCACGACACACGGATACAAACCCATCGATGTGCTTTATCGCCGTGTCGATGATGATTTCCTTGATCCGTTGAACTTCAACCCAGACAGCCAATTGGGTGTGCCGGGCATCATGGATGTCTACCGCGCCGGTGGCATTACCATCGCCAACGCGCCTGGGACCGGCATCTCAGACGACAAAGCAATCTATTCTTACATGCCGGAGATTGTGGAGTTTTACACTGGCGAACGGCCTTTGCTTCAGAACGTGCCAACTTGGCGCTGTTCGGAACCAGACTCTTTGGCATATGTGCTCGACAACCTTGAAGATCTTGTGGTGAAAGAGGTCCACGGATCCGGTGGATACGGCATGTTGATTGGCCCAACGGCCACCAAGAAAGACATTGCCGCCTTCCGCCGAAAGCTCAAAGCGCGGCCCAAGAATTATATCGCGCAGCCGACACTTAGCCTGTCCACGGTTCCGATCTTTGCCAAGTCTGGACTGACTCCGCGCCATGTCGATCTAAGACCGTATGTCCTTGTCAGTCCGGATGGCATCAAGATCACACCCGGTGGTCTGACGCGGGTCGCTCTTAAGAAAGGCTCGTTGGTCGTGAACTCGTCGCAAGGTGGTGGCACGAAAGACACCTGGGTGCTGGAGGAATAGCGACGTGCTGGGAAAAACCGCAAATGGCCTCTTCTGGATGTATCGCTACATGGAGAGGGCCGAAAACACCGCCCGATTGATTGAAACAGGACAGCGCATCGCGTTGACGAGGCTGAACCAAACTGACGAGGAATGGCTGTCGGTGTTGAAATCCGCTGATTGTCTTGAGGGGTTCAAAGCCACACATGACGAAGTATCGCGCGATTTTGCTGTCGACTGGATGCTGCGCAGCAAAGACAATCCATCCTCTGTGGTGTCCAGCGTCAACGCTGCCCGCCAAAACGCCCGTCTGGTGCGCACGGCGATCACCGGCGATGTCTGGGAGGCCGTGAATTCAGCATATATGGCATTGAAAAAAGCGCTGTCTCGCAAGGTGTCAGAACGTGATCTGCCCGGCGTGCTCCGCCTGATCCGGCACCATGCGGCATTGGTGCGCGGCGTGACCCACGGCACGATGCTGCGCAACGATATCTATGATTTCGCGCGGTTGGGTACGTTTATGGAACGTGCCGACAACACAGCGCGTATTCTTGATGTGAAATACTACGTGCTCCTCCCATCGGCCCGGGCCGTCGGGACGTCATTGGACAATGTGCAATGGGAATCGATCCTACGCTCTGTGTCGGCCCGTGGTGGGTTTCGCATGGAATACGGTGCCGGCGGTGGTCCCCGGCAAATCGCGGACTTTCTGATCCTCGACAAACGTATGCCCCGGTCACTGGCGTTTTGTGCAAGCAAACTTTGCGACAATCTTGGCTATCTTGCCAATGGCGACGATGTTGGGGCTGGTGCACGTGAAAAGGTAGGCGCATTGGAAAACGGGCTATTGTCGCAAAACATTGACGATATCTTTGAATTTGGCCTGCATGAATTTTTGCAGAAGACACTAAAAGAGCTCAGCGGAATATCCCGCCAGATCGAACAGGATTTCAGGTTTTATGCATAGGTTTAAACATGATCGCCCGGCATGCGCCTGAAGATCGAACACACCACGGTTTACCGCTTTGAAGAGCCGGTCATCTATGGCCTGCAGCAGCTGCGTAAGACACCGAAATCATCTTATAATCAATCGGTTGTGTCTTGGGAGACGCGCATTGAAGGTGGCCGCAAAGAGGTTGCGTTCGAAGATCAGCATCACAACACAACTGAACTGATCAGCTTTGATCCAAACACGACCGAGCTTTCGGTCACGAGTGAGGGCGAGGTTGATATCGTGGACAATGCAGGCGTTTTGGGGCCGCATCACGGCATCGCGCCCTTGTGGCTCTATGACCTGACCACCCCGCGAACAGAACCAGGGCCGGGCACGCGCGCTTTGATAAAAGGTATGGAAGCATTGCCGGGCATTCCCGAACTACATGCCTTGTCAGACCGTATTCGAGACGCGGTGGCCTATACGCTGGGTGCGTCCGAGCCCTTTTGGACGGCTGAGGATGCAATAACAGCGGGCAAGGGTGTCTGTCAGGATCATTCCCAGATTTTCATCACCTGCGCACGGGCGCTCGGGATGCCGGCGCGATATGTCAGCGGCTATCTGATGCTGAATGAAACAACGACGCAGGACGCGATGCACGCCTGGGCCGAAGTTCATGTCAAAGGGCTGGGCTGGGTCGGTTTCGACGTGTCGAACGGTGTCTCGCCGGATACACGTTACGTCCGTGTTGCAACAGGGCTGGACTATTCCGACGCAGCACCGATATCTGGTACCCGTATCGGAGGTGCAAACGAAGAGTTGCACGTTCGCATAAACGTGGTTCAGCAATAAAGGCGTCTCAGTGACATATTGCGTTGGAATGATGCTGCGCGACGGGTTGGTCTTCATGTCGGACACCCGCACCAATGCCGGTTTGGACAATATCTCGACATTCAAAAAGATGACGATCTGGGAAGAACCCGGTGATCGGGTGATGACGCTCATGTCGGCTGGCAATCTTGCAACGACCCAGGCTGTGGTCAGCCTTTTGGACGAACGCAGCAAACTGCCCGAAGAACGGACGTCTTCGCTGATGAAAGCCCCGTCAATGTTTCAGGCGGCGTGTATGGTCGGTGACACATTACGTGAGGTGATCAAGGACCTCAAAGAAGGAGGGCAACGCGCCGATAGTGGGTTTGACGCGACCCTCATGCTTGGAGGCCAGATCGCTGGCAGCCCACCGCGCCTTTTTCTGATCTACCCCGAGGGCAATTTCATCGAAGCCGGTGATGACACGCCGTTCTTTCAGATCGGTGAGATCAAATATGGTCGCCCGATCCTTGTGCGCGCCTACGATCCAAAGCTTAACTTTGCCGACGCACTCAAGTTGTTGCTGGTCAGTTTCGACTCTACACTCAAGGCGAATTTGTCAGTTGGCGCGCCACTTGATTACTTCTGCTACCATACCGACAGTTTGGAAAAGAAATATGTCGGACGCGTCGAAGCCGACAATGCTGAGTTTCAGTCGATCTCGACTCAGTGGGGCAATGCCCTTAAGCAAGCGCTGGACACGTTGCCGAACGTGAATTTGAACACGAACTGACCACAAAAACCGAAAGTCCCGTTATGCCAGCAAGCCCCGTTATCTGCGTCGGCGGTGAGAATCTTATTGATCATGTCACCCGCGACGGAAAAGTGTCAGCCCTTGCCGGCGGGTCACCGTTCAATGTGGCGATGGCTTTGGGGCGTCAGACAGCCGATGTGCGATACCTCACTCCCATTTCCACCGACAGTTGGGGTGATATTCTGGCCGAAACATTGGTGACATCTGGTGTGACGCTGAGTGGCGGACGTGTTGATGCACCAACCACCATCGCTCGCGTGACAGTCACCGACGGTATCCCATCCTACGTGTTCGAACGTGACGGCACCGCCGAACGTGCTGTGACAGCCCAATCCCTAGCCGCCGCAATGCCGTCTGATACCGCCGCGCTACACACCGGTTCGCTGGCTCTCACCGATGGCGAGGATGCGGACGTGTGGGAATCCACCTGCAACGGCGCCTATGACGCAGGCATTTTGGTGTCATTGGACCCAAATGTGCGCTTGTCCGTGATCACCGATATCGAAACTTACCGCGCGCGTATCTTTCGCATGATGCAAGCGACCCATGTTCTCAAACTCAGCGATGAGGATCTGGAGGGATTGTGTCCCGACATGCCTCAAATTGAAGCACTTGATCTGGTTCGCAAAAAGACATCTGCAGCGCTTGTCGTGATGACCAAGGGACCAGATGGTGCAAGCGCTTGGTGTGGTGATCTTGAGATCAACATCCCTGCACCACCCGTACCTGGATTGATCGACACCGTTGGGGCCGGGGATACGTTTATGGCCACGCTTTTGTCCGGCCTTTCCCGGATCGACGCACTGTCCCCGGATGCTTTAATTGCGCTCAATGCGGCCAAACTCGAGACCCTGATACGCCGCGCGGGGCTGGCCGCCGCCATCAATTGCAGCCGTGCAGGATGCAACCCGCCAACTCTTCAAGAACTCGACACAGCGATGTCTGCTGCCATTTGATCTGATGGATCTCTACCTCGACACTGCAGAGGATGCCGCGTGGCAAGACCTGATGCCAACGGGTCTATTCAAAGGTATCACGACGAACCCTTTACTCGCCCACCGCGCCGGGCTGACCTATCCTGACATTGACTGGACGACGAAGGCCAGACAGGCGCGTGATCTTGGCGCACATGAATTGCACGCACAGGTGTTTGGCCCGGTCGAAAGTTATGTGGATTGGGCTGATAAACTCTATGAGGCGGGGTCAAAGGCTGGTCTGCGCACAGTCGTCAAAATTCCCATGACGCCCGAGGGCATCCGTTCAGTCCCTGTGATCAAGTCACTGGATGGTCCGATCCTGATGACAGCGATCTATCACCCAAAACAGATCTTCGTGGCCAAAGCGCTCAACGCCGACTTTGCCGCCCCCTATTTCGGGCGCATGGACGAAGCGGGTTTGCCTGCCTTGGACATGCTCGAACAGATGAATGTAATCGCAGATGGGCATCCGCGAATTCTTGTCGCGTCGCTGCGCAGTGCCGACCAGATGCTCGCGCTCGCGACCCGAGGTCTCGATTGTTTTACGCTGTCACCCGACATTGCGCGCAGTCTGCTGTCAGATCCCCTGACCCAAGAGGCCGCCGCAGCGTTTGAAGCTGCGGCAAGCAACACAGGCTTATAGCGACAACCGCCGTTCTTTAGCGCCTCCGCGCCGCCGGGGTGCGGGCAATGCCAGATCCAACGGTGTCAGCGGTGCATCCAGCGACGCCTTCAACAACGCGCAAAACTCCGCCACCGCCGGATCGGTATCTCGAAAGGGGGTTGCGGCCATATACGCACACGTTGCTTCGGTCAGATAGCACGCCCGCGCAGGAAGCCCGCCCAGCCATTGCATATACCCCAACTGCCCAATTTCGCGCACCCGCTCTGGCGTGCTGGGATTGACCTGAAGCTGGGTCAAGGTTCGTTCAATAGACATAATGCGCCCTCCGCGCTGGGGCGGGTCGCATAGAGGCCGTGCTCATGAATTGTGCTAAGGGGCACAAGGCAGATCGACCTCCGGTGCACCCCGCCCGGGTTCAGTTCTTTGGCGATGGCAGGTCTCCTGACTCGCGGCTCAACGTGCGGTTCGCACCTTCCCAGGCAGTTTGGCCCAGTGGTTTTGCGCGAAGCACTTACCGCTCACAGTTGCGGGGGCAGTCACGGAATTTCACCGCATTCCCTATTCGGCTGACGCGTGACACGCCAACCACCATCACCAAAGCTGTCTCAGAAGCGGCGATTCCAATCAATTGAATTTACGGAAATAGGTCCAATTCGACGCATCTTATGGGGTGAAGAGTGTTTGTTAAGATCTCGGTGCCAAAACGGGGCGGTCTTTGGGCGCGTTGGCCCAGATTGCTAGAAAAGGCGCCTCGGTCCGATGTGCACAGCCCTGACGATTCTACAGCTCTTTTACTTTCTTTTGCGGAAGGCGCGTATCTCTGCCCTCCGCAGGACTGTGCCGATTGGGATGTCACAGTTCAAAGGGCGTGTCGGACATACCGACAATCTGCATCAAGAATCCATCGTCCCTCCCATCCATAATATCCGCATAAAACGCATCGCTCTGCGCCATGCCAGCTGCAAGGCTCGGCGCAGACCCGTCAAATCCTTGCATTACACTGTTGGCGTTTTGCAAATCAGACATGCCCAATGTCACGGAAAAATGCCCACCCAAGGCAACCTTGCTGGCCAGATAGGCGGCATCCGCAGGGTCGCCCGTCGCCGCTTTTGCCCCCGCCAGAATGGCCTGAATAAAATTCGACGGTGGCATAGCAGTGCCGTCACCCAGAACGTCGAGCCAATAGTCTATACCGGCAGGATCCGGCGCGCGTCCCAATACATTCTGATAGACTGCGGTCACAAAGGACGGCATGTCGTCCAAATCGCTATAGAGCGCGCGGGTTTCAGGCTGATCAAAGAAATAAGCAGCGATTTCATCAAGTTTCAGCCCGCTCGCCATTTGATCTCCCCAGAAAAACAACCCGATCGCATCCGGGGCGCGGTTGAAATAGGCAATGTAAAGTTCGGTCAACGCCATCATCGACGCAGCGTCCAGATCACGCATCCCATCGAACATGCCAATCGACAGGCCCGTCGTGTCGAACGGCTGCACTTCCCGGCCAAAATCGATCTGTTCGACGTTCGACAATCGCAAAACCTCCGCGTCGGTCGCGTGGTTCTTGATCAGCGTCGCGTTATCCGTGAACCGCAACGAAAAGGACGCTTGGTCGCCATGTATGACCAACGTGTCGAACCCCGCACCACCATTGATCGATCCGCTGACGGCGTCGACTTCAATACGATCGTCGCCCTGCGTTGCTCCCGTAGTGTCGGTGAACGCCTGCCGATCACTGGACGACTCGCCCCCGTACTGCCCGTCGCCGGCAGGGTCGGACCTTTCAGAGAACGGATTGATCAACGGGGCAGGCAGCTCGAGATTGGCCTCCCTGGCGATCCACTGTGTGATTTGAGTGTAGTTTTGAGCGACGTCTTTGTGGACGGAGCTTGGGATTGTGATGTTTTGCGGGGCTTGGGAGCCGTAGAGTGTTGTGTAGTGGATGGTTGCGGCGAGGAAGTTGAGAGTGGGTGTGCCGTGGCCGTTATCGTCGAGGAAGAGGTCTTGTGCGGTCAGGTCACCAAGGCCGAGGGCGGGTGTGTCGAGCATCTCGGCCACCTGTGTGCCGACGCTGATCAGGCGCACGTCCAGATCGGGGCGGGCCTGTTGGATCATGTCTGACAGGGACACCCACCAGTCATGCCAGTCGGTGGTCATGAAGTTGGTCCAGGCGGCGAACTGTGCCTGCGTCGGTGGGAAGCTGTCGATAAAGCCGCCCATGTCGGGCCATGTTTCGAAGATGTTGATCGCGGCTCCGGGCGCGCGGGCCTGGGTCCAATCGATGATCTGCAGCGCGGCCGCGAGCGGCGAGGTGCCGGGTTCGTGCCAGTATGGGCTGTCGGGAGATTGGTCCTGCACAAAGTTCACAGCCGAGATCGTGATCTGGTTGAACCCGGCATCGGCAAAGCTTTGGCCGGTATCGGGGTCCCAGGCCTCATCGACACCATCGACCAACAGATGCGGGTTTGGCGGCAGGTCATCATGCCGGGTCAGCATGCCGGTCTGGATCGATGTGGCATAGCTGGTGCCGGCGGCATCAGCGAGGCTGTCTACCCAATGGGCCACCGACAGTTCGGGGTCCCCGACACCCCAGGCAAAGAGATCGTTGCCGAACACGTATTCGCGCACCGCATCGGTCACTGCCGGGGCCGGTGTCGGCGTGGGCGTTGGGGCCGGTGTCGGCGTTGGTGTCGGTTCCGGCTGGGTCTCTGGCTCGGGCTCTGGGGCCGGTGTCGGCACAGGAGTGGGTGTGGGGGCCGGCGCATTCTCTGCCGCGTCGTCCTCCTCATTGGGTGCAGGCTCCGGAGCGGGGCCAACATCAAACGATGCATTGCCCTCGATCCCATCCTTCATCGACGCAGGCGCGGGATGGCTTTCCATGAACGTCACCACGGCGTCGTGACGCGCGGTGCTGTCCTCCAGATGGCGCAGCGATCCCCAGCTGCCCCATTGGCTGGACCCTGCGACATCGACGAAGGCATTGAAGAGCGTGCCGCCTGCGGCCTCCCACCCCTCGAGCAGCTCGGTATAAAGCTGCCCCATCCCGTCGGAATAGTTGAGATGGGCAAAAAACTCGGTGAGCACCTCATTGCTGACCCACTGGCCAATGCCGACCACATGGGTGCCGCCCTCGTACATCACCAGGTCAAGCCCATGCGCATCGGCCACCGACTTGTGATAGGCGAAGAGATCGAACAGACCCTGCAGGCTGTCCCCGGCATTGCCGGTGACCGAGCCATCGCGCAGTTCGCGCACCGCAAGGTCTTCGGCCAGATCAAACCGATGTTCGGCGAAATAGGCATTGGCCGCGGCCCCGCTGAGCCCTTGTGCCGCCGCGTCCTGACGGGCCTGGGCCTCACTGCGGGCGATCCATTCCAGAACCGCGGGGGCCTTTTCGTCGGTGCCCAGGCTGTTGCCGAAATAGCCGGTGATCGCATAGGTGTCGAAGGACAGGTAGGGCGCGTCATTCGCCGGGCTCAGGGCCTGCCAGGCCGGGGCCTCGAGCGCGGGTTCTTCCAGACCGGGCCAGTAGGTGTGGGTCGCGATGACCTTGACCAACCGGTCTTCGGCCCCGGCATAAACGCTGTCGAGCACCTGTGCCATCTCGGCCGAACGTGCGCCGTATTCCTGCATCCAGCCGTCACCCAGATCCTGTCCAAACCGCTCTTGCGCGGAGTCAGCGGCATCGCGGGCCTGGCCGAACATCCAGTTCCAGACCTCGTTGGACATCTCGATATGGGCGCGCA